>BNUR01000253.1 GCA_025997495.1 Spirochaetia bacterium | reverse complement strand
CTACACAAAACTTTGAAAATTTAAAGTATTCGTAAAAATAATGTTTAAAGTCATATAACAAGCATCTCAACATTGTTTTAAGCATTTCAGCAATGTAGGTTAAATTTTCGGGTGGGAAGATAGGTAACAATGTGGCCCGCAAAATTGACGGTACCGAGGGCAACGAGCTGGCCGCCAGCCCCCTCTTTATGCTGTACAACTGGGAAGCTATCCCCGCCGTCAATTCCGACGGCCGCCGCTTTATGAGCGAAGAACTGGTATCCAATTCGGCTCTGTGGGCAAACGCGTCCTACTCCCAGGGCGGTACCTACTTCATCATCTTCGATGAAGCCACCCTGACCTATCTGGAAGCAAACGGCATCGCACAGGATATGTGGTATATCGGCGGCATCAGCCCCAACCCCGCAGACATGTGGAACAATCCTCAGAAGCTTGAAGTAGCGGATGGGATGACAGTCTTTTTCGCTCAGCTATTTGGTCTTGGATCGGGCGTTTTCTCCGTTCACTCCGGCGTTCCCGTCCCGAAGAACCGGTTTGATGGTTCCGCTTCATTGACTCATATAGCAAGTATGGATCAGGCTGATCAAAACGCGGGCCATTCCCACTTCGGCGAACCCTATACTACTCAAGAAAACGCCACTGCCACTCCCGCACAGATCGCTGCCAGAAATGCAGTAATCGGAGTAGCAGGCACTGCTACTTCAGAACTTGGTACTTTTGATAACCGTCCCAAAGCAGGCGATCCTGTAGAGGGCGGGTCCGAGCTCCTGAGTATCACGGCTGCGGCACGCAATTTTGCCGCTACCCCTGGTGAGAACGGGACCCACTGGATCGAAAGCGGGAACACGTTACAGGATTTGGCCAGAGCGTTGGGTATGAGCGATCCCCAGGTTCTGGAAGATTCCATTACCCGTTACAATGCTGCGGTTGATGCTGCGATGGCCGCCGGAGCTGCCGGTAACTTTACGAGTACTGCCGGTGACAATACAACCTACGATGCTGAATACCATAAACCCGCTAAATACCTCCAGCGGAAAATCACGGGCGGCGGAAAATACTATGCTATGCGCATGTCCCTGTCCAGTCTGGGCGGTTCCAGCGGTGGTATAATGGTGAATGAAAACCTGCAGGTACTGAATAACAGTTACCGCCCGGTACCCAATCTGTATGCCGCAGGCCTCAATGCCGGTGGTTTCTACGGACCGGTCTCCACCTACTACGACTATGAAGGCAGTGCCATGATGTTCGCTACCAACTCCGGCCGTATTGCCGGTTCTCATGCCGGGGATACCCGAGTCGGGAGAACCACTCCCTCTTCATTCCCCGAGGTAAGGCCAGCGCCAGCGCCCTAAGGTTTCTTTGAAACCGGAATGATCGCACCTTGTTGATTAAGGTCCATCCCCAAAAGGGGATGGATCCTTTTTCTTTTTTTGAGGAACACTGATGAACAATACCCAAAAAAAATCCCGCTGGTTTTTATCAGGTCTGTTTTTTTTATCCTTGCTTACCGTTATTTCCTGTAAGGTACCAACCAATGATGAGAAAACAGTACAGGCGCTTTTCGACAGCCGGTTTAACGGAACCTTTGTCTATTACAGAATATGGACCGCGCTTGACGAAATAGATGAAGACTATGAAAAAACGGTCATACGGTTTAATGGTACAAACAGGGCCTCTTGGGAAACTACGTGGTACAGTTATCGTGCTTCCTCCGGTTGGACCTGGTCCGGGGCACAACCGGGCGACGGTTACAGCGGCGATATAGAGATCGAAATTAATAACGGGAAATACCGGGTATGCAATTGGTATAACAATGAGCAATTTACGAATTGGGCCGATTACCGTTTTGAAGATGATGATCTTGCATTACAGCTTGACGGCTTTGCCTATAATGTTCAGGAAAAACCAAGGAGTTTTTACAAAGAAGACATCTCGCTCAAGGGAAACCATAAAATTATATATGATTGGAACGGCGGCGAGGGAGGCTATAGACCGGGAGTACTATATTCAACAGGCCCGGGAGAATTTGTTCTATGTTACCGCGGCGCATATCGGGCCGCCTCCGGGAGTCTCTATGCTTTTTCCCATTGGAATTCGAAGCCCGGCGGTAATGGGGACTCTTACTCCGGCAATGAGTATTTATTTTATAATGATCATGATATAACATTGTATGCAATATGGTCGCATGTAAATCTTTCCGTATTGGGGGAAGTAGGGAAGTAGGGGAGTAGAGCCCTGCGGAATAGTATTTTATGATTATTTTTAGTATGTTTTTTCATACACTTTTTATGATTTTTGGGTATGGGCGATTTTTAAGGTTTTCGTAATTCTATACATTGTAACGAAATAGAATACTATTTTTGGAAAAAAGAGAACTTGGCACGAATTTTGCACAAAATAATACATGCTAAAATTGCGGGAGAAGGTTCAATAAATGCCCTTGACTGACTTCTTTATCAATACTGCCATCACACCCCCCCACCCCCCCCCTACCCTACTTCCCTACCTCCCTCCTTCCTCTCTATTTTTTTTTTTTTTCTTTTTTTTTCTTTTTTTTTCTTTTTTATTTTCATTTTCTTTTTCTTTTTCTTTTTCTTATTTTTCTTTTTTTTTTTTTATTATTCATTTTTTTATTTTTTTTTTTATTTT
>BNUR01000252.1 GCA_025997495.1 Spirochaetia bacterium | reverse complement strand
CCCGATGCGGATCTGATCACCACGGATCTCGATAATAGTAATGGTGATGTCGTCGCCGATCATTATCTTTTCGTCTAGTTTTCTGGATAATATCAGCATGGGGCCTGCCTCGAAGTGGCCGGCTTCTCCGAAGCGTGCCTCGCGGCGGCAAGCTCGCTCATGACATCGTGTTTGGTCTTCCACCGGGGGTCTCCGAGAATGGCCTGTCTGCCGATCCTTGTTTCCCGGTTGATGATGAGGGGCCCCTGGAGGTTGGCGGTCATGGGGCCGTCGGAGGGGATGGTTACTATCGAAAAGATGAGCGCCGCTTCCGGGCCGGAAAGACCGATGTTCCGCAGTTCATCGTCGTTGATGTCCAGTTCATAATCAGTTCTGAACAGGAAGGGGTTGATGAGGATAAAGGCGAGCTGCTCCACCTCCAGGGACTGGAGCCAATAAAAGGGCTGCCGTTCCGCATCCAGGAGGATGTACTCCTTCAGGGACTCGAAGCCCAAAAGACCCAGGGGGAAGCTGATTCTTTGCCGCTCGTCCGCTTCAACCAGGCCATACGCTTTTGTCGCGACTTTCACAATATTACTACTCCTCAAACAATTTTACTAACGCAGGAAATCTAACAGGGTCGGGGGAAGTACTTTTGCCGCGGTTTGAAGGGCCGCCTTGTGGGCAAAGTCCATCATCCCCAGGTTGGTGGCGGCGGTGGTAAAGTCCAGCCCCGCTTCCCGGGCATAGGCGGCTGCCACATCGGGTATCTCCCTGTTCAGCCGCTGCCAGGTGGCCTCCGCCCGCTCTTCCCGGCTGCCCACTTCCGCAAGCCGGCTTTCCATATTGGTCAACGCAAGGTCCATGCCGGCAATACCCTGGCTCCCCACAAACTCCGTATCACCCCGGTACAGGGCGTCCCGGAGGCGGATAACCATGTCAAAAGCGGATCCCCCGGAAACCCGTGCAGAAGGATGCCAGTTCGGCGCGCCGGGGTCCACCGTATTACTGATGACCCCAAGGTCCTGCAGTATCCGTGATCCCTGGCTGTCCTCCAGGCGGATGAGGTGCGCGTTGGTGCCCTCCAGGGCAAGGCTTTTGGTCACCGGATCGATGTAGGCCTTTACCGGCGCGGCGGATTCGTTGATCTTTGCCACTAGTGCGGGAAGGCTGTCTCCGGGGCCGGCGGTAATCTCCTCGCCGTCAATAAAGAAAGAACCCGCTTCGGCAGTCCGGTAGTCGGTAGCGTCAAAGGACGAGAATATCTGCATTTTCTCCGCCCAGAAGACTTCCCCTCCCCCCATGTCCAGCTTTGCATAGGAACCTTCGGTAATCTCCGTACGCCTGGTTGCCCCGGCGCCCCGGTACTCAACCCGTACCACCATGTTTTCCCCGCCCCCCGGAACCGTGCCTTCCACGATACGGAAAGGTTCGGTAAAGGCCTTGTCACCGGCAAAGAGCTGGTTGCCGTCGTTGTCTTTGGCGTTGGATACGGAAACCAGTTCCTTCATCAGCTCGTTCACTTCCTGGGCCATGTATTTGAGGTCCTCCGGCGCAAAGGTACCGTGGGCGCCCTGCACCGCAAGTTCCCGGATTCTTTGCAGCACATCCGTGGCCTGCTTCATATAGTCGTCGGCCATGTGGTAGTGACTCTGGGCGTAAAGGGTGTTTTTCTCGAAACGCTCCAGCCGGGTAAGATAGGAATCGTAGCGCACCGCGTGGGCAGCCGCCAGGGGATCATCCCGGAGTTCATTGAGCTTTGACTGGTTTGCTATCTTTGACTGCATGTTATTCAGTCCCTCTTCCTGACGCCGCAGATAGAACTGCACGTCGGTGTTCGGCATATCAGTTGAAACACGTCTCATTTATTATACCCCCATCCGGTTAATAATAGTGTCCAGCAAAGTGTTCACCGTGGTGATGAACCGCGCCGCCGCGGCGTATCCGTGCTGGTACTTAATCATGGCGGAAAGTTCCTCGTCCATGTTGACCCCGGAAATTGATTGCCGCATATCGTGCAATTGTTTCATGATCTGGTTCTGGGTTTCCAGGGCGCGGCCGCTCTGCTCCCCCAAAAGCCCCACCCGGCCCACGGCGTCGGCGAAGTAATCATCAAAGGTTTTCATGCCGCCAACCATCACCGGGGTATTCCTGATGGAGGCAATAGCCAGGGCGGCATCCCCGTTGCCGGGATTTGCGGAGCGGCCGTTTGCGCCGAAACCTGCGGCTACGGAATTGACATCCCTAAGTAATGCCGGGTTCAGATCGACCCACCCCGAAGGATGGGCCACCGGCGCTACGGAGTAATTCTGCACACCGCCTGAAAGGGCAGTCATGGCGTCCGCCTGGCCCCAATCATACGCACCCTCCGGGCCCTGGCCGGTCAAAAGCCCGGCGTACCCGGTAAGGAAATGGCCGGAGTCCTCAATGTGGCGTATCACAAAGTCGGGGTTATTCCGATCCGCCGTGGGAACTCCCTTGAGGGAAAGATAACCCTCCCGGTTGAGCCGGGCAACCACTTCGGCCCCGGCGTTGTTTATCCGGGAAACTACTTCCTCAACCGTGTCCGTGGGATAGTAGGGGACATTGACATCCCCGTCGCTGCCTGAAAGGGTAATTTGCCCCTCAATGCCCAACTGAGCCCTGGGTTCCAGGACATTGGTGCCGTTTATACGGAAGATGTAAGTG
>BNUR01000251.1 GCA_025997495.1 Spirochaetia bacterium | reverse complement strand
CCGGATATTAAAAGAAAACGATTAAGGCTGGATAGAAAGGCGGATTCGGTTTTGCTGTAAAAAAAGGGGCCGTAGGTGTCAATGTTAAGGTACCCAATGGGGATATCCCGGTAGGCGAGGCCAAACCGGTTTGTCCGGAATGATCCCCCCACCCCAAACTCGTTTTCCATGCGCCCGGAAATTTCGTTTATCACCATAGCGCACTGCTGCATATCGCAGGCCCGGGCGTCCCAGACGATTTCACCGTTGCTATCCTCAACGGATATGATGTAGCCCTGGTGAACAAAGTACATCCCCATGGCCTCCACACTGGCCACATCAAAACTGCGGGCCCAGGGATCGTACTGCTTAGTAATAGTGTCGGCAATCTCCCGGCTTTCGGTGGTGATATTTTCGGTAACAAAGCCGGCAAACAGTTTTTCTGCGAACCGGTTGATGATGATGCCCATAACCAGGACCGACAGGCAGATAAACAGCGCATAGGTCAGGGCCAGGCGGTTCCTGAGACTGATCATTACACCGCCTCCCCCCCGAACCGGTATCCCATGCCGTAAACTGTACGCACGTACCGGGGGCTCCGGGTATCATCCTCAATTTTTTGCCGCAGGTTTTTTATATGGGAATCGATGGTTCGGTCAAAGCCATCGTACTCATCACTTTTAATATTTTCGATAATCTCATCACGGGTAAAAATCTTTTGGGGCCGGGACATCAGCAACGCCAGTATCCGGTATTCGTTGGGGGTCAGGGTTACTGCGGCGCCATTCTTGCTCACCCGGCGATTTTCCGTATCCACCGTAAGGCCCTCCCATGCCATGACGCGCCCTTCCCCGGGCCGGTTAGTCCGGCCCCCGTCCCCGGCACGGCGCAGGGCCGCCTCCACCCGCGCCATAAGCTGCCGTGGGCTGAAGGGCTTGGTCACATAATCATCCGCCCCAATCCGCAGCCCGTGGATAATGCTCTCCTCGTCAACCTTAGCGGTCATCATGATGATGGGCATATCCGATTCCGCGCACACAGTGCGGGCCCGCACCCGGCGGCAGAGTTCCTCCCCCGGCAAATCCGGTAGCATCAAGTCCAGCAGCATCAGGGCCACCTTGTTATCCCGCAGCGCCGCCAAGGCTTCCTTCCCGTTTTTAGCGGTCAGCGCCCGGTACCCGTTTTTTTCCAGATAAGACCGGACAATGTCGAGGATCTTCGGTTCGTCATCCACCACCAGGCCTGTAGCGGCAGGGGCGTTCGTTACGCGGCCTCGTAGCCCGCTTCGACCACCGCCGCCTTCAGGGCATCCAGGGTTACGGCGTCCCCGTGATCCACATCGGCGGAATTAGTCTTCAGGCTCACCTTGGCGGATGTAACCCCCGCCACCGCTTGCAGGGCATTGGTAACATGCTTGACGCAGTGCTCACAGGACATGCCGTCAATTTTCAGTGTTGTTTTCATGGGTTTTCTCCTTAGTGTTTTATAATAGAAGGATACCAGGGGAATGTGAAGATAGTATGGAGATTGGCCATTGTCAATAATAGGGATGTTCATAACGGGGGCTTCCGGGACTGACTTTCATGGGCAAAAAAAGACCGCTCCCAATACCCGGCTGGGTTTGAAAGCGGCCATCTCTCAACTTTCGGCTTTACCTACCCCTTGACACCGGCAAGCAATAGTACTTACGGCGTCAAGAGCGGCGGTAGGGACGGCAGGCGCGTACCTGCTGTTATACAGGTACGCGGCGTACCGCTTTAATCCAGCTAACCGTCCCTATAAAAAACGCGGCATAACACGACAGGCTTTATAATGTCGAATTATATGCGTCGACCAGGGCATTTATTGACACAACATAGGAAGCACCCATTGCGCTCCAATATGCAGAGATGCCGGATATAGCAGCTTTTATGGATGGTGCGCCCGAGTTAATTTGCATAAGCACGGCATTGCTTGAACCATTAGTCGCGGCAATAAGCTCATCAAGCTTTGCCACTGCATCAATATATGAGGCGCTGCTGCTTAACTGCTCTATTGAACCACCGCCACCGGCGCCACCGCCACCACCGCCGGCGAGCTGGGCATTAATTGCATCTGTAATCGCAAAAAATAAAGCCGTTACACTGGCATAAGATGCACCATACACGTCATTAGCGATTGCGGTTTTTTGCGTCGTGGTTAAACCGTCATACACTGCCCAGCCTGTACCATCATCACCAAGTGCCGTCCAGTTAGCTTCAGTGTCCAAGATCACTTTTACCGCGTTTGCACTCGATGCGTTATTAATGTTGTTAAGTACCGTTTGTGCAGCGTCACCGCCGCCACCGCTGTAAGTCGAATACTTAATCGCATAGGTTCCAGAACTGGAAGAGGAATACCCCACCACCGTGATGGTAATGTACTGTGAAGTGGAAACGGATACCGCCGGAGTGCTGGTATTACTGTCCGAGTAACCGGCATTATCATTAGCACTACCACTAAAAAGGTTCGTTCCCGAAGCGTCTTTTGCAGACACTATGATATCGGCGGACCAGGAACTGTTATCCCTATCATCCCACTGAATAGAATAGTCGGTTCCCGCAGTTGCATAGAACTGGTAGGTGTGTGTAGCGCCTTCGGACAGCGTATTATCGTAAGAGACACCGTCTCTGAGGGTGGTTGCAGCGCCGCCACCGCCGCCGGAACCGCCGC
>BNUR01000250.1 GCA_025997495.1 Spirochaetia bacterium | reverse complement strand
GCATCCAGGCTTCCAAATCCCACTTGCGGTAGGCCGGAGCCCCCAGATCGCCGGTACAGGTGTCCACCACCCGGAAGGGAATCTCCAGCCCCGCAAAGATTTCTTCTTCTATAGAACGAAGCTCCTCGTGGAAGCGGCCGGAATCTTCGGGGAGGCAATAGACAAACATTTCCAGCTTGGTGAACTGGTGCACCCGGTACAGGCCCTTGGAAAACTGCCCCGCAGCCCCCGCTTCCCGGCGGAAACAGTGGGAAAGGCCGGCCATGCGCAGGGGAAGTTTATCCTTAGGCAGGATCATGTTGGAGTAGTAGCCTCCCAGGGTGATCTCCGCGGTACCCACGAGGCAGGTGCCTTCCTCCTCAAGGGTATAGACATTGGATTCCGCCCCCCGGGGGTTGAAGCCGATGCCCTCCAGGATTTCCTCCTTGGCAATATCCGGGGTGATGAAGGGGGTAAAGCCCTTTTTCTGGAGTATGTCCAGCACATAGCGGACCAATCCCAGTTCCAGGAACACCCCCTCGTTTTTGAGGTAATAGAATTTGGTCCCCGAAACCTTGGTGGCGGAATCAAAGTCGATGATATCCAAATCCTGGCCCAGTTTTACGTGGTCGGCGGGCTCAAAATCAAACTTCTTCGGCTCCCCCACCCGCTTGACCTCCAGATTATCCTTATCTTCCTTGCCAACCGGCGCTTGGGGATGGGCCATATTAGGAACCCGCCGGCCTTCGGCATCAAGCTCCGCCTCGGTCTTCCCCAATTCCGCTTCGGCGGCGGCGATATCATCCTTGAGCTTCTTCCCTTCCTCGATAAGTTTATTCCGGGCATCCGGCTCCAGTTTGCCCTTCATTGCCTGGGCGTTGGCGTTCCGTTGCTGCTGCAAGGCCTGGAGGGCGGTGCTCAGTTCGGTACGGCGGGTAAAGAGGCGAACAACGGCGGCCGCATCGGGCTTCATATACCGGTAGGTGATGTTGTTTTTCACCGCCGGGAGATTTTCCACGATAAAACGATAGTCTAACATAATAAACCAGTGTATCATGGGACTATGCGGAATGAAAATAGGAGGAATCGATAATGGGAGCAGTAAAGGGCATTGGGTTTTAAGCGCTTGCCATGAACCTATTTTTATGAAAATCGGCGATGGTGTCGCTGAATTACATAGAATTTGCTTGTGTTAAGGGCAGTTTTGTGATAAACTGGCTATAATGTATAAGAAACGAACCTCCATCAAACCGCTATTAGAGGCCTCACAAATCTTCAAGGTGATCCTTGTAACCGGTATGCGGCAGGTGGGGAAAACCACTTTTTTGCGGGAAACTGCGTCCACGGAGGACGGTGCGTCCACGGAGGACGGTGCGTCCACGGAGGACAGTGCGTCTAAAGAGGACGGCATCAAAAGTGGAGCAGGGGCGCCAAAAACTACGCGGAAATACGTCACCCTGGACAATCCCAAGGACGAGCAGATGGCGAAGGAAGAGCCGGAGTTCTTTCTGGAAACCTATGCGCCTCCGGTACTGATTGATGAGATTCAATACGCGCCGGAACTGTTCCGGTATATAAAAATGCTGGTCGATATGGATGACAGGCAGGGGCTTATCTGGATGACCGGTTCCCAGCAGTACAATTTAATGGCCGGTGTTACCGAAAGCCTTGCGGGCAGGGTGGCGATCCTGGACATGCTGGGCTTTTCCCTCTATGAGCGGGACGATAAAGCCGCCGCCCAGCGCCCCTTTCTCCCCACAAAAACACCCCCGGCGCTTCTTGAAAAACGGAACCTTGCGGATACCTACCGTATTATCTGGCAGGGTTCCTTTCCCGAAGTGATCGGCAAAAATCCCAATGCACGGGAACTCTTTTACAGTTCCTATGTGCGCAGCTATATTGAGCGGGATGTCAGGCAGCTTCTGCATGTGGAGGATGAATCGGCGTTTATGAAATTTATAAGCTGTGCCGCCGCCCGGACGGGACAGGAACTTAACCTTACCGACCTTGCACGGGACGCCGACATTGCGCCCAGCACCGCAAAAAACTGGCTCTCCATACTGGAAACGTCCGGTATTATCTATTTGCTTAAACCCTATTACCGTAATGTCACGAAGCGGCTGACCAAACGGCCCAAGCTGTACTTTATGGACACCGGCCTCTGCGCCTATCTTTCCGCCTGGCACACCCCGGAAACACTGGAATCAGGCGCCATGGGAAGCGCTTTTTTCGAAACCTTTGTTATCACCGAAATTATCAAGTCCTGGTATCACAACGGCAGGCGGCCGCACTTTTACTACTACCGGGATTCCAACCAAACAGAAATAGATTTGCTGATTGAACAGGACGGCCTTTTCTACCCCATCGAAATAAAAAAAACCGCAAACCCCCATAAGAGTGATATTAAGGCCTTTGACAGTTTTGCGAAACTTGAAAAAACCGGATACGGCAGCCTTATCTGCCTGACCGACCAGGCCCGGCCCCTGACGGCGGGGGCCAACGCAGTATCGGTGTGGGATATGTGAGGCTGAGGGCGGAGCGTGGAAGACTTGACCGCCGCCAATAATTGGGATATTGTCTAACTAGACTTTATATTATCCCAAGTCTTAGGAATGGATGTATGAAATATATCAATCGCCACGCCGGGACGGCGCTGGCCCGGTTAAGCGGCTCATTCCCGGTCATTTTAGTCACCGGCCCGCGGCAGGTTGGCAAGACCACCCTTTTGCGGAATACCCCGGATACCAGGGACTTGCC
>BNUR01000249.1 GCA_025997495.1 Spirochaetia bacterium | reverse complement strand
CTGTATGACTGCAATCCGGGCAGCCCCTTGCATTGGGCGCATACCATTTTTATTCGGAAAAAACAATTTCTGACTGGGGCGGCATTGATAAAGCCGGAGTTATACACCTCGATGATGTTAAACCCTGCGGATAATAAGGAACACCTGGCGGATGATTATATTAGTGATGTTCTGGACGCTATGCCGGAGAAACAAAAGGCGCGGTTCCGTGATGGGTTGTGGGTGAAAGCTGATGGTGTGATTTATGAGCAGTTTGACGAATCCATGATTTTGAAAGCGGCGGATATGCCAGCCGAATATGACCGGATTGCCGCAGGGCAGGATTTCGGACTGAACATTACCAATGTCAAGATTGGCTGGGTGGGTGAGTGCATTTATGTGATTGCCGATTACGGCGCTTTCAACATGACTACGAAATCTTTCAATGATGAACTGACGGCGCGGGGCTGGTTTGCTATTGAGCCTGATGGGTTCGGATTCCCGGTGTATTGCGATCCGGCGGGGGGAGAACGGTTACAGGAGATTACCGGGGGGGTTAAGGCGAATAATAGTGTTGAAAGCGGGATTGATTTTATCAATGCGAAGATAGAGCGGGGGCAGTTTTATGTCGCTGCTGGCTGTACCGGTATACTGTCAGAGGTGTGGGACTATTGCCGGGATGAGGGCGGGGAGATTATTAAAGTTAATGATCACTATTTGGATGCCCTGCGGTACGCGATTTTCTCTGATATTCAACGGGGGGTTATCGCTCAATGAACCCTTTTACCCAATTTATCGCCAAATATCATCATCAGAAAGAAAAAAAGGTGGAAAGTTTTGAAGAAATGGATTTTTTTGATGATACATGTACTACAATGAATGTAGGCCCCCACGGTGGAGATAGTTACCTTTTCAACGCCTGGGTAAATATTGCGGTCACGATTCTTATCCGTAATATTGCGCGGGCCGATTTTATTGTGGAGAGATGTGGAAACGAAGTTAATTCGGGGCCGCTTTTTGAACTCTTTCGAAGGCCAAATAAGGGTTTGAGCCGCTACGATCTGTGGAAGGAAACTGCGGGGTGGTGGTTCTTAGAGGGTGAAGCCTTTTGGTACTTTGGGTCGGACTATTCGGGTGGGATTCCGGATGAGATTATCATTCTGGACCCCCGGAGGATGCGATGTGAGGACAGGATTGATTCTCGTGGCTTAAAACAAAATAATACACGCCGATGGTTTTATCAAACCGATCTTGAAGTTATTCCCCTGCTTCAAGATGAGCTGATTCACTTTAAAGATTGGAATCCGTGGAACCCGGACCGGGGGATAAATCCGCTTGTTGCACAGGCGCTTGAACTGGAACAGGATTTCTACGCTAATAAAGCTAATTCACAATTACTAAAACATAATGCGGTGCCGATGGGGATTCTCAAGACTGACCAGGCTATCAGGCCGGAGGAAGCTGACGCTTTAGAGCGGCGGTGGGAGAGTAAATACGGGGCGGTTCGGGCCAACAGAAAGATTGCGGTGCTGGGGAAGGGGACCAGTTTTGAACCGCTTTCCTTTACCCCCGAGGTGGTCAAGTTATTTGAGTTAAAGCGGTGGAATGTGTATACCATTCTTGCTAAGTATGGGATTCCACCGAGGGTTGCCAATATTGCCGATAAGACTACTTCGCTTTCCGGGAAGGATACCGGGGAGCAACACGCCGCTTTTTGGAAGTATACCCTTGTTCCCCTCTTACGCCAATTTGAAAGTATTTTGGAAAGTCAATTCTTTGTGCGGTTCGGGCTGCGGGAGACCGGGGTATTTAATTTGCAGGATATACCGGAATTACAGAAAAGCGAAGATGAGCAGAGCGGCAGGGATATTGCGGAAATTAATGCGGGTTTGAAAACTATCAATGATGTTTTGAAAGAACGGGGTAAGGAATCAAAGCCCTGGGGGGATGTGTGGTACCGGCCTAAGAATATGATGCCTACAACGGGCAAGGGCGGCGCCGATGAAGTTTCTTAGTCCGGTGCTGCTGGTATGCCGCTCGAAAAGTCTTAATTTCTTAGGTATTTTACTTCTTAAACGGTTAGGGCTGCGGCAGATAATGACTACCTGTGATGAGGGTAAGGAGCTTAACCGGTTAATAAGTGCGCTAAGTCCGAAGCTTATCATTATTGACGCTAATTTCTATTTGGATTCAACGCCGCGCCGGGTTGGGCTTTTACTGCGGGACCGGCCTGAATTGAATATTACGGTTTGTAATATCAATTCTTTTCAACCGAAACGGCTGGTAGATTTTCTGCGGTTTGGCGCGCGGAGTGTTATTGATTTGAGTTTTGGGGTGAGTAAATTTCGGCGGGGTATTAACCGGGTGCTGCTTAATCAAGAGTATACTTCCGGCAATATTCTGGAGGCATACGATAACTTGTCCGATGATACACCGGAATTGCGGATGGATTCGACAGCGCGGCAGGAGGATGTTAAGCGTTTAATCTGGGCCGCAAAGAAGGGCAAGGAGATAGCGAATATTTTGGGGGTGAGTATTAAAACGGTGGAAATACACAAGAAGGCGCTTTTTGCGAATTATGGTGTAGAGAATTGTTTGGAACTTAACCGGCAATGTTTTTTATTGGGTGAGATACGACGGGCGGAGGTATGTGTTGTATGAGGGGGTTTCTATGTTGATACGGGGTAAAAGCGGCGAATTCCAGGTACAGAGCCGGTCGGTTCTGATGGATTTTCTGCGGGGGGAATTGGGTATGCGTGGAACGGAGGGCGGCGTTA
>BNUR01000248.1 GCA_025997495.1 Spirochaetia bacterium | reverse complement strand
TTGTCGCAGCAAATAAAGAGCGCTCTGGTACCCATTCGTCCAAACCGCACTACCCCACGTCCAGACAACCCCAGAAATGCTCAGTTTAGGCATAATAGAAAAATCAACTGTTAAGTTGTTGACATTGATAATATACCTTAACAAGAGTGTCAATAGCTAAATTTCAATTTTTGTATGCTTTTTTATGCCGCCATGGATGGCGGTACCTCCTTTGAACCTGTCCAGATTTTTATTTCGCCTACCTACCAAACACACGAAGTTGTAGCATCTGTCCGCAAAGCACCTGGCTTCAGCGTATGTTATATGCAATGCCCGTACTTTATCATATTTCTTTAAATTCCCTTGGTAATAATATATTTTTTTCTTTAGGGTAATGTTTTTTATTTCCGGTAATTATATAATTTGCAGCACTACTTCTAAAGACATCATAAAATATTTTATCATCAGACCTACGGTCTGATTCATCAAAAAATTGTATATCTTGAGATTCTGCTACTATATATTCACCATAGATTTTTACAAATTCCAGGAAATCATTAACTAATTCCTTGTTGAAATTGAATTTCGATCTGGTCAAAACATCCGTATATTCTGATAATATCTTATTGTCATAACAAAGGATAATTTTTTCTGACAATACTAATGATACTATCTCAGCGGGTATTCCTTTCGGATTTAAAAAGGCTGAAACAATGACGTTTGTGTCTAAAACGACTTTCATTTTTTAGATTCTTCCCTAATCCTTTTAATTTCTTCATCTATCTCGTCCATCGTTATTTTGTCCATACCTTTTGCGATAGAGTCTTGTTGAATTAATTTTACCGCGTTTATTGCCTTTGCCTTCCTTATTGAAGAAAGAGTGTTTTCAAGTGTTTTATCACTTATAGGAGTCAATAAGGCAATCGGTTTCCCATTATTGGTGATTACCATTTCTTGTTCTTCCGGCAATGTTTGCCAAATAGTGGCCGAAGATGTTCTAAAATCCCTTACCGTTACAAATTTCATAATTTAACCCCTTATTCTTACATAATACACCATTGTCACACGTTTGTCAATTGCTTTTTAATTTTTTTTATGAATTTTGGGGCAATGGCGCCTACCTATAAAGCACACGACACAAGAACCCGCTTGAGCGGGGGAACCTCACGGACTTTTGTTTAGAAATTTTATTCTTTTTTTCCGTGTTGTCCGTGAGGTCACCAGTGCTTTTTTTATGCAACTTTTTTCTGCATTTTTATTTGCTCATACAAAAATTCCGGGGCAAAGTCTACGCCATTATCCCAACACAATGTATGAAGTCCAATCCTTACCGTCCTGAATTTTTCCAAATCCAACAACTCACGGATGATTTCACGATGGTCATTTTCAAAAGTGTCTTTTAAGTCAATAAGACCCTTTTGTCCATCGTTAAATTCAACATATACCGTATAGTCACCCTTTAAGGCAAAATCGGTAATTCCAAGCATCGCAAACCTCCTGACCTATATTAACCTATTTTCCCGCCCATTTATTTAACCTACAAAAGAAAAACTCTCTAAATCCACCTAGAACACATAAAACAGCGGCTTAAACGGCAAAGGAATCGAAAAAGGGCTTGACCTTTTTTATTATGTAGGTTAAAATATAATTAACCTACAAGGAGGGAAAATGTCATCAATAACCAAGCAAAAAATCGGGAATAATATGTATCTCTACGAGTCAGTTTCATATAGAGACGAGCAGGGTAGACCACGAAACAAAAAAGTTTCAATAGGTAAAATAGATAAAGATACCGGAGCAGAAATATTTAAGCAAACGTATCTCGATAAAATGATTGAAGCAGGAACAGCGGTGCCGATTAGTTCCACAAGAGAAAAATGTTCAAGTAGTTTTACCGAAAAAATACAGAGTGCACTCACCACAATACGAGATTATGGAACATTTTATTTTCTAAACAATTTATCAAATGAAATAGGTCTTATAAAAATAATAAAAGAAGTTTTTCCTAATTATTGGGAAGAATTATTAACTATCTCTTATTTTCTGATTGCAAATAATAAACCTCTTATGGATTGCCAAGACTGGATAAATAATTGTGAAACTCTACCGGTTGGAAATATGAGCAGTCAACGGATAAGTGAACTGCTTACATGCTTTGGAGAAAAAGAACGAGTAGACTTTTATAAAATGTGGAGCGACTTAATAAGCAGCGAAGAATATTCAGCACTGGATATAACTTCGTTATCATCATATTCAACTTTACGTACAGAGTGTGAGTGGGGACATAATCGCGACAACGAAAACTTGCGACAAATAAATCTATGTATGCTTTTTGGAGAAAAATCAGGGTTACCGGTTTATCAAACTGAATACAGCGGAAGTTTAAATGATGTAAAAACACTTAAAACAACCATTGCAAAAATAAACGCTATAAACGGCAATAAATCGGTTATAATGGTTATGGATAAGGGTTTTTACAGCAAAAAGAATATAAATTTTTTATTGGAAGAACAAAGGGAAGTAACATTTCTTGTAGCCGTACCATTTTCGTCAAAGTTCACCATTGAACAAATATCTATTGCAAAAGATACTATTGAATCATTCAAAAACGTAATTATAACATCGGAGGAACCAATTCGTTGGTGTGCGGCAGATTATAAAGTGGGAAGGAAAGAAAAACATATATGTACATCTTTTGTACAATCCGGCAAAGGCTGCGAAGGGACGAAACGATCTGTATAAACATTTAAAGTTTTTAGAAAAAAGTATTGGGGCCGATAAAGTTACAAATGAAA
>BNUR01000247.1 GCA_025997495.1 Spirochaetia bacterium | reverse complement strand
ATCCGGCGGCGAAGTTCCTCAAGGTGTTCGGTCCATTCGCTTAAGTCCCCATCGCCATCAGGTTTTGTTTTCGGCGCCATCGCCATCGGCCTGCTCTTCAAGCGGATAGACATCCGGCGTAGGCGCCAGTTCGCTCACGTCAAAGTCGTAGTTTTCTATAATAACGGCGGAGCCCTTAACTTTGACAATCATCCCCTGAGCCGCCGCTTCGGCGCCGACTTTGGGGTAGGTGCTGGTCTCGATCCCATCGGCGCTGTCCCCCAAATAGCCGCTTTCCATTTCCAGGTAGTGCAGGGTTACGGTGTTTACCGAGGTAAAGCCCCCCTGCCAAATTGAACGGGGATCGTTGTTGGGGCTGTGAATGTGGCCGCTAAAGACCACCACCTGGGGGTAGTCCTTAAAAATGGTATTCTCCCCCTGGCCGAAAGTTTCGGTATACCATTCATCGGATACATAGAAGGTGTTTTTAACCGGATGGTGAAAAAATACAAAGACCGGCTTGTTGGGGTCGTCGGCAATAGCATCCTCAATTTGCTCAATGGCCCAGTCTTTTATCGCGGCATAGTCTCCAACGGTATCACCGGGGGTACGCAGATTCGCTTCATCAAAGGTACCCGCCGCCCCGCCGGTCAGCATGATAAAGTGGTAACCGTTTATGATGTGGTGGGCGTTTGTTGTCTGGCCGGTGGCTTGCTCAAAGAAACCGGCTTGACCGAGAACGGGGACAGGAAACCCGTCGTGGTTACCCATTACGGCGATCAGGCGCAGCTTACCCAGGTGATTCTTAAGGGAAGTTTTTACCGTGTTCCAATTGCTATCCAAACCACCGTAGTCGGTAATGTCCCCCACAATAGCCAGTGTCTTGAGGTGCTGTTGCTTATTGTACCAGTCCAGTACCTTGTTCAACCGGAGATCATTCGGGTATGTTGCGGCCCCCCGTCCGGTCGCCCCGATATGGGTGTCGGAAATAACGCCGAAGCGGATGTCATATTCCGTGTCCGGTGTGGTATCTTCTTCGCCGTTTCCGCCATTGCCCCCCGCATCCGGGCAGCCAATCAGGCTGAAGCTGAACAACATGGTCAGCAACAGCACTATGCCGGAATATTTAGTATACTGCTTCATAAGCTCTCCGGTGTATCCTTGTTACTTAGTAGAAAAATCTACCGTAAGGTACTGGGGACTGCGTTTCTGGAAGGAGCCGTAGGCGTAAATCCGCAGCTCATAGGCCGTACCCGCCGTTAACCCGTCGATAAGCTGCTCAAGTTTTGGTTTGCGGAGCCGGGGGGTAAGCATAAAGTCCGACCATTGTTTGATCTGTTTCTCCATCGTGCCCGTGCCCCTGTTGATAAAGTCGAAACGGTATGAATGAACCACTTCCAGGCCGGGATTCGGCGTGGGTATGGCGGCCTGATCGAATTCGACGGTTACGGTGTTGGCGGTTGTTACTTTAACCGTTACCTTTCCGGTTATGGCCCCGTCCGCCGCTCCGGCAACAAACACCGGGGCCTGTTTCCGGGCTTCCTGTACAGTCCTGGTGTAAGGGAACGACTCAGGATGCGCGACATCGAAAGACCACGTCTGCTCTTCTAATGGATATACATCATCTGTGGGCACGAGTTCGCTCACGTCAAAGTCATAATTTTCGATAGTAACTACCGATCCCTTAACTTTGACAATCATCCCCTGGGCCGCCGCCTTGTTCCAAATATTGGTTTGGCTTATGAAGCCAATCTTATTCCCGTCAAATCCTGTTTCGCTATAGTCCGCCCACATTCCATCCGGAAGGGTGTCCATATTCTGATAATGGGTAGAAACGGTGTTTACCGCCGTAAAACCGGGAGAGCCCCCCTGCCAAATTGAGCGGGGGTCGCTGTTAGGCGCATGTATGTGACCGGCGAACACTACCACCTGCGGGTAGTCTTTAAACCATGCGTCCTCCCCTGCGCCGAAGGTGGCGGTGTAGGAATGGTCTGATCTAAAAACAGTATTTTTAATCGGATGATGCAGCATAACAAAAACCGGCTTGCCGGGGGCAGCCGCACAGGCTTCTGCTACCTGCCTCTCTGCCCATTCCTTTATCCCGGAATAGAAAGGCGCGCCTTCATCATTGGTGACGCCATTGTTACCATTGGTGCGCAGATTCGGCTCATCAAAGGTGGGGCCGGGGCTCAGCATAATAAAGTGGTAGCCGTTTATGACGTGGTGATAGTTCGTTCTCTGACCGGTGGCTTGCTCAAAGCTAATGGCCTGGTCCCTCCCGGCGAAAGCATATCCTTCGTGGTTTCCCAGCACGGAGATAAGGTTCAGCCTCCTCAGATGATTGTTAAGGGATGTTTTGAACTTGTTCCACTGAGAATCATCCGTGCCCATATCGACAAGATCCCCCACTATAGCCAGGGTTTTTACATGGGGTTGTTTATTGTACCAGTCCAGTACCTTGTTCAACCGGAGATCATTCGGGTAGATCGGGGATCCGGCATTGCTCGCCCCAACGTGGGTATCGGAAATAACCCCGAAGCGGAGATCATATTTAGCATCCGGCGTGTCGGCGCCAATGTCCCAGGAGGCCGCCTTATTTTCCGTAACGGTGATATCTGATGCGCCGCTATGGTTAAGGAAAGCGGCAGGGATCGTGATCGCCAGAACGTCAGCGCTTTCCGCCGTTGGCTTTCCATCAAATTTGAGGGTTAGCCCGGTACTATTCTGCTCCACCGCGGCAAATGCTTTAACCCCAATACCGGAAGGCGCATTGCGTACCCAGGATGACAAATCAGCGTTTACTGCAACGGCCTTGAACGCGGCGCCGCCT
>BNUR01000246.1 GCA_025997495.1 Spirochaetia bacterium | reverse complement strand
GACAATACGGTGGTTCTGGTAACAAAGTTGGGCATACAGGCCCTGGTCAGGGTTGCCGAAGGGGATCCGGGGTGTACGGCGGAAGGGCACGCTTTACTGTGGGCTATACTCCGGGGAAAGAAAGCGTTTGTACTGGAAGAGGGCATTGAGTGGCGTAGTTTTAGTGCGCAGATGCCAAAGGCGCTTCATGCGCAGTATACCGCCTGTGAACAAAAACTGTCCGGCTACGGTATAAAAATTATCCGGGAGGCGGAGATCGGTACGGCGCTTTCCGGTAAAGCCTCGCCGCAGATTGCTCCGGCCCCTGTTCAAAGCGTATTTCCTGTTGCCGTAAACAAAGGGGCGAAACAGGTGATCACCGAGCTGGAACTTTCCCAGCGGTGTCCTGCGTCAAAGGGAAAGGGGCAGACCCTGGTTATCGGAAGCGCAGATATTCTAACCCCCCTTGCCAGGGATTATATTACCGCGATGGCTATCACGGTAACGAAATCAACGTAGGAAAAGAGGTCGTATGCTTATTGCAAAAGTGCTTGGAAACCTGTGGGCCACCAGAAAAGACGACCGGTTAAGCGGTTATAAATTGCTTGTGGTGCAGACAAAAAGCGCCGGGGCGCCTGAAACGCTGGTGGCGGTTGATACCATTGGCGCAGGCATCGGAGAGGATGTGCTGATCACCCGGGGGCGGATGGTTCATGGGATCCTTGATGACAAGGATAGTCCCATAGACGCGGCGGTGGTAGGTATTATCGACTCGGTAGAAGTCGATGAGGCGTTGCTTAAATAAATAATCATTGTAAATGATTTATATTTTTTTGGAGGAGAGAAAGTATGGGCATTAGTGATGTTATTCTCTACATTATGCTGATCCTGATGGCACTCGGCGGCATTGACTATTTCGTTGGGAAAAAGTTCGGCCTCGGGATCAAGTACGAGGAAGGGTTCATGGCTATGGGCGCCCTTACCATGAACATGGCCGGAGCGGTTTGTATCGCGCCGGTTTTGGGTGAGTGGTTAAAACCCGTTCTGGGCCCGATTTTTCAGGTCTTCGGGGCCAGCCCGGCGATGTTCGCGACCACTATTCTTGCCTGTGATATGGGTGGGTACCCCCTGGCCATGTCTCTTGCGGGCGTTGATTTGAATAATATGGCGGCGGCAAGTCAGGATGCTATAAATGCGGGAAATTTTGCAGGGCTTATCCTTGGTTCCATGATGGGAGCCACCGTAGTGTTCTCTATTCCTGTGGGCCTGGGGCTTATTGATATAAAAGACCGGCCCTTTCTCGCAAAGGGAATCCTCATCGGCCTTATTACCATACCGTTGGGCTGTCTCGCAGGCGGCGCAATAGCCGGGTATGGGTTTGTATGGATGCTGCAGAACCTTATTCCGGTCATTATTTTTGCCGTCGTGGTTGCGCTGGGCCTTATCTTCCTGCAAAAATTGATGATTACCATATTCCTCTGGTTTGGCCGCTTCGTGATAGCGTTCCTAACCATAGCCCTGGTTCTGGCGGGTATTGAAGGCTCCACCGGGCTGGTGATCATTAAAGGAATGGCCCCCATTAGCGAAGCCTTCGGGATTGTCGGGGGTATCGCGGTTGTACTCGCCGGCGCCTTTAGTTTGGTATATCTCCTTACCAAATACCTGGGCAAGCCGCTGGAGGGACTGGGAAAAGTGCTCGGTATGAATAAAACCGCCGCCGCCGGAATGGTGGCGACCCTGGCAAATAACATCGCCATGTTCTCCATTATGAAAGACATGGACGACCGGGGAAAAGTTATCAACGTTGCTTTCTCGGTAAGCGCAGCATTTGTGTTCGGCGATCACCTCGGGTTTACGGCGGGGATTGACAAGGGCATGATTTCGGCGGTTATTGTGGGCAAACTGGTGGGCGGTATCACGGCGGTCTGTATCGCCTATTTCCTGGCCCCTTCCCGTGAAGCAAAAACTGCGTGAGGAAAATAATGAGGGTAAAAAGAGAGGAAATTTAACCGCAAAGGGCGCAAAGTTTACGCAAAGAGCGCAAAGGAAGAAAAGAAAAGGGAAGAAAATGGGATACCCACTCATCTAGGTTATTTACCCTTTTTCCTCTCTTTGCGTTCTTTGCGTCTTCCCTTCGCGTCCTTTGCGGTAAATTCTTCTTTGTGTTTGGGAACAGTGTAAGGTTGATGTACAGAGGAGAACGGCGCTCCCCTGTGTTTTTTTTTATTTGAGGGGATTATGTATGAGCGAAGTTGATTCAAAGGTTCTTGAAAATCTTATCCGCAAGGTTCTGGTGGAAATTATTTCCGAAAATGGCGGCGGCTGCGATGAAACCCGGCATGTCGATAAAAGCGGCATCATGTCGGTGCGGCTGCCCCGTATTAAACCTGAACCCTTTGATACCGGTAAGGCCGGTGACCGGGTGTTGCTGAAAGACTGTGTCAGCCTTGAAGAAAGCCCCCGGCTTGGATTCGGGGTTATGGAGATGGACAAGAGTACCTTCAAGTGGACATTAAATTATGATGAGGTTGATTATATTATTGAGGGGCGGCTTGAAATTTTAATTGACGGCCGGAAGGTGGTTGGGAATGCGGGGGATGCGATTCTTATTCCAAAGGGTTCGACCATAGAATTTTCTGCGCCTTCTCTCCCGCAGCCTCTTCCTCATCCGAATAGACCAGCGAAATTTGTTTCATTTTGATCAATTCAGCCGCTGAGGGGGTGACAAGCGTATCCTTATAAATAGTAAGAACCTTTAGTTCTCCCATTTTCTTAAGTTTCTGCCTGATATCCTGTTCGGTGAGTGGTTTCATACACGACCTCTATTACTGAC
>BNUR01000245.1 GCA_025997495.1 Spirochaetia bacterium | reverse complement strand
TCATCCGATTGCTTTGGAACGCACCATTCTTTGTGCTGCCATGGCTTAATTTCGTTTTTTTTAAATGGTTCGCAATGGCGGTGGGGGAGACGCTTTCCAAAACACCCAGGGTGACCACCCGGTCGGCGATTAATTGGAGTGTCCAGTGGCTCCGTCCATCAGGCGGGGCGCTGCAGGCAATGGCGATGATCTGGGCTTCCGCCTTACCATCTATTTTGATAACCGGGGGCGTTTCCCGTTTTTTGCGTTCCAGTGCGGCGGGGAGCCCTTCCTCAACGAAGCGCTTGCGGAGATTGCCTATCGTCCGCTGATGACCCCCATAGGCTGCGGCTATTTTTTTGTCAGTCCATTCAGCGTTCTCGGGAATTTCATCCAGCGCCAGAAGCATCTGCGCGTGACGGATGCGGTATCCGGCGGTCTTCCCCTTTGCTATTAATTGCTTCAGTTCTGTTCGTTCCTCGCCGGTGAGCGTGACCCGGTATTTTATATTTGACTTTGTCATTATATCCTCCCGGTTATTATTATCGGGAGACTTTGGACTTGCCATGAGTAATATTAGAGTTTTCGGAGTACTAGCCTTCTTCGCGGTTCTGCCGGCAATCCCCGTCAAACGTTAAAAACACATCAAACGACATACTGTTTCCTCCTGTATTTAGTAAGCTATTGCAGTTTCTCCGCAGTAAACGTATTGCTGGGCTTTACAATCTCCTCCTGGGCCTGGATAACCCGCAGTTCCCGGCTGTTTGCCCGGTAGGTGGCATCCATGACGCCGAAGATTGATCCCGCAGTCAGTTCCAGGGTGTCCCGAACATTGCCGGTTTCCAGGTACCGCGACAGAAAAAGGGCTGTGGTCACGTCCCCGGATCCTGCCATTCCCGGACCTAAGGGCAGTTCCGGTGTACGGACGCGGTAACAGGAGCTGCCGTCGGATGCCAGCATCTCAATGTGGTTTGGGAGGCTGCCCTTTTCACGGTAGCTGGTTACTAATACTACCTTTGGCCCCGCCGCATGGAGTTGGTCTATGGCCTTCCGGGCGTTTGCCAGGGTTCCCGTGTCCATGCCGGTGAGGGCTTCCAGTTCAAACTGGTTGGGGGTGGTAATGTCCGCACGGGGGATCACTTCACTTTTGAACATGGCGGGGATATCCGCATGGACGTAGAAGCCCCGGCCCACGTCCCCCATAACGGGGTCGCAGCAGTAGACGACTTTCGGGTTGGCGCTTTTTACCTTTTGCACCGCGCCGATTACTGCGTGTCCCACCCCGGCGTCTCCCATATAGCCCGATAGAACTGCCTCGCACTGGGAGAGGACGCCTCGGTCGGCAATACCCGTTCCCTAGTTTCTTGCATAAACGGGGCAAGGTACTTTCCGCATTTATACCAGAAAAATTGCCAGATATCCCGTAAAACCTGTACGAAATCCGGGCCGTAGACCAGCTTTCCCTGGTGGTTGCTGGCCCGTTTCTTTTTGGTTGCTTTTCCCCTTTTTTTCAGCTCCTGCTGCTTCAACATTCGTGAGGCGTATTTGCGGTTATAGCCGGACGTTTTGATGAATTCGTCAAGGATGGCGGTCTTTTCTTTCCGCTCCGCTTGACGATACCGTGCGCTGATTTCTTTGGTCAGTGCCTTCTTCTCGCTCATTTTTAACCCCATTTTGGCCTCCGTAAGATCGCACCTTACAGAATAGTCCGTTTATTTGGGGTACATTTTCTAAATGAGGCAAACCGCAGACCGTAGGTCTGATGTTTGGGGTACATTTTTCATGAGGCACTGCGACCACTTGACTTTTGTATAATTATAATATATAAATAAATTATTGGAGTTTTGAAAGAAATGAAGGACCTAAAAGTGTATTTAGATACAAGTATAATAAACTTTTTAACAGCTGATGATTCACCTGATTATCGAAGAGATACTGAATTATTTTTTGAAACAATAATTGTTCCCAATAAAGTTATACCGTATATTTCCCGTGTTGTAATTGAAGAAATTAATGATACAAAAGAAACTGAGAAAAAGGAAGAGCTGTTAAATATATTAAAAAAATATCCCAATATAAAAATGTTGGTTGCGGAAGATGACAATGTGGAAGAAATAGCATTTTTGGCAGAAACCTATATGGAAAATGGGGTTATACCCAGAAAGAAAATAGCAGATGCCTTTTATATTGCATATTCTACAATTTTTGAAATGGATATATTATTAAGCTGGAATTTTAAGCATTTGGCAAATGTTAAAAAAGAGCAAAAAATATCCATAATAAATAAAATTAATGGATATAATTATCCGTTTCGCATGGCAAATCCATTGGAGGTATTAAATGACGAATAGCCCATTAGAAAACGCTTTAAAAGAAACATGGGAAAAAAAGGAAAAATTTTATGAAGACACTAAAGGTCTAAGCATGATTGAAATTCTGGAAAAAATTGAAGGAAAAAAATTCAATTTAAAACATAAAAATAAAAAAATATTAGAACCCGTAGAATAACATATATAAAGTACGGGGCACTGCGCATAACATACGCTATACGCTGCGCCGCAGTAGCGGCTTGGTCGTATAGCTTTCACGTTATGTACAATGCCGCAAAATTTTTTGGATAAATGTTATAAAAAATCATACACATATTAAAAATTCATTTAAAAAAGAGCAGCAGTTTTACATTTAGCACTATATATGGGAAAAAGGGTCTAAGAGCCTGTCTAATATCTTTGCAAGTCCCCTATCAACCGTTATAATGTAGATATGAGAAATACCTACCCCAGTGATATAAGCCGGGACCAGTTTTCGTTGATTATGGGTGACTTGCTCAGCGCCACG
>BNUR01000244.1 GCA_025997495.1 Spirochaetia bacterium | reverse complement strand
ACTATCAAAAAGCCCGCGCATCCTGTTCCACACGGGTAGCTTTTTTTGAGGCCATGCGATTTTGCCTGCGTTTCGCTTACCACGATTCATGGTCTGCTTTCCTCGTCTTTCTCTATACCGATGGCGGACTTGCCGATTCAGGGTAAATTTAGAATTGCTGATATGAATGAGGAATTACGTGACTACTGATCCGGATTATTCTTCACCGCATACTCGGCGACAATATTAGCGTGTTCTTTTAATTTTGAACCGTACGCTGTTTCTATCGCTGCTTTATTTTCCGCTATCTGAAGGTCTGTTAGACCATTCATAATGGACAACTTTACATATTCATTTGTACGCCAATCCTCTATATCCCTTTGAGTAAAGTCATTTACTTTTAACAGATCAAATCTATACGTCATCGTAGCAGAAAATTTATCCATCCTGCTACTAAATTTTTCATCAAGATCATCTAATTTACCATTAAATTTTTCATCAAGATCATCTATTTTAGCATAAAGGTCATCTATTTTAGCATATAGGGGCATTATTATGACAATGAAAGCCGCCAATGTTACAATAAACAATTCAATAGGAGAGTGTTTTTTTAAGAATTCATAAATCTTTAACCAGATTGCCATTTTCCTTCTCCTCCAATTAGTAAATAACCCTGAATTAAGTATACTCCCTATAGGATTATGCGTCAATGGGTCATTTTGACCCTATTCAATCTAATATGATTTATGGATGACGCCGTTTAGTCTTTGCATTTTTCAGAAAGAGTCCTTTCTATAGTACTGGCGACAAGGCGCTCAATGTTAGCCGCCACGGTTTGATACAGTCGCTCAAGGGCTTCTTCGGGGGTGGTTGATACCTCAAAAAGCAGGTGGGTTTTAATGCCAAGGGCGGCGGCGAGGAGATCCATCACTTCGGGTGTGGGGAATTTGCGGCACGTCTCAATGGTGGCAAGGTATTGGGAGGAAATATTAGCCAGTTCCGCCAATCTATCCTGCGAAAAGCCCCTCATGCGGCGGTATTCTTTTAAATTCGCAGCCAATACTTCCCTGATACCTGCCATCCATTCCTGCCTCTTAGCCTTAAAAGATAGAATATTTGCTTTAGGAGGCTTGATAAATTGACTTTATGAATAATATCTTATTCTTTATGGCTAATTTCCTGTAGAATTTTACGGTTCCTAGGCCGTAATTCAAGGAAATGCGAGATTATGGCTTTTATGCCGTCTTGGGGCGGCTTAAAGATGGCGGGTGTTGCCTGCTGGATAGGTACTGCGAAAAAGTCTATGGGACTATAAAAAGGGGTGTTTTATGAAAAAGAGACATGGTTTGATGGGAATGTTCAGTGTTGTGCTGGCATTGTGTTTGGCGTTTACCGGGTGCGGCAATACGATTACCGGCGACAACAGCGCCAACACCGGGAATAACTCCGGTAACAGCGGGAACAATACCGGGAATACCGGGGATAACACCGGGAACAGCAACAACAATAACAATAACGGGGCCGGCGGCAACAATGGGACGCCGGTTATAGCCATACCGGGCGTTCCCGGGGGCTTAACCGCCACGGCCCTGTCATCAAGTGAAATAATCGTTTCCTGGGCCGCCGTTGCGGGGGCCACCACCTATGAAGTGTCTGATGGAACCAAAACATATGCAACCGCCCTTCCCTATATAACGGTGAGTGGATTACAGGCGAATACCTCCTACCAGTTTACCGTGAAGGCGGGGAATGCGGTTGGTTGGGGTGGGGCCTCATCGCCGGCAACTGGCCAGACCCTGGGAGATGGTATTTCAATACCCCCGGATGTACCGGCGGGAGTTACGGCCGGCGCGCTTTCCTCCACCGAGATCCGGGTAAGCTGGGGAACCGTTTCCGGGGCTGCCAGCTACATGGTATATTATGGAACAGAATCGGCGGGGAACAGCCAATACGGCGGCATGGCAAACACCTCGCCTTTAACGATTACGGGTTTACAGCCGGAAACTGCCTATGCCTTTACGGTGAAAGCGGGCAACGGAAACGGGTGGAGCGAGGGGTCAACGCCGGTGGGCGGGACGACCCAAGCGGCGCCAAGCTATGCCGTTACGTATTCCGCAAACGGCGCAAGCGGCTCGGTTCCGGCGCCGCAGACCGCGGTGTCCGACGCAGGCATTACCATCGCCGGGCCGGATGGTTTGACCAATTCGGGGAAAACCTTTAGCGGGTGGAATACCAGTGCCGACGGTACGGGAACAACCTATGCCGCCGGATCGTCCCTGACGGTTACGGCGAACAGCACGCTGTATGCACAATGGATAACCATTCCGGTGACAAGCTATACCATAAGGTACAACGCAAACGACGGAAGCGGTTCAGCGCCTGCGGCCCAAACAGCGGCCTCCGGTGTGAGTGTGTATATCGCCGGGCAGGGCGGGTTATCGTTTACGGGAAAAACCTTTAACGGCTGGAATACCAACGCTGACGGCACGGGAATAAGCTATGGCGCAGGATCATCCCTGGAGCTTACCGGCAATGTCACGCTGCATGCACAGTGGATTACCGTTAAACCGCCAACCTATACCGTAACCTACAACGCAAACGGCGGGATTGGAAAACTACCGGAACCACAGACAGGAACTTACAACGAAAATGTTACGGTTGCGGATCAAGGCGATTTGTCGTATGCGGGGAAAACCTTTAACGGGTGGAATACCAGCTTTGACGGTAAGTTGATCAGCAATTCTAAATTTGCCTGATTTATGATAAAATCGGGGGTATGGGTGGGGAAACATTTGAGCGGCTAATGAGGAATCTAGACAAAGCGGCGGAGAAGATACCCGACAACCGGCATGGGCCGAA
>BNUR01000243.1 GCA_025997495.1 Spirochaetia bacterium | reverse complement strand
TTTTAGTGCTTTTGCGGGGTTTTCCAAAAAATTCTCTTTACCGTTCTTTTTACCCGCGAAATATTTCCCGGCATGAAAGGGGATGGTAACTATTTTTATCAATGTGGGGACGGTCTAAAGGGCATGGGATTGCCGGGGGTTGAGTCGGGTAAGTCCAATTTTTGTATAAATACCCCCCCCCCCCCCCCATATACTTTAGTATACACATTTGTAAATCCTCACAAAGAGCCGGAATATCCTGTCATGGGAATATTCCGGCCTTTTTGTTTCCTCATTGGCTTTACGCGGGGGTATCCCCGTGCAAATAAATTTCTTGTATTAAGGAGAGAGAGATGAAGAAAATGCTGAAATTTTCAGTGCTTTTGCTGGGTCTGACCCTGCTTTTGGGCCTGACGGGATGTCCTACGGAAGATGATGGCGGGGGCGGTGGAGGCAGCGGACTGTCTTTCGAAAGTACCTCGCCGCCGTCAATTTTTGTTGAAAATCTGTCGGCTAAAAGACTCGTTGCTTTTAAGGGCAGCCTGAATCCCAACAATCTGATCGGCGGTATACCCTCTTATGCCTCAAACTACGGTTTAGCAAAGCCCTCAACGCTGTTCACCCAGACGGGTGATTTTGCCCTTGTCCTGATTACGGAGGATGATTACGTAAATAACAAGAGCAACCTAGCGGCCGCCGCTGAATTTGCCCGGATTTATGCCTTTTACAACAATGAGGCGACAAATAACAACGTCTTCCAAATCAGCTCCAAGTCGGGAGGTACCGGGCGCATCACCCTGAATAACTCCACATCCTATAACATTGAGATTAGAAGGAACGGACCTACCGGCGAAGTGCTGGGCTATGTAGCGGCCAACATGAGCAATACCGTGTTGCGGGTTGAGGCCCCTGAAGACTATTCACTGTACCCGGTTTTTAAGCGGTATAATCCGGTTGACAAGGAAATTTACTCGGTCGTCCCAAAATATCAATCAGGGGCGCTCGAAGGAAAACCATACGCGAAGGACTTTGCTTTAACAGTCGCCGATGGCACAACAGCATGGAATCTGAACGAAGTAACGGTGGCTAATACTTTCAATCTTTCTTCCGGCTGTTTCTATTTGAGGATCGTCAACAATGCCCAAACT
The DNA here is from genome assembly GCA_025997495.1 of Spirochaetia bacterium. Taxonomy (GTDB): domain Bacteria; phylum Spirochaetota; class Spirochaetia; order Treponematales; family Breznakiellaceae; genus Termitinema. Next base: position 1,715 of record BNUR01000243.1, on the reverse strand, counting down.
GCGGTACGGTTTACACGGGGAGACGATGAACAGGTTACTTCTGTCGGCATCAAGGGTATTCCACCTTCAACCACCAATGTGTACGCGGTAAGAATCACCAGAGGCGTTGACGGAAAATACCCGACCCAGGAAAATATTTCCGGGCTGAAAATCGGGACCCAACTGAATCCGGTTGCCGTTGACTCTCAAGCATACAAGCTTGACTACACCTACACAATTACCGTAACCGGCGCCGATGCGTCCAATCTGGTAGTGGGCACTCCTGTCGAGTCGGACGGCCCTGTCGATCTTGAAGCGATGTTTAACAGCTATTAACATTTTTTCCGGCCGTTTAGCATAGTGGCCGGGCTAAACCATCCCGCCGGAGATCGGCGGGATGGTTTAGCAACGTAAGGTATGATTATGAAACTTAATAAAGTTTTTTTTAACGGGTGGCTTTGTTTGTTTCTGTTAGTAGGCATTAGCGCCTGTCAAACGGATAATGACTCTAGCGGCTCGGGTTCTAATGGGACAGAGGATAAACCCAAGCCCGCAACGGTAACATTTTTTAATGAATCGTCGTTTAAGATTGATCTCTACAAAAAACTCAACCCTGAACTTTTTGATCCCACTACTTTGATTTGCAGTATTGACGCGGGCAGCACAAAAAAGGCAACGGTTTACGCCAGTTCCGATCAGACAATAGGGGATGTTTTTTACCCCCGGTATAAAATCCTTCTGGCCGACAGCCTAAAAACAGGCGCCTCTAACATTTATGTTGACGCGCAAAGGGACCTTTCCAACATCAGTTTTGTCGTGGAAGCAGGCAAGACATACACCAAGACGATTCAGCAGCCCCAGCAAGGGCAGCTTAAATTTATAAATGGATATATTGAGGTGCAAAACACAAGCTCAACCCAATTGCAGATTATAAAAGGTGATCAAATTCTGTATAAGCTGGACAATGAGGGGGCGTATCTCAATGCCGGTTCAAATGTGGGTTACTACGAAATACCCTTCTCTTATTTTGATATCACGATAACAACCCAGTTAAAAGCGTACAGCGGTTCTTATATGGATTTCCCTTCTGTCGGTATTGAACGGGGAAAAATATACAGTTTTGTCTGTAGTAATACAGCCGTAACAACAAACGGGGTGCGAAATATTTCGCCGCTCCAGTAGTTGTAAGACCCTGTGCATTGGAGGGCCGGTTCAAAACACGGCGTTTAAACCGCCCTCGATTATACATTTGTAAGGAGAAAACGATGAAGAAAATTTTTGTGATCGGGGCGCTTGTAATAGCGCTGATATTGGCGGGCTGCAATTTATCCGGCAGCGGGGATGATAACAACAATTCGAACAATACGCCTGAATTGCCGTCCCTGACCATCAATAACCAGTCTTCGTATATTTTGACCGATGTCAAATTTTCCGGTATTTCTTTTTCCTCATCAGGTTCATCCAACGAACTTGCGCCAACAACCCAGTCTGTTAAGCAGCTTACTGCAGATCTCAACAAGGTCGGGTATATAACCTTTGTCCGCAAGGACATCGGCATAGCCTGCCGCAGCGAAGTAATTTCGGTAAACGATCAGGATTATACCTTTACCCTGAATCCGTACACTAATTCAGCTAACTCCATATAAGACAAGGAATTATGTTAAAACTACAACCACCCAATGGGTGAAAAAATAAAGACATATCCGTTCTCTTATGATATACTGTTCTAACCACCA
>BNUR01000242.1 GCA_025997495.1 Spirochaetia bacterium | reverse complement strand
CCGCCGAACAGCTTGTTAAGCAATGATACCATGTTTAACCTGGTAAACGGGAGGGAATCACCGGAAAAAATACGGCTCGGCAAAACGGTAACGGAAAAAACGAGGAATGAAATTATCGGTACCTTGAAAACTTTGTTGCCTGGTGGATAATCTGCGGAGCATGGAATATGGCATTGTTATTGTTCTGGCTGAAAATAGCCGTTAAAGAAATCATCAACCTTTTCAAGACATCCCCAATTGTTATCATTGGAGCGATGATAATAATTTTTGCGTTTATTGTTGGCGGGCAGGATACCGTAATAACTGTAAACCAGGAAATCTTTATTGCTATTGTTTCTATCCTGTTCTTTATTGGATTAGTCGTTTCTATAAAAAAATACGACACGATTCCTACACTGACTTTATACGCCAAAAGCAATAATACAAATAGACGTATTTATAACACTTTTTTTCTAAAGCAATCTCTTATTAACAACGCGCCTCTTTTGGTATTTGATTTTATCGTACTCAAGGGCATTGTAAAAACTGATTATGCACTATGCCTGCCAATAGTAACGGTTGTATCAATAGTGTGCTTGTCCGTGCTTATGCGGGTAAGGCACAAACAGGGAAGCAATAAAATAATAACCGCCGGAAACAACAGCCGCCATATAAATCCCCGTATTAAAAGTGCCCTGAGTGATTATTGTACCCCCGGTTTTATTCAGGAAGCCCTGTTAAGCATTGCGTTCTTCATAATTGTTGTAGTACATGAAAAGGAATACCAGCCGCCTTTTTTTATGGGCCTGTTACTCGTATTGGCCCTTGGTTTTATGGGTGTTTTGGACTCAATACCGCATATAAATTGGCCGTTTTATGCCATCGTTTCATCAAAAAAATTCAGATATTATTATAGAAGAACATTTCTGTTTCTAACGGGCTTCTTCTGCCTGTTGATTGGATCATTTATTTGTCTGGTTTTGCTGTATGATCCGCATTCGGTAATCAAATATTGTTATATTATCCTGGCGCTGCTGTCTTTTGCAATAAACGTTTCATTATCAACCGGCAGTATGCTTATAAAATGTTTTACCATGGTTATAGTTACATTCCTGACATTATGGATTTGCAGCTTAAATGCGTACCTTTTGTTGTTGTTGATTATACCCTTGGGTATTACGTACCTAAAAGCAAAAAATGAACACGGGGACCGGTATTTGTTATGATACGCTGCGAAAACCTCACTAAACTATTTAACCAAACTTCGGGTATCCGGGGTATAAACCTGCAATTTTCGCCGGGGATTATTTATGGGATCATCGGTTATAACGGAGCGGGTAAAACAACATTGCTGCGCTGCATTGAAGGGTTGTATATGCCGACATCCAGCTCGGTGTATCATGATGAGATAAAAACGGTTAACGAACAGGATTTTTTACCCCGCCGGAAAAAAATAGCTTTTCTGCCCACCGAGGATTATTTATACGGCAGATTGACCTGCCTGGACAATATTGAATTGGCAACGATATTACGGACAGGGAAAAACAAACTATTAAAGGAGACGAATGATTTAATCAAGTATTTCGAGGTTGACCAATTTTTACACAGGAAGTTTAAGGACTGTTCTACCGGGATGAAAAAGAAGGTGCAGTTAATTGTCAGTTTAACCGGCGATATTGATACCATTATCTGGGACGAGCCGAATGACGGGCTGGATATTGTTTCAAACATAAAAATAAAAAATCTGCTAAACTATTATAAAAGCAAAAACCTGACCATCCTGTTTTCCTGCCATGTAATAGAATTTTTGGATAATTTTATTGATTATTGTATTTTGTTAAAGGATGGCAGGGTCGTTGAAGAAGGGGAAACAAAGGGAAAGGGCTCGCTGGAGGAATTGTATAGGAAACATAGTGATACGGAAATTGCAGCTAACCCCTTTGGAGAGTAGTTCCCTAAAACCCGATAGTATGCTCCAAGGACGACATCAAGCTGATCCTGGTGGCGGACAACCCCGGCCGCCGTGAACAGGCGAACCGGCGCTATCTGGTGGGTCCCTCGGGAAAAATCACCGAGCGCTTTTTCCGGGAAGAGCCGTCTCTGGGTATCGACTTCCGTAAAAACGTTCTCATCCTGAACAAAACCCCGGTCCACACCCCCCGTACCGTGGAACTTAGGGAACTCTGTCGGCTGGGGGGGGCTGAGTTGACGGAGGCTATTGCCCAATCACAACTGACCATGGTGGCAATTTTGGAGGAATTTTACCGTGCCCTGACGCCGGTGCCGGTGTGGATCATCGGGTATTCGGAAATGAAAAAACGGGGTATCTTTGAGGTGTATACCGATGCACTAAAATCAGACCTACGGTCTGCGGTGCCAGACACCCTTTTTGATCAGCTATTTTTTTACCGGCACTTTTCCATGAACCAGTTTACGATAGATTTACACAAGCAGGCCAAGCGGGGGGAAACTACGGCGCAGACCCTGGAGCGGATCGGGAAGGCGTACCGGGAGCGGGTACTGGGGAAGTAGGCTGCCTTACTTCAACGCTTCCACTTCCTCCAGCGTAGGCGGCTCCGCTCCTTGCCGTGAACAGACCAGGGAGGCGGCGCGGTTGGCAAAAAATAGGGCGTTATACAGTTCCGCTTCGGTGAGGGCTGCCAGAGCAGGATGGGACATCTTGCCCTGAAGTTCCAGCCAGGAGAGGAAGGCGCCGTGGAAGGTGTCCCCGGCGCCGATGGTGTCAACCACCGGCAGATCCACCACCGGGGCGCTTACCCGGAGGACGCTGCCGTCATCTTTGCGCAGTAACGCTAATGCGCCCTTGGGGCCCAGGGTGGTAAGGGCTAAACGGGGGCCCATGCCAAGAATCTTTTCCA
>BNUR01000241.1 GCA_025997495.1 Spirochaetia bacterium | reverse complement strand
CCCCGCTTATGGATCTTGTCATCCTGGTTCGACGCCATCATGACCTTGGGATCCGCAGTACTGACCCGGAAGGTTCGGGAGATAACCGAGCCCTGGAGGCCGTATATATCTTCACCGAAGGCTTCAATACGCCATTCCCCATCGGTTAGGGACTGTAGTGGAATATCAATCCGGAAGGAGTCCGGGGTTTCGTAACGGGTAAAATCTCTGGTAAGGCCGTCATCTTCCCCCACACTGATAAGCCGCCAATGCACGGCGGAAACCCCGTCATCATCCCGGACAATACCTGAGATAGAAAGATCCCCGGAGACCACCTCGCCTTCCAGGAACTGGTTAAAAAAGACAACCGGTTTATCCGCTTCGGCATTTACCGTCACATTCAGGGGCACTTCGAAGAAATCGCCGTTTATATCGGTTGTCCGGACGGAAAATATATCCCCCGTCCCGGCCAGGGCGGTGAAATCAAAGATAAAGGCGAATTCATATTTCCGGAAACTCTCCTGCATCTCAATAGGGGTATACCGGGCGCCGTCGGTGGTATATTCAATCTTTGATAGGGGTACATAGGAGTTTACCTGGCCGGCGACTGTTGTGGTACCGTTAACCGGCGTTCCGTCCGCTATGGGGGTGGTGAAAAGGATATCCGGCGCCGTGGTTGCCCGGTTCAGGGGCAAATAATGGGGGATAGCGGGTAGTCCCCGCTGGGTGGTCCGCAGTTCGGTGTGGAGGAGCCCTTCGTCAATACCTTCCAGGTTGATGGGTACGACAAAACTGCCATCCCGGTGGATATTCAAAGGCATCCAGTCATCCTTCCAGGGATTCAGCCGGTATTCCAAGGTGAAGGCGCCGTTACGTTCCGTCAGTACCGAATAGGGAATTTCCTCAAATTCCTGGGACTCCCCCCCGGAATCAGCGCCGGCAGCGAGGGCACTGGCAATGTCAATATCAAGGTCTTCCAGGGCGGAGGCATCCAGCCCCCCCCCGGAGGATCGGGGAACCAGTTGGGCGATATGGCCAACGATGGCGGCTGAATCACCCCGGACAAAGCCGTTGTCCCTGTGGCTGGTTATTACTATAGGAGAAAGCCGGGCGTATACGGAATCATCCCCGCGGCTGGTTTTATTGACCTGAAGGGTAAAGCGGTCACCCAGGGTACCATCTTCGGCCTTTGCCCAGAGATGTATGGTATTCCTTCCCGGGGGAATCATATCCGGGGAAATCCGGAAGCCCGGCCGGGCGGGTAGTTCCTCAATCCTGCCTTCCATGATGATCGAGGCGGGGATAAAGCCCGGGGCAATGCGCCCATAGATGGACTGATCCGCCTTGAGGCTGCCAAGCCCCGATGTGGGGTAATCTATTTGTACCCCCGGAGTTCTTTCCTTTCCCTTGCGTTTATCCGTAAAGGTTTTTTCCAGGACGGTTTTGTTATTGCTCTTGTCTATTGCGGTTAGCCGGACTGTGGGCTTCCGGTTCTGATAGGAGATAAACAGGTCTATAGCCCAATAGGGATCCCCCGGCCGTACGGGAATATTGTGGGTTTCTCCCGCCCATTCATAGGAAAAAGAGGAAAGCCCCACCGCGTCCAGGACCCTTCCGGTAACCCGGGTTTTCCCCAGGGAATCCTCCCCATCCCGTGGGGTAAGGATCTGGATAAAGGGCTTTTCATTGTCCACATTGAGCAGATAAGGCTGAGTGGTTGAGAGGCCGGTGGCATCCGTGGCCCGCAGTTGGAAGAAGACCTGGCCATCCGGTAATTTGGTGGTATTGAAGGGAACCGTAAAGGTGACCCGCCCCGGATCCCGCCTGTCCCTTACAAGACTCAGATCCGCAAAGCCGGCGCCCCCATCGGCGCTGAACTGCACCCGGTCTATGCCGTTCAAATCCGAGGCAAAACCCTGAAGCTTTTGATTACCCGAAATAGACATACCGGTTTCTATCGTGAGGAATTCCACCAGCGGCGGGGTTCTGTCATAAAAAAAAGGTATTTCGAGTTCCGGCCCTTCGCCCTTTTTGACATCCCAGGCCTTGGCGAACAGGCTGTGCTTCCCCTCCTGGATGCGGCCGGTTTCGACACGGAATTTCCAGTATGCGGCGCCCTCCGCCTGAACCGGATCTTCCCCGTCCAGGCGGACCGTGACCCGCTCTACGTCAAAGTTACCGTCGGCGATCCCCAGAAAATCCGTATCCTGGCGTATCACCGCGTTTGCCCCGGGGTACACGATACGAACCACCGGAAGCCCCGCGTCAGGATCCACCATAATAGTATAGGGGCCGTCCAGGGTTTCATTTCCCGCAGCGTCCCGGGCGCGGACCCTAAAGTTATATTTGCCCCGCTTGAGGGTGGAAATATCGAATTCCTTCTGCCATAGTTCCCGCCCCTCCACCTGCTGCCAGCCGCCGCGGCTGTCACTCCCTTCCGCAGGCTGGGAACTATCCTGTTTGCCACGCCCCCATACGGGAAGGACCAAAAGAAAAAAAACACAAACCGGATAGAGGCTTCGCAGAAATACGGTAACTATTCGGCTTTTAGCAGGCTGCCCACCCATTTTTTGCTCCTTCCATAGGACAATTACTATAGCATATAAAAAAATTAGTTTTCCTACAAGATCGGCAGATAGGGAGCGAAACATGAGGGGCCATGCAGCAGAGCGGCTAAACTTGACCCGCAGATAAAAAACGAAGAGGAAGAAGAAGAAAAACCGCAAAGGCGCCGTCAGACCTTCGGTCTGCGGCGACTAAGGGGAAGAAGGAAGAAGGAATGGACAGGATAAACGCATAGTTGCGACACGAAGCTCGTAAAAGGAGGACATAGGATAAACCTTTTAGCATAACCTTATGAGACCATAAGGGGAAACCTTTATGCACCTCATCCGGAAAGGCGTAGCGAGC
>BNUR01000240.1 GCA_025997495.1 Spirochaetia bacterium | reverse complement strand
GTGCTTTTTGCTTTATTGAAAAAAGCACCTTTGACCCGTATGTATAGCGGCGGAATGCGCCAAAGGAGTATATATGCGGAAAAAACGTGAGTTTATTGAAGGGGCGGCATATCATGTGACTTCAAGAACTAATGACAAAAAGCGGGTGTTTGAGTGCAATGTGGGCAAAAAGACACTGCTGCTGGTTCTGCGGGACGCTAAAGAGAAATTCGGCTTTAAGGTGATGAACTTTTGCATTATGCCTACCCATATTCACCTGCTTATCATCCCCGGAGAAAAGGGTAATCTTTCCCAAATTATGCACTGGGTTAAGACCCATTCATCAAAGCGGTGGAATGGCATCCACGGGTCAACCGGGCACCTCTGGGGCAACCGGTTTTTTGCCCGGAAGATACATGATCTGCGGGATTACCTTTTTGTCATGGATTATATTGACAAAAACCCCGTAAAGGCGGGGCTTACATCAAGCGCCGGGGGTTGGGAAGCGTCGGGGGCGTACCATATTGAAGAAAATATTCCGGGGCTTGTGGATTACGACGATTTTACCCGGCGCCTCTACGCCCGGCAAAAGCTGTTGGCGGGACCAAAGGCGCCTGTCGCCTCCGGGGGCGGCCATGAAAACTGACGCACTCTATGACGGCACAGCGGCAAATTCATTAACGGTCGCGGAAGCAGCTCCCGTTGGAATATATCCATACCTACCATTATGCGGACGAAGGTCATATAGCGAAGGGCTGGAACAAGGACGAAAGGAGGGTTTTAAGGAAGGTAGGGAAGAAGGAATGATACTGACGTTTGAAAAACTCGACACGCAACACCGCAGACGGTTAAAACGTATAGCCCGTAACTTGCAAAGCCTCGGATTTACCGCCGCCCTAATCCGAAGCGTACTGCATTAGGCGGCGGCGCCAGTAAAAAAGGCGGCTATTCGCCGCCTTTTTCTAAACTGGTGCCAGGCACTTTTTTTATCCTAGTTATTCTATAGGAATACTATGGTATATTCGGATTATGATAGACACCCAAGAAAAAACCCCAGCCAATGGCTGGGGTTTCGGTGTTATGGAGGTAAAATTGGTGTTAGAAAACTACTATACAGGTGTTTCTGTCTAATCGCTTAGATGGTGCCAGGCACCATTCTTGTTTGCCCGGATAAACTGTTTGTTTATCTGTGGCAGGGCAAGGCGCGGCAATGCTTGTGCAGGGGCGGCTTTTGTCAATGCATTATAGAAACCAAGTTCTCCACGCAACCAGATTCCAACTTCATTCCCTTTAGCAATTTCGTCTTTTCCAGCTGTTTCCTGCGCAAAAATAACCGGATCAATATAAATCACCAGTTCGTAGTTCCCTGTAACACCCTTTACCTCCGATCTATGTCCGCTGTTAAGTCCACCATTCTGCACCATATAACTATTATCGACAAAAACTACGGAAACTTTAGCGAATTTTGCAATATTTATATGATTTTTTACCGTATTGCGTTCAAATCCTCTCAGGAAGTCTGCCGCTGGCACTTCGGAATCTGATAAACTTGATTTATTTACTATTGAATGACTTGCGTCTCCCAGATTTTTCAATGCTGCGGTTCCGGCGGGTTTGGAGGCCTGGGTTGGGGACCAGCCTTTGTATGTCGCGACGGTCGCGTTGCCGGTGATCGTTTTGCCTTCGTGCGCGACAGTGATCGGCAGCGACTGCGATGTTCCCGCCGCCGCGCCGTCCACTGTCCATGAATACGAAACGCTCGGCGTGCCGAAGACATTCGTAAATGTCGGCTGCATGCTGATCGAAGTCGCAGGATTTGTGATTTCCGCCTGTCCGGACAGTTCCAGCTTAAACTCTGGCGCCGGCACGTTCCCGTCGCCGTTCGCCGCGAAAACCTGCTGATCCGGTCCCGGAGCCCCGAAAGTCATGGCGACCGACAACTGTTTGCCGACATCGGAATAAACGATGTCATAGGTGTGGCTGTTTGCCGAGACTGTGGCATTGTTGTCCGCATGGCTCCATGTGGTCGTCAGCGGAGTTTCGTTCCACGTATTGCCCTCGCCGTCTTTTGCAAAGGCGGTCAACGTGCCGCCCAGTATATTGACGCCCGTGATCGCGGCCTGAAGATCCGCCGGTCTGCCGATCGCCGCCGTTTTCGCAGATGTCGCACTGCCGGTATTTCCCGAATAAGTCACAACGACTGTTATTTCTTTGCCAAACTGCGATGCCGGGATCTTGAATGTTTGCGTTGTCGCGCCGGAAATCGCCTGGTCGCCGTTTTTCCACTGATACGACGCGTCGCCGGATTTATTCGTCAAGCCATCCGTGTTGGCGGTCAAAGTCTGGTTGACCTTTGCCGTGCCGTCGATCGCGACATTCCCCAGCAAAGCCTGCAATTCTTTCACAACCGCGGATCCGCCATTGCCGGTAATTGTTCCGTTTTGGTCGGCATAGGACACTATCGCGCCGATGATGTATCCGATTTCAGTATCGGTCAGGGCAAAGGTTTGCCCGTTCGCGCCCGCAATGTCCGTGGTCGCGCCGTCCTTGCTTTTGGTCCATTTATAGGTCGCGGCGCCCGTGCCGTTCGTGTTCGCAACGTTGATCGTCAGGGTCTCGCCGGGCTTCATCGCGCCGGAAATCGAAACATCGCCGGTCAGGGCTTGTTTTCCGGGTTTTTCCGGTGTTGTATCGTTTCCCGTATTACAGGCCGCAAGGGCCATCATAATCATTACCAGGGCGGCAATAAGGAGACTAAGACCTGCCGTACGCCGGGTGGCCGGCGCTGTTTTGCCGGCAAAAACGGTGCCTGGCACCATAGGCGCCACCGAAAGAGTGCCTGGCACCGAATTTGCCGGCACCGCCGCCATCATTACCACTGAAACTGCCCTTTTCATGTTCTTTCTCCTTTCGGCTCTATTAATAAAGCGGGGACAACGCCCCGCATAAAATACATGGGTATTGAA
>BNUR01000239.1 GCA_025997495.1 Spirochaetia bacterium | reverse complement strand
ACAACGCCGGGAGGTAGTTTCATTCCCTTGTATTCGGCAAGCTTCCCCAGTAATTCATCTGTCCGGTTGTTTTCCGCAAGCGCAATAAGCGATTCCGCCCAGGGCACATACTTTGCAGGGTCATCACTGTGCAGGTGTTTTGCAAAGGTGTAGATATTTTCTTTCAAATGAAAAAGGTCGAGTATCTGCACCGCGTCAGGGAACAACTCATCGGCCATGTTCCGTATCCATTGAAAGCGGTAACAAAACTGTTTTACAAAGACGCTGCAAACAAGCCGGTATGCGGTGGAATGAACGGTGTGCTCAACATATGCTGACCCTTTGCGCGAGAGCCGCCAGCAAACTCGGATTCCATCTACGGCCAGCAGCCTAATTTACCCGGAAAAAGTTGTTGCACCCCATCTCATTTGACAAAATTTTGCAAAATTGCCGGGGACTTGCTTTTGCCGGGGAAAATGCCTATGATTCATAAAGAGGATATGCCATGGCTGATATAAGTTATGATGAACAGCAAAAAATCTATGAAGACACCCGTAAAAACTGGGAACTGTTTTATCAAGGACAAATAGCGCAGGAAAAACAGTACGATAAAAACATCATAACCCTTGCCGCCGGATCATTTGGAGTCTCCTTCGCCTTTATTGATAAGATTGTCCCCATAGCAACCGCCGTTTATCGCCCCTTGCTTGTCGGATCCTGGGCTTTCTTTTGCCTTGCACTGGTCGTTTGCCTCGCAAGTTTCCTTATAAGCGCCCATATTCATTATAATTTAGGAGAGCAAATAAAGCGGGAAGGGGAATTGTTTATTCATGGAGAGCCGGTTCAAAAGAAAAAAGTGTCATTCATGTATAACCTTGTCCCTCTTTGCAATTATTTTTCCTTCTTTGCCTTTCTGGGGGGCGTAGTATGTCTTATATTATTCGTACTTTTGAATTTTTAGGCTCCGGCGCCGGTAAACCTTACGCTGGAGAACGCCCTCCAAACCCTCCGGTAAGACCCACCCCGCCACCGCCGAAACCAACGCCGCCACCTGTGCCGCAAAATCCCGCTCCTCCAAAAAAATGATGCCTCCGAGCCGGTTCCAAAATTGAGTCCCCAATGAAAGTGTCTGTCCGCAAAGCACTCAACCTCGCGGACAGACACTACATCATGTAGGCGTCATTACCAGGGCAGCGCCCCCCGTGCCAAAACCGGCAAACCACTCCAGACCTGGTACGTATGCGTCCCGGCCTGCAAGTTTGTAAAGGGTCCCGGATAGGCGCTGGCCTCAAGAGGGCTGTCCGTGCCGGGAATGACGGGGTAGATACTCCGGTAGGGCGTGTCCCAGCGGGTGTTATCACGCTGCGCCGCCGCAGCCGGCACTGTCAGGGTAACGGTTTTGGTGGCGGCGTTGTAGGATGCGGAAATGCCGGCCTGTACTTCCGCATCGCTATCGTTGTGAATCGTGCGGCCCGGCTTTGACCAGAAGGTCTGCCACTCCGCCAGATTCAGCTTTACCAGGCCGCTTGCCAGTGCGCCGGCTGTGTTCAGCGCCGCAACGGTTGTTCCCGCGTCCAGAGCTACGCTGTCCCGGAATTGCGATTCGCTGAGGGGGCTTCCGCCCTGATTCGTCCGGTTGTTGATGAACATTTTTCTCCCGTCTGAGTCATACAGGTTTCCAAGAAAACGCTGTCCCCCCGAAGCCATGGCTACCGGATACGCGACGGTGTAGGCGCCGCTGGTATTGCCGGTAAAAATATTATTGTAGAAGGCATTTTTATCAACCCTCCGGGTAGCTCCTCCGTACAGCAGTTGGATTGTTACACCATACGCTCCCCCGGCAACCAAATTGTTGACAAAAGTACTGCCCGCTCCATCCGTTATATCGATCTGTGTATCAAGACCCGTGCCGCCGTTGTCCATAATCACATTGTGATCCACCAGCGTCCCGCCGGTAAAATCATACTCGCTCATCTCCATGGCAATACCGCGATCGAGGTTTCCCACAATGACATTGCCGGTTACACGGCTACGGGGGAAATTGTTATCAAGCCATATCCCGAAGGCAAAATTGTCTGCAATATAATTATTCGCAATAACACCCGTTTTCATTCCGTGGAATTTAACACCCGCCTGTTCCGCGTTTGCCATGGGAAAACCCTGGGTGTTGTTCCACATCACCACATTATGCCTGAAAATCATCGCGGAGGATCCGGTTCCGCAGATGCCCACGGAGCCATTATCCACGATATAGTTGTTTTCAATAACGTTGCCTATAATGCCCGGAGCAACCCATCCCGCACCCGGCGGCATACCCTCACGTTCATTGGTGGTACTCATGTAGCCGCAGTCAATACCGGTGTTCGCCGCGTAGCGCACAACGTTATTGCGCACCACCCAGTGGTGTCCGTTCTGTAAGCCCAGAGCGCCCGACTGCATCGTTTCACTTGTCCACTTGGGGAATTGATTGCCGCAGTGTTCCATGAAAAAACCCTCTACATGGATATATCCCACCCCCCATTCGCTAATGTGGGGGGCAAATATACGGCGGCGGGTGGTAATTTCCACCAGGCTTGCGGTGGAATGGCCGGGGCTGAATTGCACATGCACCTTATTGGTACTTGGCTCATACCACCATTTTCCTGCGGCCAAATCGCCCGAAGAACCCACTTGCGTGTAGGGTATGCCCTCCACAAAAACCTGTCCCAGGGTGAGCGGCTTAGGGAGCGGCGCATCGACAAGGATCACTTTCACCTTGAAGGGGTTGGCATCGTCCACATACACATCGTCGGTGAACTGCATCAGATTGAGATCCGCTGTATAACTACCGGACGCGCCGGTTCCCCATGGTTTGGAGGGCGTTCTCCAGCGGGTGTTATCACGCTGCGCCGCCGCAGCCGGCACTGTCAGGGTAACGGTTTTGGTGGCGGCGTTGTAGGATGCGGAAGTACAGGCCGGCATTTCCGCATCC
>BNUR01000238.1 GCA_025997495.1 Spirochaetia bacterium | reverse complement strand
CAGCATCCATAGTATCTTCCCTTATTCCCATTATCATCTATAAATTAACCTATTTCAACAAGCAATAGAGCCCCTAAAAAAACAGCGGCCCCACCCGGATGGATAGAGCCGCCGTCGTTTCAGTTTCCGGCAAATCTACATCCTTACCCAGTTCAATTCCGCATCCCTCCATCTCCACCTGGCCCATGCCTATGCTTTTGATATTTTTTCCAAGGGCTTTGTGGAGATCCTCGCCGCGGAACAGACCAACGAACATTCCGGGTGGTACGAGGGTACCGCCGACGCGGTGCGGAAAAATTTTGTCCATTTCCGTTCCCAGCGGCCGGATTACTATATCATCCTGTCCGGGGACCAATTGTACCGGATGGACCTCCAGGATTTTTTGCAGAAGCATAAGGAATCCGGCGCCGCCATTACCATCGCCAGCACTCCGGTTTCCCGGGGAGACGCCAGCCAACTGGGGATCCTCCAGGTAAACAAGAAAAATGAAATCACGGAATTTTTAGAAAAACCCGGCCCCGTTAAGGACATCGCCGATTATAAAGTACCCGAGGAATTGAAAAAGGACCGGAATTCCAAAAGCGATGAATATTTAGCCTCCATGGGCATCTACATATTCAATTCAAAAGCCATGGAAAGCTGCCTTGACAATGATTTTACCGATTTCGGCAAGGAAATCATTCCCGCCGCCATCCACAACCTCAAGGTCAACGCCTATATTTTCAACGGCTACTGGGAAGACATCGGGACCATCCGGAGTTTTTACGAGGCAAACCTTGACCTGACCACCCTCAAACCCCGGTTCGACTTTTACGATGAAGACCGGCCCATCTACACCCATGTACGGAACCTGCCCCCTTCAAAGATGAATTTCAGCAACATGCACCAGTCCATTGCCGCCGAAGGCTGCATCATCACCAACGCATCGATCTCCAACTCCATCGTCGGGCTCCGTACCATCATCGAGTCCGGGGCCAGCCTGAACGGGGTTATCTGCATGGGGGCCGACTTCTACGAAACAGAACTCCAGAAACAACAGAACCTGGAAGCCAGGGTACCGAACGTGGGCATCGGGAAGGGGGTCATCGTCAAGGGCGCCATCATCGACAAAAACGCCTGCATAGGGGAGGGCTGCCGCATCGGCATCGACGACCTGAACCGCGCCGACGGCAACTTCGGTCAGTACTATATCGTGGACGGCATCATCGTGATCCCTAAGAACTCCGTACTGTACCCGGGCACGGTGATTTAGCGGGGGATTCCCCCGAAGGAAAGCCCTTGTGCCGCACCATTCCGCACCTACGAACTTCTGAACAGCAAATCCCGGGGAAGGTTTAGGGATTTACAGAAATTCGTTATACTGGAGCTATCCAAGCTGCCCGAAGAGGACGATGGGCAGGCGATATGGCCGCAACTGCGTTTTTTCAAATGCAAAACGGAGGAGGATATCCAAATGTTGCTGAAGAAACATCCGGAAATACAACCCGCAGTGGCGGAATTCCGGCGTTTAAGTTTGAGTGAATATTTCCGCTCGATAGCGGACCACAAGGAAAAACAGCGCCGTGATGAACGGGCCGCCCTGCTATACTGCTTTGGGGATGAAATTATAAGAATTCATCCGCGAATAAACGCTAATTAACGCGAATAATACGCTCCGGGTATTTGATTTATTCGCGAACATTCGCGAACATTCGCGGACCCTATTCTTTATTGATATTTTCGTTCCTAAAGGAGTATACAGGAACAGGGGAAGCGGTGATAAACGGCTATTTCCACCCATCATTATAAAAAATCATCCCCCCGCAATCTTCGTGCCGAAGGCCCTTCAAATGCTTCTTAAATAGCCTGACCGCCGCGTAGCGGCTTCCTTTGGGAAACAAGGAGATGCGCCTCCGGAGAGGCTCTATGTTTCCGACAGACAGGCCCCCCCCACGCTGATTTTTCCGCATATCTTCTTTTCATTCTGACAAAATTCAAAAATTTGTCATTTTTTTGCCCAAAAAGCCTTGATTTTGACCGGGGAGCGTGATATATTCCTGGTATCTTTTAATGCCGGAGGAGACTGTGTTTTTAAACACAGCAACTAATTCCTTATGGCATAACAAGTTATGGTTCAATGTTTCCACACGGGGACATCGTTCCTGCTTGTAATTATTATGGAGGTTCTTAAATGAAGGAACGGAGAAGGTTTTTGATGGGAATACCGGTATTGGCGCTGGTATTCGGTTTGGCGCTGGTTGGATGTCCAACTGATGATGATGACCCTAAAGTTGTCACGCCCACTGGCAATGTAGCCGCGTATATTGCGGAGATAACCGGTCAAACGGATCCCGCTACAGTGGACACGTATATAGGGATTTTTACTGGGATTGTTAATGAAAGCAAAACATTCGGCGATGTATTTGATGCGGTGTTAGCTGGAGCCAAACTCCAGAATCCTGAAACCAACTTTGACTTCAATTGGCTGTTTGGCAGCGCGAAACTAGAGGATGGCGGTTCGATATCAACAACTACCCCGGTAACTAGTGATACGAAAGTAGTCGGCAACGTAGCAGAGTATATTTTAACAAAAACCGGTCAAGGGGATACGCTGCTACTGACTTTTCGTGGGATTGTTAGTGAAGGCAAGACATTCGGCGGAGTATTCGAGGCAGTGTTAGCAGGAGCCAAAAGCCAGGATGCTACAACCGACTTTCCTTTTCAGTGGCTGTTTGGCGGGGCGACATTAGCGAATAACACTCCGATAATAGCAACTACCCCGGTAACTAGTCTTACGGTAATAATGTCTGGTACGCCTTAATCCAGCCATCGGCGGGCCTATCTTTCCGGGTATGACCGCCGGTCACTAATTTAAACGAAACTGAAACGACGGCGGCTCTATCCATCCGGGTGGGGCCGCTGTTTTTTTAGGGGCTCTATTGCTTGTTGAAATAGGTTAATTTATAGATGATAATGGGAATAAGGGAAGATACTATGGATGCTG
>BNUR01000237.1 GCA_025997495.1 Spirochaetia bacterium | reverse complement strand
GCTGATCACCGAATTGCCGTGGTGTTCGGCAATAATATCAATAACTTCCTGGGGCAGGCCCAGAAACCGGGCCTTTTCCACCCCCAGCTTAACATGGCTGCGGAGTACCGTGGCAGACAGCCGGGGTGGAATATCATCATGCTTATTGTAGGCGGTCTGGTTTTCCACAAAATAGTCGGGCTGATCAATCTTCCCGATATCATGGTAATAGGCCCCCACCCGGGCAAGCAGGGCATTGGCGCCGATCTCCAGACAGGCGAACTCCGCCAGGTTTGCTACCATCACCGAATGGCTGTAGGTACCCGGGGCGGCGGAAAAGAGCCGCTTGAGGATCGGGGAGTTCAGGTCAGAAAGTTCTATAAGGCGGAAGGTGGTGGGAGCGTTCAGGGCGCGTTCCAGCATGGGGAGAAACCCCAGAACCAGCATACCCGAGGCAATGCCGTTCACCGCCGCCAGGAACAGGGAAAGCGGATACGCGGCAAGGGCACTCCGCTGCATAAGGAGCAAACCCACCGCCGTAAAGATATGCAGGGCAGCCAAAATGAAACCCGCCTTGCTCAGATCGATACGCCGTTCCGCATTCCGGAGCACATAGGCCGCCATCAAAGCGGAACTGAGGGCAAAAATAAACGAGGGCACATTAAAAAACCCGGCTATGAAAACCCCCAGGGGCAGGACAAGAGCCAGGGCCAGGGCAAGCCGGGAGCCGATGAGGATCGCCGGCAGCATAACCACCAAAGCGGTGGGCAGGATAAGCGCCGCCGTAAAATACCCCCCCGGGAAGGCTATCCGCAATAATACCGCGCCCACGACATACACCACCGTAAGGATAGCCAGAAGATAAATCTCGGACGGGGCAAGGAGCCGCCCTGCGGTCCGTTTATCCACCATGAAAACCAAAAAACCGTACACCAAGACTAATATCAGGATATGCCCTATAACCGGACGGGGATCAAATCCCGGACGGGAATCGACCAGGGCCCGGAGTTTGGCCATATCCCCATCCCCCACAATAAACCCCCGGCGGATAACCCGGTCACCCTCTTCTATGTAACGCATCACCGGTTTTACCTGGGCCTGGGCTTCGGCAAGGCGCAGCGCCGACTCCTGGGGGGAGTAGAACACATTTTCGGTGATAAAGGGTTCCAGCAGGGGAAAAGCCAGGGCGGCAAAGGAAGCGGAATAGGCCCCCGCCGCAATATGGCGTTTAACCGCGTCCTCCGCACCGGCATAGGTGATAAGCCGGTCATAGGGAAGGCGTTCCCGTTCTATCCGGGGGCCGTTCGTGTGGTAGAGTTCAACCACATTGGGGTTAAACCGGTCAAGGCCGATCTGAGGCATGGCAACTATGCCGGAGTCCAAAAGGTATTCCAGTACCGT
The DNA here is from genome assembly GCA_025997495.1 of Spirochaetia bacterium. Taxonomy (GTDB): domain Bacteria; phylum Spirochaetota; class Spirochaetia; order Treponematales; family Breznakiellaceae; genus Termitinema. The sequence goes on along the minus strand of BNUR01000237.1, from coordinate 1,644 downwards.
GCCGCCGGAATCAAGCAGCCGATCCCTGCCGGAATCCCGGAAGAGTGTGTCCAGGGTTTCGGAACGGAAGGCCCCGGGAAGTTCCTCCTCCACCGCCTGTTTATAGGCGTCGGCGGCGGCGCCCCGGGAAAAGAAATCCCGGGAAAGTTCGGCAAACCGGGAATAGGTCCGCCTGCTGCCATCGGCGGCTTCCCGGGAAAAGACAAACACCGCCGGAACCAGCCGTTCCTCCGCCTCAAGACGGAGCCGGGTAGCGGCCTCGTCCACGTAGGAAACCGCGTGTTCGGCGATAACATCCCGGTCGGCTACCCGGCCAAGCTCAAATTCCGTATACCCCTCGGCATCGGCGATTTCGGAACGCATACTGCCCCAGATGATTGCCCCGCCGCTTATGATAAAAGCCAGGACACTCACCAGGGCCGGCCCCAGGCGGAATTTCGGGAGGGTAAATTTCTTAAAAAAGCCGTCCCCAAGGACTTCATCCTTACGTTTTCGTTTCATTTTCGTATGCCTGAATAATCTTTTTGATCAGCGGGTGCCGAACCACATCGCCCGTATTTAGGTAGGCAAAATGAATCCCCTCCACATCCGACAGAAGCTTGATGGCATGGAGCAGCCCCGAATCCACCCGCTTAGGGAGGTCAACCTGGGTAGCGTCCCCGGTAATCACCGCCCGGGCCCCCTGCCCAAGCCTAGTAAGAAACATCTTCATCTGTTCCTTCGTCGTATTCTGGGCCTCGTCCAGAATAATGACGCAATCGTTGAGGCTCCGCCCCCGCATATAGGCCAGGGGCGCTATTTCTATAGAATGATTTTCTTCCATACGGCGAATCACTTCAAAGGGAACCAGTGACTCCATGGCATCGTAGAGGGGCCGCAGGTAGGGGCTAATCTTCTGGGCCAGATCCCCCGGCAAAAATCCCAGGCTTTCCCCGGCCTCCACCACCGGCCTGGTAAGCACCAGTTTACGCATCTTTTTTGACAACACCAGGTTAAGGGCCTCCGCGATGGCCAGAAAAGTCTTCCCCGTCCCGGCTGGCCCCACGCAAAAGGTAATATCGTGGGAACGCATCCCCTGAACATAGGCCGCCTGGTTCCGGCCCCGGGGAAACACCTTACCAAACCCGTGGGGGATGTGGATCGCCGCGTCTTGTAGGACAGAAGGCCCGGTTTGCGGCCCAGGTGCCGCCGGGGCAACCACGGTTTGCACTAAATCCCGGACAAAATCCGGTGAAGGGCTGTCTCCCCCCCGAACGACGCTGATAAGGCTGTCCATCATCGTCCTGAAATGCCGTACCCCGGCCTCACCGGCCCCTTCCAGGCGTATTTCGTTGCCCCGGGCTGCGATACGCCCCCCCAGGGAACCTTCGATAACCTTAAGGTTCCCGTCATTCGCGCCGCACACCCCGGACAAGTTTTTTGACGGTATCCAGGTCAAGGCCGGTTGCCTTGGCAACCGTTGCCGGGCTCACCCCCAGGGCAAGAAAGTTCTTTGCATCTTCTTTTTTGGCTTCCCCCCGGCTAAAAAAGTACAGCTTATTCATAGCCAAGACCCGGGAGTACCAGGATTTGGGAAATACCCTGGACAATGCGATAAAAATGGCTATAGTATACTGCAAAGACCATGATATACTGGCAGATATA
>BNUR01000236.1 GCA_025997495.1 Spirochaetia bacterium | reverse complement strand
CCGCAATAGACCATATAAATGCATGGATTGGTTACAATAATGGACCGGATGCTTGGGGCGGCTGGATAAGCAGTCAGGATGGAGATGCCGCAAAAGCAAATCCTGACGCGGTTACGATCGGAGCGGGGAAATATGTTTTTACCACAAAAATAACGACGGCAACAAAGAGCGGGAGTACGCTGGTTTTACAGCTTTGTGGCAAAAAAGAAGACAGCGGTTGGATTGACTATCCAGAAGGAACTGAAATAACAATTAATGGTTCTCTTGAAGTTACGTATCCTACAGTACCTGCGGAGGAAATACCTACGCCTCCCGGAGAGGATTGGACGCAGACATTAAACGGGCCATTTACCATCGCGAAGAATGAATGGGATGGTGGAGGAAATTATCAGATCATAATACCCGGTGTCACCCCTGATGGTAAAAAGATTTTGAATGGACAAACCTATACGGTTACCGTGGAAGTTTCATCCAGCATTGCAATCCCGGAATTAAAGGCTATCCTTGTGGATAATTCGGATGGTTGGGCGGTGCTTACCGGATACCCTCCATCTCAGGCGGTTACGACAGCGGCGGGTACCTATACCTTTACCGTGACGGCGACTGCGGATGCCAAAGCTGCGTCTGCTGATGCAAATAATCTGGTACTTATAGCTGAACCCCTTGCTGACATTGCAAGCGCCCCGGTACTTACGGGGAACATAACCGTTGCGCCGGGTGAATCGGCCGCCCCTGCACCTGGTGGTAATACTGTTACCACAACGTTCTCGGTTGGACCCATTGCCACGATTGAGCTTAAACAGAACGGTAGAGGTGAATCATGGGGGAACTGGCAGTCCGACAATCTTGCTTCCGTTATATTAACCGGTGATAATGCGGGTAAAAAATTTCCCGCAGACCAGAAGTGGGAAGTTACCATCAATGGGACATCCGATAAGGCGTTGACAAAATTCACCGCTCGTATTGGTGACGGGTATGCCGGAGAGAGTGATGTTACGACAGCTATCAGTGGTTATCAGACATGGACACAACCGACAACTGATTCTGATGAATTCTATATTATAAGGAATTCGCTTGATGATACAGTCGGAGATGCAAATGGCAGCGTTGAGGCAACTCTGACCAACGTAACTATCAACTTTAGGCCGGTTGATTAACCGCAGGGGGCGCCTAAAAGCATCGGTCTAAACACAGCGCCCGGAACAGGTGGGGTATCCCGCTTGTTCCGGGCGTTTTTATGTATCAGGGTTTTCAGTATTCACAACCAATGAAAAAAAGACTTGACAATAGGAAATTTCATGGTATTATATTTGAGTTGCCTAATGCGTTAAGTAACTAATCGATTTTTATCGGAGGTGGGTAATTGAACCATAAACATGCCATCCTGGGTGTAGTTTCCGTACTAGCGGCGTTATGGTTGTCCGCCTGCGTTTCCGGCGGAGCCGCTGGAAACAGGCAGAGGGGTGTCCCCCTTACCGGGTTCCCTCCTGAACTGACCGGCGCGGATCGGGTCAGCACGGCCCGTCTGCAAAATGCTCTGGCCAAACTGCGCCGGGGGGGAGGCCCTATCTATCGTCACCCTGGGGGGATCCATAACTACCGGCTATCAGGCTAATCCCCCGGAAGAAAACGGCTGGGCGGGCCTGGTAAAGAACTGGTGGGAGGCCAGGGCCGCGGAAACCGGCGCCCAAATCACCTACCGGAATTCCGGCGCAAGCGGCACCGATTCCGCCTTTGCTTCCATTCGTATAAAAGACCATGTATTAGCCTATAACCCCGATGTGGTGTTTGTGGAATTTGCCATCAACGATCAATGGCTCGATCAGGCGGTTCGCCTCCGTTCCTACGAAGGGGTTCTCCGGCAGCTTCTGGATAATTCCGGCCGCGCCCTTGTTCTCCTCGCCCTGAACGAAAAGGGCAGCCCCAACCAAAGCGCCCGTGGTGTGGAGGAGCCTATCGGCAATTATTACGGTCTTCCTACTGTTGTCTGGGCCAATGGAGTAAGGGATCCCGCCGAATGGGCCGCCTATTTCACCGGCGGCGAAGCCATACACCCCAACAATGCGGGCCACGCCAGTATTGCTGCGCAGCTTACCGCCTATTTTGACAGCCTTTGGATTGATCTTCCCCCGGACAGCGAAATACCGCCGGTCGATACCGGTCTGCCTTCCCCCGTGGTTTCCGCAGAGTTCCAAACCGTCACCTTTATCGGCAGCAGTGATACTGCGGCGGTGCTTGATGAAGGCGGATGGATACCCCAGCGGGCGGCCCTTCCCGGCGAGTGGGAAAGCCGCGGCGGAACCATACCCCAGGGCTGGGTCACCGATGATCCGGGCGCCCACTTGAAAATAAGGGTACGGGGAAAATCCGTAGGGATACTCTTTGCGGAAAGCGATAAGTTCCGCAACACCCTGGCATGGCTGGAACTTCCCGGCGGGAAGACTACACCTAAGGTTCCCGTTAATACCTATGTAAGTTACCGGAACGGTTATTTCGGGTACGCCTATGCCGAAGTTGCGGATGGGCTTGACCTAAAAAAGGACTATACCCTGCACATCACCCTGGGCAAAACCGGCATGGGGCAGGCAGGGGATTTGTTAAGCAGCATTACCGGTGTAATTTGTACCGGCGTCGATCGGTAAAAATAAATTTTTGGGGGAAATTGAAATGAAGAAACTTGTTATCGCATCACTTGCAGCGGCAGCATTCCTGTTCATGGGAACAGGCCTGTTTGCCCAATCCTTTTCGGTGGTCACCTTTGATGACCAGGCGAGCCAGAATGGGACTTCGACTATCACCAAAACCGAAGCCCGGGAAACCATCAACGGAAAAACGGTAACCACCTGGACATTCGAAGGCAAGGTGACCACCAAGTACCAATATGGTTTTGCCGGTGTGATTCTTATTCCCGACGAAACGGCCCAGGCGGCTCTATGGAAAGGGAAGGGCGTTTCATTCAAGGTAGTAGGAGACGGCAAGCGGTACCGCTTTATGGCGGAAACTCCCGGCGGTGCGGACAATCACTACGGCAA
>BNUR01000235.1 GCA_025997495.1 Spirochaetia bacterium | reverse complement strand
GTGACCGGGGTGACCGGGGTATCCGGCGTAACTGGAGTGACCGGAGTGACTGGAGTGTCCGGGGTGTCCGGCGTGACTGGAGTGACCGGGGTATCCGGCGTGACTGGAGTGACCGGCGTGATCGGGGTGACCGGAGTGACCGGCGTGTCCGGAGTGTCCGGAGTAACCGGGGTGACCGGAGTGACCGGCGTGTCCGGAGTAACCGGAGTGACCGGGGTATCCGGCGTGACTGGCGTGACCGGGGTATCCGGTGTGACTGGAGTGACCGGCGTGTCCGGAGTAACCGGAGTGACTGGGGTATCCGGGGTGACCGGCGTAACTGGAGTGACCGGGGTATCCGGAGTGACCGGAGTGTCCGGTGTGACTGGAGTATCCGGGGTATCCGGGGTATCCGGCGTGTCCGGAGTATCCGGCGTGTCCGGAGTATCCGGCGTGTCCGGGGTGTCCGGCGTGTCCGGGGTGTCCGGCGTGACCGGTTTTTCTGAAGTACCCGGTTCATCCTTGTTAGCCGGGTTCTCCTGATTCACCGGCTTTTCTTGGACAACGGGATCGTTCGGGTTACTGCATGATCCAAGAATCAGCAGATACGCAGAGAGACAAAACGCAGTAATAATAACAAGCCTTTTCATAAAGACCTCCCCATAATACCCGTGTTAGGAGACGAAGAGAGATTTTACTTTAGCCTGATACAATTTCTTTTCGTTTTTTTACCGGATGAACCAGGAAAAAGCCGATTGGAAAAAGCCGATGAGTGCGCCCAGGATGGCGCCGAAAACGTTAATCCATTTAAGCTGATTGGCCATTACGTCCAGGACAATATGTTCCACCTGCAGCATGTCCAGGGAATCGATCCGCCGGGAAACCAGGGTTTTGATATTGATGGTCCGTAACAGGGCAGCGCTTTGCTCCTCCGCCAGGGCCAGCACTTTGTCCCGGATGTAGGTGTCAAAACGCTCCTTGTTGGCCGTGTCGGCGGCGTCCTGCAGGGCCTGGACAAGATAGGCGATTATTTCCCCCTGCATCTCCCGGCCATGGAGGAGTTCATCCAGTTGACGGATGAGATCGTCGATAATCTCCGGTATACGGTCATGGAGGGTTTTGTCAAACTGGCCGGCGGAAAAAAAGAAACGCTGAAAAACGTTCAGTTTCAGGATGGCGTTGTTCAGAAAGACCCCGCCATGAATTTCCATCTGCCGGCGGATTGCCGGTTTCTCCATGAATGCGATAAAGGATGTGGCTGCCCGGGGATACGCGTCCGCCGCAGCCTCCTTCAAAGCCGAAGTAAGCCGGGAATCCGGGTTCCCGATCCCTGCCGTGTATCCGGCGATTGTATCCTTAAGCTGGTTCCGCACATCCTCCTGCCGTAGCCGGGCAATCAGTATTTCCGGGGTCAGCAACTGCTGTTCCACAATGGCGCCGATGTTTTCCGCCAGTTTATGCCGCTGCCGGGGCAGTATCCCCGGGGTAAAGGGCAGACGGATGCCGAAAAGGCGAACCTCCGCCAAGGGGCGGAACAGCATTTTGATGGCCACCGCATTAGTTACATAACCAATCACGGCCCCAACCAGCGGGGGGACGCACCACAAAAGGAGGGAATTCACCGGCCCTCCGGCCCGCTGCTTAGGGAATCCGAGGCGGTCATCGCTTGGGCCTTAGTCCCGTAGAAAAGTACGCCGTCTTCCTTAATCCAGCCCCGGTAGGCGCCGTTTACCCTGATCCAGGATTTTTTACGTTCCAGTATTTCCACCATGGCGCCCCGGCGCAGATACCCCAGGGAAACCGATTCCGGAGCGGGGTCGTTCTGCACATGGGTATAGGAACTACTTACCACTCCGTAACCGATAACGGCACGGGATAAGGGAGGGGTTGCAGGCGGGGTAAGGGGCAAAACTTCGGGGGCGCGGTTACAGGCGCCCAGGAGGAGAAACGCGGCAAGGGTAAGGGATAATACCCATGCTTGACTATACCCGAAGGATACACGTACTCTCATAATATGAAGAGCATATACGCTTTTGCCTTTTTCGTCAGCATAGTTGGCATGGGCGTATTCCCCGTTTCAACCTATGGTCAGGATAATATAGATTTTTCCATTGGTAAGACCCCCTATAGGATTTCACTGGCTGCCGATGCCGGGGTTCTTTTGGGACAAGCCGAGGAAATTGTCTATAGTACAACGTATTTCGGCAGTAATACGGATACCAAACTTAGTCAGCTCCTTTGGGACCTCAAACCCATGGTATACCTTGGTTCAGCCCTGTCCCTTTCCCGTGCCGATCCTCTGGCCGGGCTTGGGGCAACGGCGGAACTGTCGGTTAAGTTTGGTCTGCCAATTAAAAGCGGAACCATGGAAGACCGGGACTGGCAAAACAAAGATGATCCGGATATGTTGACCGATTTTTCTTCCCACGACGCCTATATCCAAGGGGGGGAGCAAGCAGCGCTGCTCGTGGATTTTTCCGGAGGAATTACCATTCCTATCAAATCGACGGTGGCCCTCAAGGCATTGCTTTCATTTTCCTATATGCACTTTTCCTGGAGTGGCCAGGATGGGAACGGAGAATATATGCAAAGAGATGATTGGTATAACCCCACGGAATTCTACCCGGCAGAGGAATGGCGCAGAGAAACTTTCCAGGGAACTGTTATCACCTATGATCAGATGTGGGTAATTATTTCCCCGGGACTGGGAATTTTCTGGCCGGTTCACCATGTACTGGATCTGGATTTCCGTTTTTTTATCAGTCCCCTGATTTTCGTCAATGATGTGGATACTCATCCTAACGAACGGTTCTATGATACTATGAAATGGGGGCTGTACCTGGAACCGGCTCTGGATATTTCCTTTACCCCCACCCGGTATTTTTCCCTGGTTTTGCACAGTTCCTGGCGATATACTACCGGCACTCGGGGAGATACTGCAACAACAACTCCACAGTCAAATATTATCATCAAAAAAATTTTTAACGGCGCCGGAGTTGGTTATAATGCCTTTGATGTGGGTCTCTCTCTCAAATTCGCCCTGCCCCTGGGCCTTCTTTCTAAGAAAAACTAGCCGCTTTTAAGGCCGACAGCAGCTTGCGAT
>BNUR01000234.1 GCA_025997495.1 Spirochaetia bacterium | reverse complement strand
AACACCGTTGCCCATTAGGCTTACGGTTAGGCAGAATCAAATTTTCCTGTTCATAATATCGCAATGTATGTATACCTAAACATGTAAGCCGTGAAAATTCACCGATCGAATATTCCATAAAAACTCCTTATTCAACAACCTCAACCTGACTCTGGATTATAGAATATGACAAAAATTATCTCAAGAGTGGGTTTTAGGTAAAAATCAGGTAAAAACTTTGTAAAAAAAAATCAAATTTCTTTCAGAAAACGCTTGACCTCGAGTTCACTCTAGGTTGTAGCTTCTAAATATAATCTTTATTGAGGAGGTTTTCCAATGGAAAACACACGCTTTCAGAAAGGGACAGACAGGCTGAACGTATGGAAATGTTAATAAAACATAGAGGCATTCTTAAAAATGAAATTGAAAAATTACAAGAACATCTTAACAAGTTAGATAATAAAATTGAATTTTATAAAGCAGAAATCAGAGGCAAGGCATGAACTGTTTTGATATACAAGCTTTGGATTTGTTTTATGGCGATTTTCAGGCGCTCAAAAACATCACCATGGGAATCGAACGGGGAAAGATAACCGCCTATATCGGGCCCTCCGGCTGCGGAAAGTCAACGCTCCTAAAGACACTCAACCGCATGAACGATTTGGTGGAGGGCTGCACAATTTCAGGCGGTGTGCGCTTGTTTGGCGAAGATGTGTATGGGAACATGGACATCTATCTGCTCCGAAAGAGAGTAGGGATGGTATTCCAAAAGCCCAATCCTTTCCCCATGAGCGTATACGACAATATCGCCTTTGGCCCGCGAACCCATGGCATAAAGTCACGGTATGAGCTTGACAAAATCATTGAAGAATCCCTGAAAGGTGCGGCGATTTGGGGCGAGGTCAAGGACAGGCTGAAAAAGTCCGCGTTGGGCTTGTCGGGGGGACAGCAGCAGCGGCTCTGCATTGCGCGGGCCCTTGCCGTATCGCCTGAGGTGCTGCTGATGGACGAGCCTACAAGCGCCCTTGACCCTATTTCCACCGGCAAAATCGAGGAATTGCTGCTGACGTTGCGGGAAAAGTATAGTATCATTATCGTGACCCATAATATGCAGCAAGCCACCCGGATCAGCGATAAAACAGCGTTTTTTCTTCTTGGGGAGGTGGTCGAGTACACGGACACCGGGGCACTATTCGCCATGCCGCAGGATAAGCGGACAGAGGATTACATTACAGGGAGGTTTGGATGATGCGCAGTCGTTTTGACGAACAGCTTACACAATTGAATAACAGCCTGATTGAAATGGGCGCTCTTATTGAACACGCCATAGCGAAAGCGGTAAAGGCGCTTGAAGAACAGGATGTGGAGTCGGCTCAAAAAATTATTGAAAATGACGACATAATAGATGACAAGGAAAAGGAAATCGAAACCCTTTGCTTAAAGCTGCTTATGAATCAACAGCCGGTGGCACGGGATTTACGTCAAGTCTCCACGGCGCTGAAAATGATTACCGACATGGAGCGTATCGGCGATCAGGCCGCCGACATTTCGGAACTGTGCGTCTATCTGGCCGAGCAGGAATATATCGTCCACCTCAGGCATATCCCGCAAATGGCTGATGCAACAATAAAAATGGTGACAGACAGTATTGATGCATTTGTCAAAAAGGATTTGGCTCTGGCGCAGGCGGTCATTACCGCCGACAATGTTGTGGACGATTTGTTTGACATCGTGAAAAAGGATATGATACAGTTAATCCGCGAGGATGTACAAAATGGCGAACAGGCCGTTGACCTCATGCAGATTGCCAAATACTTTGAACGCATTGGCGATCATGCGGTTAATATTGCTGAGTGGGTCATATTCTCCATTACGGGCAAGCATAAGGATACGCAGGTTTTATAGGAGAGAGAAAAACCCGCCGTGGGTATTGAACTGCTCAGTAACAGGGCCGCGCAGATCCTTTATTGGTTTAGGTATGCAACTCATATTGAGTTAGGTTCGCATACTAATAAGGGATTGACTATCATCATAGTTATACCCCTCTTTTCCTTACTAATTCCCCCGTACTACACGGAATCCGTTACTTGAACCCAAACGTTGCCAGCCAATGTTGTAGGCGTTGGTAAGACTGTAACCGCTGGTCCAGGGCTCTATTAAAAGTTTATTCATGTCCAGCAGTTTTAAATTGGTGTGTACCAATTCCGCCTCCCAGTAGGTCGGCGCCTGCTATAATAATATTACCATCTCTATTTAACTGTTTTATTATTTCTATTATCTTTTTTCTTGCTATTATTACATCTTCATTGCATATATTATTTAATTCCATATCTTCTTTTATTATTGCCGCAATTCTTTTTGACACATTTCTAAATACTTTTTCTTTTGTTTCTTCATTAACATCTTTTAATGCTATTGCTATATTTGTGGTAGATGCTTCTCGAAATATTTTTTGAAGGGCGCGATCATCTAAAGTATCAATTATTTCAAAATTTGTAACATCTATCGCAAAAGGTTTTTTCATCCTTATTTTTTCATTATCTTCGATAACGCTTGCATAAACCCATTTGTTGTCTTTAAGCTCAAGATTATTAATGTTTTCACAATAGTTTTCAGCGTTATTATTTTTCGAATAATATGAACCAGTTGCATCAAATAAACTTACAGAAACATTTTCCACAGAATCATTTTCACCAAACATTGTTAAAACAATAGCCTTATCTGCCATTTTATATCCCCTTTCATACAATTTTATACGGCCAAATTTTTTATATGTCAAGTAAATTTCAGACGAAAAAATTTGGCCTCATTTCGCATAACTAAGTCGTGTACACAGCCGTCTATTTTAACGCCCTGGTAATCGCATAACTTATCAGCACAAACAAAAGCAGCAAAATGCCGGTGATGATGACATAGGGGGTCAGGGCGACACCGGCAAAGCTGAATATGATATGTTCCACAAGCAGGGCGATAAAAAACAAAACCGATGTTACCTTGATGTTTACGCCACCCCCGCCGCCGCCCGCGCCATAAGGAGACTGTATGTACGACGAAAAAAGTTTTTATTCCATGGACCGCCTGATCGAGTTCGGCATGGGAATGGC
>BNUR01000233.1 GCA_025997495.1 Spirochaetia bacterium | reverse complement strand
GATTGTGCTACGCACGCACAATGTATGGCCTTGCCGCGATGGATGCGCTCCATGCCGCAACGGCGATTGTCGGCGGCGCGGACGAACTGATTACCTTTGAGAAGCCCAACAAGCCGTTTTTCAGGATTCCACGGGGAAGCGTAACATCCCGCCATCTATTAGCCGTTAATAATTCTTTGCCTTAGCGGTATTGTAAAAGCCTGCCTATACCGGTATCCTATACATAAGAGGTATTTATGGATACATGCAACGAAACCCCGGAAGACCAGGCAGCGATAATAGCCGAAAGGACAAAATGGGTAGAGCAGCTCATGGATATACGCAACGACGCGATTGCAAAGGGTATGAAGCTGCATACCACAGACGAAATCCTCGATGCTCTCCATGATGAACGTGCCGGCGGCATAGGCCTGGAACGGTTATGGCAATAACGACCTACCTTGACTCAAGCGTACTCATCAATGCGTTTAACAATGACCAGGCGATTGTGCTACGCACGTTGAATCTCCTTTCCGACCCGAACCGCTCGTTTATCACCGGGGACTATGTGTTTCTGGAGGTAATCCCTAAAGAGCGGTATTTCCGGATGTTTGCACAGGAGGCCTTTTGTGCAAACATCTTCCGTAAATCCACCTTCATCCGCTCCACCGACGAAATTATCGCCAAAGCCGACGAGATAGCCACAATGTATGGCCTTGCCGCGATGGACGCGCTCCATGCCGCAACGGCGATTGCCGGCGGCGCGGACGAACTGATTACTTTTGAGAAGCCTAACAAGCCGTTTTTCAGGATTCCACGGGAAACATTGGCGATTACTTCACTCTACGGGGAAGCGTAACATCCCGCCATCTATTAGCCGTTAATAATTCTTTGCGTTAAATGACTCGTCAATGCCCTTATGAATTGCAAGTAACAGGTGGGATTTCATTTCGTCCCGGACATTCCGCGGTAACCCCAGAAGAAATTCCCGTGTGGTAGGTTCCTTTTCAGGGAAATCCCCGTCAGTTTCTTCTATAAACAGCCGGTAAGAAGGGATGCGCAAGGCAGCGGCAATCTGTTCAATCTTTTCAAAGGAAGGGATTCTTCGGCCCGCTTCAATTTGGCCTATATAATTGCCGGTTGTATCGGATAAATCACCCAGGGTCATCTGAGAAATACCCCGTTTTGCTCGGAATTTCTTAAGATTCAGGATAAATATCTCTTGTAAAGTCATTATTGCAGTCTAATAGACAATAAATGGGCAGTATTTTACAACCGTCCTATTCACGTAATTATTTTAAGATGTTACATTCGACTATAAGACGTTTATTTGTATAAAATAGTATACATATGGTGAATGTCAATCATATCAAGGAGGCTTTTCAATGAAGAAGCTACGTTTTTTTGGTTTGTCGGCCTGTGTGCTGGCATTAGGTTTAACGCTTACCGGATGCGGGGATTCCGGTTCAGGCGATCCCAGTAGTCCCAGTGGCGGCGACGGAAAGACGGGGTGTTAACGGTCTACAACGACTCCAACACGCCTATAAGTTTAGCCGTATTATCGGCGACCGCCCTGCAAAATACGCAGCCTGATACCAATGCAATTGCCGCGTACACAACATTTACAAAATCGTATGAACTTGGCAGTTACTATATCACCGCAACAGATGCGAACAATACCGTCCGGCAGGCTCCGAATCCGGTAGCATTAGCGCAAGCCGGCAGGAAATTGGTGTTTACCGGAGCGGCATTAAACAACGAACCCGGCAACACTATAACGCCGCCGACGGAGGCTAACGAAGCGGCAACTTTGACCATTAGTTATGTGGCAGCGGGGGGAGTTACTGATAAAATTGTGAGCGCAAGGGTTGATGCAGGCGGGCAGTCATACACAAAATACGGTGTGGTAAATAGTGGAAGCACGGTTGTTTTTGACGGCCTAAAGGCGGATGGTCAAACTCAATATACGGTAACGCTAAAATTGGTTGACACCAGCAACAATAATCCACGATACGCGTCGCCTGCGGGTACTATAACGTTAATCACAAATGGAACACTCACCTACAATGGCATTGTTTTTACCGGTAACAACAACGTAACAATTGGCGGCGGCAACCCGACCCGATACACCGTAACTTACCAAGCGGGCCGTGGCGCCGGGAATGTGCCTACAGCCCAACAGGTTAATGCAGGGACGAATATTCAATTGCCCAATCAAGGGAACATGATACCGCCCCAGGGTGAAAACTTCAATGGATGGCAGGACAATAACCAGGGCAAAAGCATTTAACTTTTGCCAAATAAAACATCGTGAAGGAAATCCTGATTGAGAGCCGCTATAAATTGTTTCCGTCTGGCACTCCGTTTCTTGTCTGTTTGGGTTGAACGTAAAAGTCTAAGGGCTATCTTTCGCAAAACATCCAGATTTTCAGGTGCGTGGTCTTTGCGGACTTGCGAGGCGTCTTCGGCAAAACTCACATCAAGGGACCAGTGCAGTTGATTTTCGATTGACCAGTGTTGGCGGACAAGATATCCAAAGCGCTCTGCGCTTGCCGTAAGGCTGCTCAGGTAATAACGGTCATATTCTGTCGTTTTCCAACCAGATTCGGCGGTTTTATCCACTGTTTGACGGGTACAATGGTATCTGATAAAGGTTTCTAGGCCAGGCCAAAGGTCCCTGTCTTCATACCAATTTGCACTGGTTATGGTTATTTTTCGCTGTTCGATCCTGCCATGGTCTTTCTCAGAACCGCTTTCCCACTCGGTGCACTGTTCATTTTTATGCGGGTCAACGTCAAGACCCGTAAAACAGTCCGCAATTTCCTGATACATTGCCGGATGATTTTCCTTTACCATTAAGACGTAGTCAGCTCCTTTCTGCCGTATTTTTCGGGCAATTTCCCGCTGACACCCCATAGCGTCAATCGTGACCGTGTCGCCTTGTATGTCTATCGTATCCAATAATTGCGGAATGGCGGTGATCTCGTTACTCTTTTTCTCGGTCGCCAGCTGCCCCAAGACCAGGTTTTCCGCTCCAACCCACGCAGAAACCACATGAACGGCATGATTTTCACCATCTGCGCTCCCGCGTATTGTTTTTCCGTCT
>BNUR01000232.1 GCA_025997495.1 Spirochaetia bacterium | reverse complement strand
TTCAAACACAGATTGAGGAAATTCTGACGGCGAATCCCCGGAAGGGCAGCATTGCCGGTATCTTTGGAACCTATGATATGCTTGTGGCGGGCGCCAACGAAGCTATCCGCAGGGCAGGCCGGGATGATCCTTACAGACCGCTTCAAAAATCCGCTTCCGGGTTTCCAGCAGCGGAGCGCCGGGTACCCACACAATATAAATATCCCCTTTATACCCCACCGCAGAAAGAAGCGCATCGGAAGCAAGGATAGACAATATCGGGTTATCACCATTAATGTCGGTCAGCGTATCCGGGACCGGAGCGCCGACACCGGCGGTAACCACCGGAATCCCCTTTGCCTTCGCCCTTGCCATGATGGGTGCGAGCTGCTGGGCGTCCCCGAGTTGAACAATCAAACCATCCACACCGGAGTTGATCAGATTTTCAATGTTTTCATTGTGTTTTTGAAAATCCGCATTCGCATCGGTAATAGTAACACTGCCGCCTGCATCTTCAATGACCTTCCGGGCGCCGCTGATTATATCCCGGTTATAATCGTTGGTGATTTCCCGGGTGGCAATACCAATCTTATAAACACCGCTGCCTCCGCTTCGCACCGCCGTGGCGCTTTTAGAACCGGAGCCGGACGATGACGACGATCCGGATGAACCGCCTCCACAGGCTGCCATAAACAGTACCGGAATAACCAGAACAAGAGCCGCTAATTTTTTCATTTCATTCCTCCAAAAAATATTTATGCCCGTATTAGATACGGATAAACGCCTCGTTAATTAATCTCCCGCAGGAACCGGTAAATATCCAGCGCCGGTTCTTCGCCCATGTGCCCGTCAAAAAATAGATCGTGGCCCTTTCTTTTCTGCTTCTACCAGTTATGTTGGTCCTCCTCCAAAAAGTTATTCCCTTAAATACAGGTAAACGCCCCGTCAATCACAAAATCCGATCCCGTGGTAAAGGCGCTGGAATCCCCCGCCAGATACACCGCGATGGCCTGCAGTTCCTCCGGCCTCCCAAGCCGGTGCAGGGGCGACTGGGCGCTCCACTTTTCGATGAGCGCCTTCAGGGGCGGGGAATTCATAATAAGGTCCGTGCCGATATACCCCGGGCTGATACTGTTCACCCGCACATTTTTCAGCGCCCACTCCACCGCCAGGGACTTGGTAAGCTGGATAACCCCCGCCTTTGACGCATTGTAGGAACACTGCGGCTGGGGCACATTGACGATATGCGCCGACATGGACGCGGTATTAATAATCGAACCGCCCCCCTGCTTGATCATCACCTTCCCCGCCGCCTGTGCGGTAAGAAACACCCCGGTCAGGTTGATGTTAATAACCTTGTTCCAGTCCTCCAGGGACATCTCCTCAGCGGGAATGTTCATGCAGATACCGGCGTTACAGAACGCCACATCGATCCTGCCAAAGTCCTTAAGGATACCGTCTATCATGGCGTCCACCTCGCCCTTTTTCGTAACGTCCGCTTTAATCGCCAGGGTTTTTTCCCCCGTGGCCTTAGCGATTTCCTCCGCCGATGTTTTTGCGGTTGCCTCATCCATATCCACGATGGCCACATCGGCCCCCGCCTCGGCCAGGGCAATGGCGATATTATAGCCAATCCCCCGGGCGCCGCCGGTTACAAACGTTTTCTTCCCATCAAGTCTCAATTTCTCAATAATACCCATACCTAACTCCCTGTTATTTGTTCAGCTCCACAAATTTAGTAGAAAAACGTTTGCGCCAACGTTTTCCCAATTTTACCACTGAAAATTCCACCTGTCAACAAAAAAAATCAAAAAAATTTCATTTCTATAAAAATTACGGAAATCGATAAAAAAAGGGTGAATTCATCCAACACTGTTTGACAAGCAGGTAATTCATGCATAGCATAGGGCTATGGGCAAGGCGCTTCAAAACACCGGCTACCGAAAGCCGACCATGAAAGATGTGGCGGAAGCAGCCGGGGTCTCTATTTCCACCGTATCCCATGTCCTCAACGGAACCCGTTTCGTCTCCCCTGAGGTAACAAACAAAGTCGAAGCCGCTATCCTCACGCTGAAATTCAGGGCAAACCCCATAGCCCGGAACCTCCGGAGCGGGGAATCCCGGCTCATCGGTTTTGTAGTATCCAACCTGGAGCATTACTTTTACGTCAATATCGCCAAGGGCATTGAAAAAACCGTCAACGCCCTGGGCTACCAACTGGTCCTGATAGACTCTGCGGAAAACAAGGCCGCCGAAATACAAAGCATTGAATCCCTGTATCTCCGGGGAACCGACGGTATCATCATAGCCCCTACCACCACCGACTGCGGCTACCTGTCAAGCATCCTGCCCCCGGACTTTCCTCTGGTCTTTGTGGACCGGCAGCCTGCATCCTTCCAGGCCGACTGCGTACTCCTCAACAATGCCGGGGCCAGCTATGAAGCGACCCGGCATTTGCTGAACAAGGGGTATACCCGGATCGGCTTTATTTCCTTCCATTTTGGAGAATCGGGAATTGATCCTACCATTATGGAGCGCATTGAGGGATACAAACAGGCGCACCGGGAAGCGGGAATTGAAATCAATGCCGGCCTTATCAAAGCAGTCCCCGGCGGCTCCTCCACCCCGGCGGAACTCCTCCACGCTGAACCCTATGCCATCATGAAGGAACTGCTCACCGTCCCGGTCCAGGCGGTACTCTGCGGAAACAGCCTCGCCGCAATCGGCGTATACCGTTACCTGAAGGACGCATCCATCCCCATTCCCGAAAAGGTCGCCCTCATCACCTTTGACGATGACCTCTGGCTTTCCATGGCCGCCCCCCGGATATCCGCCGTCGTGCAGCCCGCAGAATCCATCGGCTCCACCGCCGCCAAACAACTCTTGAAACGGATTCAGAGAAAAACAAAAACCTACAAGACCCTACGGCTGGATGCAGAAATCATTTTTCGGGAATCCTGCTAAAAAACAAAAAAGTCTGGCAATGACCTACTTTCCCACCCCTTGAGGGGCAGTATCATCGGCGTAAGAGGGCTTGACTTCCGTGTTCGAAAAGGGAACGGGTATAACACCTCCACCATAATCACCAGACAATTAATTACAATTGCTATTGCGGGTTAGGGTAT
>BNUR01000231.1 GCA_025997495.1 Spirochaetia bacterium | reverse complement strand
CTACACAAAAAAGCATAAAAACCTATATTTCGTTAAACACATGGTTTAGAGCTATATTTTGCATGTTTATAACCAGTTTCATTGCATTTACTTTTGTAGGTTAAAAAACCAGGTGGGAATATAGGTTGTTATGGAGCATGAAGCTGTGATCGCCCCAGCGCTTGGCGCCGGCGGTATTCACTGCCATCTCAATACCCGCTCCGAGGTTGCCTTCACCGCCAAAGGCATAGAATTGCAGATTCTCAAGTTCCAGCAGTTCTTTGAATTTATCCGTTGCCGGACCATAGCCGCCGCAGCAAAGGACTACCTTACCGGCGCCGATCTTAATCCGTTTGGGATTGAGGGGATCCGTAATATCATCCGCCAGGACGCCAACAACCGTAACTCCGTCTTCGGCCATCACCAGGTCGGTGGCGCGGGTATTCAGCCTGATTTCTCCGCCACGAGTGGTGAAGTAGTCTCGTAACGCACCCCATCCGCTATTGTGGGTGTGATAGGTATTTAACCAATTGTGCGCAACATGATACCCCTGATCAGAACCTATCTGCAGGGTGGTCAACAATCCCCGAGCCCCCAGCCAGTCAAGAGCCCGGCCGGACTCGTCAACAATACGCCGGACCAGCGGGGCGTTAGCTGTATAATGGGAATAACCAAGCAGTGTGTCAAAGAGCGTATCTTTGGTCACATGGGTATAACCCAAGGTACCCGCTACCTGCGCCGCATTCTGCTGAGTAGAATCCGCCGCCGCAATACCGGCTGACATCATGGGGGAGGGATTCGGGAGCTGTTCAATAACCAGAACCTTACCGCCGCTGCCAACCGCGTCGCCTGCCGCAGCCATGGCGGCATGACCGGAAGTTCCCAAGCCCACAATTACCACATCGTAAAAACCGATCTCTTCGGGCGGCTCCTGAGGTGCCGGCGGATTATTGCTGGAGCTGTCGTCGGCCGTTGGGCAGCCTGCAACGAATAACCCAAGGGCAAACGTCATGCAAAACAAAAACCATTTTCTTGCGTTTCTTTTCATCTTGTACTCCTTGAAAAAAAAATTATCTCATAACCTTACAGGTTAGATTCCCTAAAACAACGACCCTTATGGGATATTTACACCGGCGATCTTATTCATGGCCTGTTTAGCAGCGTTCTGGAGCGTTATACGGGTAGCCGGGCAAGTGGGCCCGGTAATAGCGTCAACGTCTATATTATTTGATGCTTTAAAAACAGCCGGCGCATTCTCTATTACGGGTAAGCCAAGACCATCTGTATGTCCCGTGCTGCCGGTAAGATTTACCGCAGTTATCTCCCCATCCACCAAAGTGATAGCTATTTCAACACGGCAAGATCCTCCTTCATGAAGACCATTAGTGCTCCCGGTTACCGTCTCGTTAGCCACCGGCGTCCCCCACGCCGCATGTTTTTGAGATGTCGGCGGTGGTACCACCGGTTCATCAGAATCAGACGGACATCCCACAAGCACAAGCCCCAGGATAACGGCGCCACACAACAACAACCTATTCAATTTTTTGATCATGAAAACATTCTCCTTGCATGAAAAATTTTATTTGTACAGGAATACCCCTGCAAATTGATGAGTAAAATAGTAATAAATAACCCGATTTCAAGGGCTTTGAGGATATTTGTGGAACAAAGAAAGTGAAAAAATATGCTAAAAAATGGGGGGGGGTACTAATTCATTGCTATATAAGGAATTAAAGGACATTATCAATACAAACCTCTCCTTTAGAAATTGTGTTATAGGGTTGCAGAGAACCCCCACTTAAACCCACTTTTATTTTAAAGCAGCCTTTTTCTTTTGCCCAGTTTCTTGAAGTTGCAACTTTTAAAAACACCCGCTACACTTTGTAGCGCAGGGGGCGATTATGCGGATCACGGCGGCGATGGTTTTTTACGTACTGGAGAAGCGCTATAGCGTCCAGGGAGAACGGCGCCTTAATTATGTACAGGCGGGGGGCGGCGGGGCAGTTTCTCAGGCACGGATTCTCGATACGGATACGCCGGAGCAGGATGTACTCTACATAAGCGGCAGTCCGGATGACCTCCGCCGTATCAAAAGCCCCGGTTCCTGTTCCTTCCTGCTTGTGGGGGAAGAGGCGGCCATACCGGAACAGTTCCGGGACGCGGACATAGCCTGCGTTAATGGCGATGCGCCGCTTGTCATGGTGCTCCAGGAGGTTTTTTCGGTAATCCTGGCCCTCATACAGTGGGATACCCGTCTTAATAATGCCTGCCTGGAGCGGGTGGAATATAGCAAACTGTTTATGATTATCCGGGAACAGTTTAACCGGCCCACTATCCTCCACGACCGGAATTTCGGCATCATCGCCTATTCCCCGGGTTTTTTTGAATTTGTGCATGATCAGGGTGCCAACCGGGAGTTTATACCCGCGGAGAAAGCCAGTAAGGTACTGAACGAGGAGGGGAAGATATACAATATTTTTGAATACCGGGACACCTATATTTACCCTCCCGAAGCAAGTGAAGAGCGGTGGCTTTGCAGTAATTTTTTCAGCGGCAGCCACTTTGAAGGCCGTTTTATCGCCGCCTATGATCAAAGTTCCCCGAATATCCGGGGGCAGCTGGATTTACTTGCCCTTTGCCGTGATTACGCGGGGAAGACCTTCATCAACCGGTCCGGCAGCCTGATTGACAAACAGCAGGAGGATGATCTGCATGAATTGGTACGGAGTTACATCCTGCAATCAAAGGCGGTTATGGAACGGGAGATTGTTTCCATAATACGGGGGATAGACTGGGGGATTGGGGATCACTACCGGGTGGTGGTTTTTCGTATGGCGGATGAGCAGGGGTTTAAAAACGGCGCTTCCTATTTGTGCCGCCGCCTGGAAACCGACAGCATCCATTCCTGCGCCCTGATTGCGGGCCACCCCCCCTTGATTCTCTGGATAATCAATGACCGCCTCCAGGTGAATCCTCGCAATAACTTTGGCGATTACCGGAAACTAATCCCCCGTATCGTCCAGGAATTTAACTGTAAAGCGGGAGCTTCAAACAGGTTAGATTCCTTTATGGCCCTGCGGGACGGGTACATCCAGGCCGGGGCGGCGCTGCTGCTTGGTGAAAAAAAGGCCCCCCG
>BNUR01000230.1 GCA_025997495.1 Spirochaetia bacterium | reverse complement strand
TCTAAACGCCCAACTGTAAGAATAATATTTTTGTTAAAGTGATCCGGTATTTCAATTTGTTTTGAACAATTCGCAAGTTTGTAAATTTCATTTGTATCACATGGATTATTAATCACGTTGATTTTATTTTCTACTCCCGGGAATTTTTTTGATAAAGCTAATCCTGCTGCATTTGATACTGTAACTACACTATCAGTATTCATATAAGCCTTTAGATGTGCGGTAAATAATTGATTGTCAATAGTATTGTTGTCCTTTGATATTATCTCATTGATATCATTATGGCACCATGCAATTTTTATTTTGTTCGTTAGTGCTGTTAGAAAAAAAGTAGGTAATTGATACGTCCATGCTATTACAATATCATAATTGCAAAATATATTATTGAACAGCGGCGATAAGAATTTAGGCTTATTACATAAAATATATTGTAATGCATCACGCTTCCACCAATAAAGCCGTGAATTGCTTGCTGCAAAAGGAGGAAGCATCAGGACTTTGTCTCTGTTTTTGCGAACATTTAAAGAATACTGAGTGATGGCAAGAATATCAATGTCATATTTTTCTTTATCAATTCCCGCTAATAAATTATCCAGGATAATTTCAGAACCGCCATCGGTCGAATAGGTGGCAACAATAATAAGGGTTTTATATTTCATGCTTTTAAGATATTTATTTAGCACCCAACCACGGTAATATCCTTTTCAATATACCATGTAAGCCGTTCATCCCATGACGCTTTCTTGCCTTCCGGACGCCGGTCAAAAATTACCAGATATGCAGGCGCGGCAGAATCAATCGTATCCCGGTATTTAGCTATTTGCTGTAAACCTTCTTCCAAAACCGTTTGCGGCGAAGAATGCTCATTGATTAATTTTACTTCGAGGATATATTTCTTTTCCCGGAATTCAACCGCCAAATCCATGCGCCCCCGTCCTGCCGCATATTCCCGGTCAATACGTCCACCGCCATTCACGACCCGTTGTAAAAATGCCTGCAACAAAAGGTGTGGGAAGGCCTCAGTATATCGAATTTTTTGTTTTCGCTGCTCTTCCCATATTTCTGAATTTATCCGCCAAAACTTTTGAAACTCATGTAACAAGGCATCCATGTCAAGTGTGCCGTCATCTTTCTCCCATTTCCATTCCGGTTTAACAATCGCATCCTGTGTTCCTTGTGTAAGTTGCCGTGCCAGTACCTCCCGGTAAATTGGATTTGCAACCTGCGGTGTCCCCTCTTCTTTTGTGACAAGTCCAAGATCAAGACAATAGGCAAAGGCATCACTTTCAGTCAGAAAGGGGTCAGGAACACCGGTCATTAATGTTTCAACGATTTTATATACCCGTTCATCGCTTAGCCGTACCGCAAGCGCGTCAAGATGCGTTTCTCTCGCCTCTATCATTTGTTCACGGGCTTGTTTTACCTGTTCCAGCGTTACTGTGGAGTAATCATCGGCGGTAAGTATTCGCATGGTTGCCCGCTTGAATAGTGAATTGACAATCCACGGCTGTCCACGTGATTGTTCGTACACATACTCAATTGCTTCCGGTGTAATATGCTGCTCGGTTTCACTCGTACGTTGAGCAAAAAGACAGATGATATCCTCTTTACTGAAATTTGCTAATACTGATGAATCTTCCTTTATATTGAATGGTGAGCCGGGATTAACGGGCACACCATCTTTTGCTACGGTAATATAATCTCTTAAATCACGCATACCAACCAGTGCAATGGAAGTGGGAAATTTACCGATGCCGCGTTCCGCAAAACCGCTTCTAAGCTGCCGCAGAAAACTAATCAACGTATCGCCGGAGAGAACATCAACTTCATCAAAGAGGACAATCAGCGGTTTGTGGGGAAAAAGCTCAGCCCACTTGCGTAATATATTGTTCAGCATATTGAGCGGCGGAACGTCATCCAGGGATGGGATTGGCATATCGGATTGAACTGCCGATTCTGTAATGGCGGTACAAATAGCTGGCATGGCATCTGCCGGATTTTGTACTCCCTGGCAGCATTCTACGCTTACATAACACGCGACCGCTTCATCCGCTGTATTAATTTCCCGCGCCCAGTTCTGCAAAAATGTTGTCTTACCCGTCTGCCGTGGTGCATGGAGTACCCAATACAATTTATCTCCGATATAGCGGTGAAGCTGCGCACCGACAAGCCGCTCTTCCGGGGGCAGCATATAGTGATCCCAGGGATTGCAGGGACCGGTGGTGTTAAAAAAACGCACAGGACGTTTTGAAGGTGTAGTTTTCATTTACGTATTATGCTCCGGTATTATTTTCATGCCTTTAAGATATTCCTTATTTTGCAGTAACACCTACAGAGAAACTTGGAGTGTTTGAAAAACATATATTTTATATCTTTTATTTTAATTTTTTCTAGTTTTTTGAATAGGATTTTCATGGAATAAATATCTGAGTTTAATAGTGATTCCCGGAGGTAACGTCTATACACATTGTCATCTGCTTCTATTTTGTTATAATCCACAGAGAAACAATTGCAAAAAAATGCGCGGACTTCGTTTGTAGAAATGCGGAAATCGCTTTGTTTTATAAGCGTGTCAGGATGCGATACCGAATTTTGTATAATCCTATATACACAAGTAGCGGTATCGATAAAATATATTTTGCTTTTTTTACTGATCCATAACCAAAAAGGATAATCTTCCATAGGCCATGTTTTATCTTCTGGATTAATTTCTGAAAGATATTGCAGTAATAAATCTCGTTTAAAAACGACTGAGAGCGCCGGTATTGAATCTCCTATGATTAATTCATCAAAGGACACGCAAGTACTTCCCATAGTATCGCTGAATGTTTGCTTGTTTTGTTCAAAAGTATTTACTTTGGTATAAAACATACCATAATCAGGATATTTGAAAATATATTCGGTTTGAACAGCCACTTTATTAGGCAGCCAGTAATCATCGCCTGCGCATTGCATAATATATTCACCGGAACAATGCCGTAAAATATTAAAATAATTTTTTACGAGTCCTAAATTATGTTTATTAAATAATAAGGTTATGACATTCGGATATTTGTTTTTATATTCAAGAAGGATTTTTCTTGTATTGTCTGTTGAACAGTCATCACCGATGATTAT
>BNUR01000229.1 GCA_025997495.1 Spirochaetia bacterium | reverse complement strand
TTCGGCCCATGCCGGTTGTCGGGTATCTTCTCCGCCGCTTTGTCTAGATTCCTCATTAGCCGCTCAAATGTTTCCCCACCCATACCCCCGATTTTATCATAAATCAGGCAAATTTAGAATTGCTGAACCGTAGACCTGGGCGCGGTGGTGAACGGTCTTGAGTATATAACCTGGCGTCCCCGCGGTCTCGGAGACGGCGGCAACGGCGGTTTAATAAACGGCGATGTGTATATCAGCAATAATCCCATTGGGGATGATACCACCGCTACGGGCATCACCAAGGTTGCCACTGTGGGGCCCTGGACCAGTTATACCGGCCACAAGCACATCATCCTTCCCCCCGGTACCAACGGCCGGTATATACAAATACGCTTTATGAAAGCGAACGGCGACAGCGCGACTGTTTTACAGGCCACCGTTGCGGAAATTGACGTATACAAAAAAATAGCGATTCCGACAGAAGCCGTGGACCCCTCCCTTGGGTTTACCACTCCCCTTACCAATCTGACGCACCTTACCCCCACCGACGCACTGGCCTGCTGCTATCCTAATACCGGCAGCGGACCGGACAAAGCGTTTGACGGTTTAAGTACCATCTGGGACTTTGGCTGGGGCGGCAGTCCGTTAAGCGACTACGTGGCGCTATACGGATCGGATGTGTATACGGACAGACAGTTCGTATCCGCATCGGTATGGGACACCTTCAATACGGCCATTAACAGTGCATACGCCGCGGCCAACAATCCCACGCCGACCAATCTTCAGATAAGCAACGCGGCGGCAGCCCTTGCGACGGCGGACGCCCTCTTTGTACCGGGGACCGGGACCAGACCCGGTAGCGACCCGGTTAACAAGAGCGCCCTTACTACGGCGATTGCCAATGCGGTTACCGCACGGGCCGGTATTTATATCAATGCCGCGCCTACCGGAGAGTACTTTGTACCCCTGGCAGACTGGAATACCTTTAACACGGCCATTGCCGCTGCCCAAACCGTCGCTACAGGATTAACTACCACCGCAACCGACGTGAGTCAGGCGGTAACCGATCTTGGAGCCGCGCAGGGACTCTTTGTACCCGTGCCCGGTGTCGGCGGCGCCGGGGATGTACGGGCAGAGGTTTTTGCGCTGATTGACGAAATAAATGCATACCGCCTGGACAAAACCGAAGTCCAATGGAATGACGGGGACGCAACCTATGTGGTTCCTCCGGCTATCAGTGTGGAGTGGTGGTACTGGAACAACTTACACTGGGCTATTGCAGACAACTACAAGAACGTTGCAAAGCTCACTACAAGCGATTCGGATTTGGCCGGTATAAAGACTACCATTGAAACCGCGTGGAATAGATTAAAAAACGAATCCAGAGGAGTAGGGACCGCATCGGCAGAGCCGGTGCCGACCGCGCGAGCCCTTAAAGACACCCCAACCACCGGCCTTAAGGCCGTACTTGAGGCCGCAGAAGCGGCCAGGGCCGGGGTATACATCGCTACCGCGGCAACCGCAAATCAGGTGCCCAGTTCCGCCTTTTGGGTGACCGAGGCCGACTGGGACGCTTTCCACAATATTCTTAAGGCGGATGGCCGAGGGAATGGCTGGGAGACCTATGGGGAATCCAGAGCATCCGACGCCGATGTGACCAGCTCAACCACCAAAATTGCCGCCGCCAAGACGGCCTGGGATCTCGTCGTGAAAACCCCCGGAACCTTACCGCCTCCGACCACCGCGAACGCCGGTGACATAACCAACCTTAAAAACGCGATTGTCGCCGCCGAAACCAAGCGGGCAAACCTGGACCTGAGCGCCGATTCTTCAGCCCAATTGGGCAGCGCCGCTCATAAAAACGCCCTTGGCGGGACACCGGCCCACTTCATCACCTTTAAGCTGGGTAACACGGCAGTATCAGACATCTACCGCGTGGAGTTCCTCCCCCGGAACGGTAACGGCGATATCTCCCAATACGAGATATGGGGCAGTACCACCACAGAAATAGGAATAAATCCCTCAACGCAGGGAGGGGATGTTGTACTGCTCGCCTCCAATGCCGCGCCCGTGGGAACCGGAGCGGCCGGAGCCTACACCAACGCGGACAAGGCAACATGGCTTACCGGCAACGGCTGGAAGTATGTCCTCTTCAGCAGCCTTAAAACCGCCAAGTATATCCAGATACGGATTCTGCACGATTAGAACCCCGGAGCGGCCCCCGCCTACACCGACGATTTGACCGATTTACAGGCCGCCATCCAGGAAGTCAAGTTCGGCGTGAAGGGAGGCGGCGATTGGAACGGCGCCGCGAATCATACGTTCTTAACCGCCGCCCTGGGAGACGCCAACACCTATTTGACGAATACCGCGTCTGAATATCTGGGTAGTATGGGCGCCGCCGTAAGCCCCAAGAAAGAACTCCAGGCGCTGTACGATGAAGCCGTTACGCTGAACAACACGGGCCTCGATGTTACTACCGGTGATTTCATCGCCCAGTACCAGCGGCAGGAAGCTCTGGATACCGAAACTCAGAAACTCCGGGAGTTGGTTTGGAATATCACCCTGGGTACCTGGGAGTCGGCGGACCCGACAGTCACCAGTGCCACCAAGGCAAAGACTACCACCGTACAGAAGAGCGTTACCTTCACCCTGGACAGTGCGTACACCGATACTGCCTGGACGGTATACGCCGCTGCTACCGGTGCCGCCCTCGCCACGGGTGTAACCGCGTCAAACGACGGCACGACCCTGACCCTGGCCGCCGCCGGGACTGATATTGCCGCCGCCGAAAGCGGCAAAGTTGAAAGCAGCCGGCTGAAACTCACGGTTACCAACTAGGTACCGACTCGGTATGTAAAAAACTAAACAGAAGCGGGCGGTTCCCTTTGGGGGGCTGCCCGTTTTTTTATGCGGCAGCCCCCATAGGCCGGGGCCAGGATAAACGCATAATTGCGACACGAAGCTCGTAAAAGGAGGACATAGGATAAACCTTTTAGCATAACCTCATGAGACCATAAGGGTGAAACCTTTATGCACCTCATCCGGAAAGGCGTAGCGAGCCACCGGTAGCGAGTCTTGCATGGGCCTTGGTGACAAGGTTTGTGAAGCGTAGACAGCGAGTACAAAAGCCGCGTGATAGAGCCTCGAA
>BNUR01000228.1 GCA_025997495.1 Spirochaetia bacterium | reverse complement strand
ACCCGCCTACGTTTTTGTTATATTCGGTGTCCAAAGTCGGCGGCTACTTTGCGGCCATTTATTCCAATGATGTTCTTGCGGACATTAAGGCAAACGGCTATAAATTTGCCGGTACTACTATGTTCCTGGGTCAGGGAACGCCACCTGCCGCAAATACTGCTATCCCTGAGCTTGACGATATCCTTGCCAAGGGCAAAGATTACAACAACGTGGTAACAGCGGCGAGTCTGAACGAATTGGCGGAAAAATTGGGCGTCCCCGCAGCGACCCTCACCGCCACGGTCACTCAATACAACACCTATGTGGATACTCCGACTTTGGACACCGAATATAACAAAAACGTAGGCGGGTTTGGTCCCCCTACTAATTACTATACAACCAAGATCAACCCCTCAGCGAGCGGCTACACCGCCATTCTGGGCGCTGGTTATTACTACGGCACCTGCGGCGGCGTAGATATTGACAGTGATATGCAGGTTCTGAACGGGAGCGGAGCAAAAATCCCCGGCCTCTACGCAGTCGGGCAGGATTCCATGGGCGTTCTTTTCAATGCGAAAAAAGCCTATGTAGCCTACGGCGGCGCCGCCCAGGGCTGGGCTATTACCTCCGGCCGTCTGGCGGGTGAGAACGCAGCGGCTGAAGCAACGCGGTAAAACAACACGGTATTGAGAAGGCCATCCCCGCAAGAGGATGGCCTTTTTTTACGAAAAAACTATTTCCGGCACTTGTCAACTTTTTCTTGACACCGCAGCCGAACAGGGTGTATAGTTTTTTATCAGTACAAAGACTACTATATTGTAGTCCTTAAAGGGGGTTTCCATTGATCATTCTCACTAATTCCTTATATAGCAATGAATTAGCCCCCCCCCCCCCATTTTGGCGTAGTTTTTTTACTTTCTTTGTTCCGCAACTCTTCTCTTTTCTCAAAACCAGGAGACTCCTCTCAGCCGGGGATTTTTTTGTATTTTGCTTTCACCGGGGTGTTCCCCGTAAAAAAATATGCTCACATATGGAGGAATTTATGAAAAACGCACTAAAACGATGTACCGGAATTCCGGTTCTCATCCTGATGCTGGCCATGGTGTTTACCGGATGTCCGACGCCCGCCGACAGTGACGACGATGGTGTCAGCCGGACGCCGGTTAAAGACGGGGTTTATACAACCCAGATGCCCGGTAAAAGCGAAATGACGCTGATCACGGTGTCCTCAACTTTTGCCAATAACACGTTGATTGATGTCAACATCGGGCCCCACGACGAAGCCGTCCACATTTTGGATTCTGTCAAAGCCCTGTTGATTCCCCGTATCATCGGAGCCCAATCCATCGGGGTGGACGTTGTCGGTGGAGCGACCTTTTCTTCCGTAGGTGTACTGGAGGCGGTCGGCCTCGCTATTGAGGAGGCGGGAGGCAATGTGGAGGAATGGCGCTTACCACTTCCCACCAATACCGGTACCGTAAAGCTCCTCGACTACGATGTGATCGTGGTGGGACTGGGCGGTTCGGGAACGGCGGCTTACCTCAGCGCAACGGAAGCGGTCACGAAAAACGGCCAGCCCTATTACCCGGCTGTGTACGGCATCGAAGTCGCCGGGAAAATCGGCGGGAACTCCGCGACGGTCGGCGGCCCCATGGCAACCAATTCCGAGTACATAAAGCAATTCTACGGTACCGGCGACTATGTGGACGAGGACGCACTCAAACAGCAGTGGTTTGCGGACATGAAAGCTGATGTGCCCGCTGATGTAATCAGCGCCAGAGGCTGGAATCGGACAAGTTTTATCGCCCCGTATGGTGATGCCAGTTTTTTTGGTCCGGGAGCCAAGGGCCAATCCTTTAATTTGCCGCAGATAACGACAAAAATACCTGAGTACCAGGGCGGCCCCAAATGGAATATTATCGAATGGTTTATCGACAACTCCGGTGAAACCGTGGACTGGCTTGCCAATAGCTATGATTTCCACTTTAATACGCCATCAGGATTATCTTTTCCCCAGTACCAAATCGTTATCAATTATGGCAGTGACGCCTACAACCCCGGCGGAGGCTATGGGTATGACGGGACGCCCGGCGCCTTCAAGACGACTATGTTCACCCGGGCTATCGAACAGGCAAAACTCCGAAACCCCAAGAGCAACTATAAGCTCGAACTGCGGGCTACCGCTCTTATTACCGGTGATGGAAAAGTCGTCGGGGTAAAAGCGCGGTACCGGGACGGCACAACCTACGAGATTTATGGGAAGACGGTCATCCTGGCCACCGGCGGCTTTATCGGCAACCCGCAAATGATGGAGGATGTCTACAATACGTCCTGGAAAGCGGAAGCGGTAGAAACCCAGCGGGGCGACGGTATAAAGATGGCTAAAGATATCGGCGCCGCCGAGTATAATATCAAGACGCCGCCCGCGGTCCATATTTCCAATGTCAAGAACATTGTCCGGAATCAATTCCTCTACGCTGATCGGGACAGGGATGCCGCAGCCAAATCCACCGTAACCAGTTTGCTGCTGAAAGGCGACAGCATGGTAGTCGGGCTTAAGGACGCATCCGGCACCTACCCGACTGTTCCGGATTACCGGGGGAAACGGTTCAGCAAGGAAAAAGCCAACGAGATGTTTGCCATGACCGGCCTTGATTTCATGAGTTGGGCGGTCGGCGGGTATTACGCGGCGATTTTCTCCAATGACGAGATTGCCCGTATTAAGACCCAGGGCCTTCGGGATACCCAGGATACCATGTTCTGGATGGTTCAGGGCGGGCTCCCCGCCGCAGGTGTACCCATTCCCAATATTGACGAGATTATCACCGCCGCTGTATCAAGGGGCAACGCGGTAAAAGGCGCTACCCTGGCAGAACTGGCACAACAACTGAGCATTGATGCAGCCACCCTTACGGCAACCATCACCGCGTATAACGGCTTTGTTGACGCCAATATAGCCGCCAATGGTCCGCCTCCGTATCCGCAAGTGGGACCCGCATACACATTTGCCGTGTCAGAAAGCTTTGACAGGAAGGACTTGGGCGGCTTCGACAAACCCAATCAATGGCTGGTAACCAAGGTTACGCTGGACTGCCCCTCCGGATACACCGCCATTCTGGGGGCCGGGTACCCCTACGGTACCACCGCCGGCCTGGATGTAAACGATAAAATACAGGTTTTAGACGCCGATAAAAATGTGATCCCCGGCCTGTACGCCGGAGGAATCCTGTCCAACCGCGTACAGG
>BNUR01000227.1 GCA_025997495.1 Spirochaetia bacterium | reverse complement strand
TACGGTGGAGGAATTGGAATCCCTGGAACTGAAATCCCGGAAAACCCCTGAGCGGATAGCCGTTCCGGAACACGAAGTTTCCCTGAGGGCCCATAATCTGGGGGATCATCTGCTGGAAGTGATCCTGGCGGTGATCTCGGCGCCGGGGCAGGATCATCCCGCAAGCGATCACGGGTTCCGGCTCTACGCCGCCATCGTGGATTCCGCCGCAGCGCCCGGAACCGAGGGCCGGTATGGGAAGTACCTGCCCGCACCGCCGCTTTCGGGAAAGGATTTTTCCTGGTCGGTGTTTACCGGGCAGCGCCGGGTAAGCTTTGATTTTGATGAGCAAGATCGGGGGAAGCGGGTTTGGTTTATCGCCCATCTGGAAAACCGCAAGGGAGATAAAGGCCCCTGGGGGCCGCTGTTCTGGACAATCATTCCGTAGAAAAAGGGATAGGGGAGCGTGGTGGAAAATGGTAGAAAAGTTTTTTCTCCCATCATGTATCCCCATCCTTGAAAATAAAGAAGGAAAAGAGCGATGAGAATGAAGAGGAACGTGATACCCGTTTTGGCGCTGATAACGGCGGCTCTGGTAGGGGTAGGAAGCCTTGGTTTGACCGGGTGTGATATCGATAGCGGAACCAATACCGGAGGAACCACCGATACTGTGGTGGACACTCTGAATTTGACCGCCCTGGTAACGGCCCCGGTTAAAGGCGCGGCTCCCCAGGCAACATTTGCCGAACAGGCCCAGTACACCGGGACGATTGCCTGGAAAACTAACGCGGACGCGGATCATACCGGCGCTTTTGCGGCGGCAACGGTATACAAGGCCGTTGTTACCCTGACGGCAAAGACCGGCTATACCCTTACCGGTGTGGCGGCAAACAGTTTTACGCACTCAGGCGGAACCGTAACCAATGCGGCCAATAGCGGCACGGTAACCATTACCTTCCCGGCAACAGGCGCTGCCGGAGGGGTGGATGCCGTTGTAACCGCACTGGCCCTGGATACCCTGGTAACGGCCCCGGTTAAAGATGTGACCCCGGTTACCACGGCAATTAATCAAACCCAGTACACCGGAACCATTGCCTGGAAAACCAACGCCGGCGCGGCTCATACCGGCGCTTTTGCCGCTGGGGCGGTATACAAGGCCGAAGTTACCCTGACGGCAGAATCCGGCTTTACCTTTACCGGTGTCACGGCGAACAGTTTTACGTACTCAGGCGCAACAGCCGTAACTAATGCGGCCAATAGCGGCACGGTAACCATCACCTTCCCGGAAACAGCAGCCGCTGGATCCGACACCATCATAAACGCACTAAGCCTGGATGCCCTGGTAACAGCCCCGGCTAAAGACGCAACCCCAGTTACCACGGCGATTAATCAAACCCAGTACACCGGAACCATTGCCTGGAAAACCAGCGCCGGCGGGACTCATACCGGCGCTTTTGCGGCTTCAACGGTATACTCGGCTGAGGTTACCCTGACACCAACAACCGGCTATACCTTTACCGGCGTTACAGCGGACAGCTTTACGTATACCGGTGCAACAACCGTAACCAATGCGGCCAATAGCGGCACGGTAACCATCACTTTCCCGGCAACAGCTGCGGCCGATGTCGTTGTTACCGACCTTAACCTGACCACCCTGGTAACGGCCCCGGCTAAAGACGCGAGCCCGGTTGCTACGACGATTAATCAAACCCAGTACACCGGAAGCATTGCCTGGAAAACCAGCGCCGGCGTGGCTCATAGTGGCGCTTTTGCCGCTGGGGCGGTATACTCGGCTGAGGTAACCCTGACACCAACAACCGGCTATACCTTTACCGGCGTTACGGCGGACAGCTTTACGTATACCGGTGCCACAACCGTAGCCAATGCGGTTAACAGCGGCACGGTAACCATCACTTTCCCGGCAACAGCCGCGGCCGATGCCGTTGTTACCGACCTTAACCTGACCACCCTGGTAACGGCCCCGGCTAAAGACGCGAGCCCGATTACTACGGCAATTAATGAAACCCAGTACACCGGAAGCATTGCCTGGAAAACCAACGCCGGCGCGGCTTATAGCGGCGCTTTTGCCGCTTCAACGGTATACAAGGCCGAGGTAACCCTGACGGCAAAAACCGGCTATACTTTTACCGGCGTCGTGGCAAACAGCTTTACGTACACCAGCGCAGCCGTAACCAATGCGGTTAACAGCGGCACGGTAACCATCACCTTCCCGGCAACAGCCGCTGCCGATGTCGTTGTTACCGACCTTAACCTGACCACCCTGGTAACGGCCCCGGCTAAAGATGCGAGCCCGGTTACTACGGCAATTAATGAAACCCAGTACACCGGAAGCATTGCCTGGAAAACCAACGCCGGCGCGGCTCATAGCGGCGCTTTTGCCGCTTCAACGGTATACAAGGCCGAAGTTACCCTGACGCCAAAAACCGGCTATACCTTTACCGGCGTCGCAGCGGACAGCTTTACGTACACCAGCGCAACCGTAACCAATGCGGTTAACAGCGGCACGGTAACCATCACTTTCCCGGCAACAGCCGAACCTACCGGCACAAGCACGGTGGCGATAAACCTCTGGACGGACGACACCACCGCCTTTGCCTCTCCCGCCTCGGTGACCCTCCACCGCGCCACGTTTGAAACGGCGATTATTACCGGCTTGAGCGGAGCCGACGGGTATTCAAACCACCAGTGGTCTGTTAACGGTAGCGATGTTCCGGCGCCTGCGGGAACCGCAACGACCTTTACCTTTAGCAGCCTTGGGAAAAGCGACGGGACCTATAACGTAGAGCTCCGGGTACAAAAAAACAGTATCTGGTATTCAACAACTATTACCATCACGGTAGAAATCTAGGAAGAATGCATGAAAAAGTTTATGAACCGGACCACCGGTTTGAAAGCCCTCTGCGGCTTTATTGTTGGAGCGGCAGTTCTGTTCGCCGCTTGTAGTGACCCCCTTTCCCCGTCACTCAACGCGGGGATTGTGGCGGCTCCGGGAACCGGGCAGGTGCGGGTATCCATTGCGGGTGAGGGTTTTGCCCCGGCTGCTTCGGTGCGGACTATCTTCCCCACCCAGCCCACGCTTCACTATAACCTGAATCCGTATGAAATAACGCCCAAAACCGCGGCATTTGATTTTTTGCCTGATTTTAGCTGACTATGGTACGTTGAACATTATTTCAACTCGCTAAAATCTTATGGAAATCAGCAAATCAATTATTTCATTTGCAAATATCCAGCCTGGAAAATTATTTGG
>BNUR01000226.1 GCA_025997495.1 Spirochaetia bacterium | reverse complement strand
TCGCTCCAATCCTACGGATTTTTGCTTCAATCGCTTACACGGGAAGCAAACAGAGGCTTTTCTCCCAATTAAGCTCAAGCCGAGGGTTTTTTGAGCCACAAAATGGTTCCTAAAAGTAAAATTGCTGCTTTGCGTCGCCATCACTCCTTGAAAAAAGCCGTACCTGCCCTAAAGCAGATACGGCTCGTCTTGTCTCTTCCGGGCGCGGAG
The DNA here is from genome assembly GCA_025997495.1 of Spirochaetia bacterium. Taxonomy (GTDB): domain Bacteria; phylum Spirochaetota; class Spirochaetia; order Treponematales; family Breznakiellaceae; genus Termitinema. The sequence goes on along the minus strand of BNUR01000226.1, from coordinate 3,054 downwards.
CCGGATATGGGGGGCGTCCCGGGCGGTGGCGGCGGCCCTGCCGGGGGAAAGGCCCAGGGCTTCCCCGACGGGTGCGCCTGAAACCAGGGCTACGAGGCGGGCTTCTTCGGCGGGGGTCAGGGTTACCGGGGCCGGCATGGTCCCTCCCTGGTTACCTTGCTTTACCCGGCGTTTTACACTACATTGGATAGTACTTATGGGTGTAAATAAAAAGTATAAAGACAGTCTGTTTTCCTGGCTTTTCAGTGACCCCGACACGCTCCGGGAGCTATACAGTGCTATTGAGGGCATCCTCGTGGACCCGGCCCTTCCCATCAGAATCAATACCCTGGAAAAAGTCCTGTACATGAACCAGATAAACGACATATCCTTCGAGATTGGCGGGATATTGGTAGTACTCATTGAGCACCAGTCCACCATCAACCCTAATATGCCGCTGCGGCTGCTTATGTACATCGCACGGATATATGAAAAAATCATTGACAGGAAAAAAAGGCACAGCGGGAAGAAAGTACCCGTTCCCCAGCCTGAGTTTATCGTCCTGTACAACGGCAAGGCTCAGTATCCCGACGAAGCCATCCTGAAACTCTCCGATTTATTTGCGGACGCCGCCGCATGCGGCCTCATTACCAGCGGCCCCCCGGCATTAGAACTAACCGTCAAGGTGTACAACATCAACCAGGGCCGGAACGAGGCCATGGTCCGGAAATGTGAACGGCTGAGGGGGTATAGTATCTTCGTTGGCAAGGCCCGTGAGTACAAGGATAGCGGTAAGAGCAAAGAAGAATCCCTGGAAATGGCGATACGATACTGTATCGACCATGATATACTGAAAGCAATTTTAGAGGCCCACGCCTCGGAGGTTATCAACATGTTATTAGAAGAATGGAAGATCGACGAAGCAAAAGAAGCATGGCAGGAAGAAGCCTGGGAGGATGGCCGGGTGGAAGGCGAGAAGAAAGGCCGGGTGGAAGGCGAGAAGAAAGGCCGGGTGGAAGGCCGGGAAGAAACCAAAAAAGAAGATGCGAAGAATTTTCTTGCCTTGGGTGTGAGCCCGGCAACGGTAGCCAAAGCAACCGGCCTTGATATGGAAACCATTAAAGAGCTTGCCGGCCAATAATCAGTACGGGGTTTTAACACACTATTACTCATCTTTTATACCAAATACTGTTAGTCACTTTTTTACGTACCTTGTAATAACAAGATACTAGCGCTTTAAAAAAAACCGGAAACGAAATATACTTTTCGTTGCGGTTGCTTTTATTCCCTGGTGAAGAGCAACCGCCCTCCCCACTTTCATTCATCACTCCTTGAAAAAAGCCGTACCTGCCCAAAAGCAGATACGGCTCGTCTTGTCTCTTCCGGGCACTTAGGACTGCTCTCATCATTCTGGTATCAGATACTTTACCACTCACGTTTTTGGGGCGGGGCCACTACCTCTATCGTTTGACCGGGGTGGTCAATGACATACATCCCCTGCTCCAGGGCATATTCACGGGCTCCGTCTTCAATGAGCGCTCCGGCTACACTGCTTACATATTTCCGTTTATCTCCATGGGCATCTGCATGTCGCCGCAGCGTGTCCATCCGTCGCAGGTGCTCTTTCACATCAGTCTTTGTCAGGTTCGTTTTTACTTCTACTACCATGGCATAATCACCATCTTCTAACAGTATGTCAATTTCCGCCTTTAGTTTGTTCTTGTCATCTCTTATGGTATTATTGCGGGAAATCCTGGTAAACTGATACCCCTTTTCATTAACCTTTTCAACGATGTTTGACGCCGTTAAATGCTCAATGAGTTCCCCCAACCGGCTTCCCAAACGGCTTATCTTCCGATCCGTCTCCTGCATTTTCCGATCCGTCTCCTGGCTCATTGCCTTCATCTGTTCACGGGTCTCCTTCTGGCTCCGGGCTGTCTCCTGGCTCATCGCCTTCATCTGTTCGCCGGTCTCTTTCTGGCTCCGGCCTATCTCCTGAAACATTTCCCAGATCTGCTCGAAAGTCGGTATTTCGTCTTTCCGTTCTATACTTGTTGTCATATTATACTCCTGTTTACAGTATACGACTAAACCGGCTAAATAGCGAGGCTTGCTTACAAACCCGGTCGTGGCGGCCCCTCACACCATTACTGTGACGCGATCTCCCCCCATCTTCGTGCCGAAGGCTCTTCTCTTCTCCCTGCCTCTTGAAACCCGGGCATTGCCGCACAGCGGCCCAGCCTGTTCCGCACATCCTGGTAAAGGACATGCTGCCAACCAATGGCATTGGGGGTGACCGTGGGAAACATGGGGGGGAACCCCTGGGGCTAACGTTTATACACATCTTTAGCGATGACCCAGCCTTCGAAGAGGTGATGAAACCGTAACCAGCCATCATGGAGCGTAATGACCCCCGGCGGGCGTTGGCTGGAATACCCTTTCCAGCCGCCAAGCCGGGCGATAATCCATGCTGACCATGCCAGATTATCTTTGGGATAGGGGTTCTTCAATTTTTCGGTTTTCCCTTCAAAACGAGGCAGGATGTCTTCCAGACACGTTACTTGTTCTTCCGAAAAAACCAGTGAAGGCTTTTGGCCGGTCGTTCCATGACGGGCTTGACGCAATTGCAACAGTATCATTGCCGCATAAAAAGCAAGCACAAAAAGTTTGCGTAATGCCCTACCGGTTTCCAGTTCCGTTTCTTCATAATTAACCCCTTCTTTTTTTAAGGTGCGGAACAAATCTTCAATTATCCAGCGGGCTTTGTAGTATTCAACAACCGCAAGCGCTTGCTCAACCGTTTCTACCGGACGGCTTGAATACAGCAGCCATTCATCGAACCGAAGGTTCGCAGGGTCTTCGCCGGGTGGAACGGTTTCAGGCGTTTCTTTGACCTGTACAACCGATACCGGAAGGACTACCGGATAGTTTCCCTTGATTTCTCCGGGAATCCCCGGGGGTTTTTTCAGTGAAACCCGCTCAAACTGTACTGAAAGCTGGGCTGTCCGTTTCTTTCGGCTCTTATTGTCCCCTGTTACCGCCATTTCAAACCCATATTTCGGGGTTCCGGCTTCT
>BNUR01000225.1 GCA_025997495.1 Spirochaetia bacterium | reverse complement strand
GGCCAAGTTAACCAATTCCAATTCAGAAACATAACTCACACCAGAGTCTAATAAGCGACCAGTGGCCTCGTTGTAGGCAATGGAAAAGCTCCATCACTTGCGGAACTCCTACGGTTAGAGAAGGCGCTTTCCCGTACTTCGGGCAAAGATTCTCTAATAGGTATGTCATGGGAGTTGGTGATAATGGTTTGTAAAAAATGAATCCGCTAATCGTAAACCCTAATCTCCAGTTGAAAATGCAAAAGGTTGATGTTGATAAAATTAATGAATATATAAGTCAACTGTATGATGATTGAGGAAAAAGTGAAAGCCTTATTGGGAAGGAAATAGCCATGGAAAGAAAAAAACTGGTGATTGTAGGCGCCAACGGATTAGCCCGTGAAATTTTATTTCTATTATCAGATGTAAATGCCAAAACTAATTGTTATGACATTCTTGGATTTATAGACAAAGCGCCGGAATTACAAAACAAAATCATAAATAATTTCCCGGTATTGGGCGATGATTCATGGCTGCTTAATTACCATGACGAAATTCATGTTGTTATTGCCATTGGTAACTCACAAGTCAGAAAGCGGATTTTCGAGAAATTCGCCTTTAAAGAAAATATTATTTTTCCAACTATAATTGCAAATGATGTGAAGTATTCTGACAGTGTTACCATAGGAAAAGGTTGTATTATCGGTTTTTCTTCTTTATTAACAGTCAATATTGTATTAGGAGATTTTGTCTTTCTTAATGCATATTGTGTTATTGGACATGATGTAACACTGGGAGATTTTGTAACATTGTATGGTAATGTGAATGTTTCAGGAAATGTATCTATTGGCACAGGTGCCGAAATTGGTGTTGGTACAAGAATTATTCAGAATAAGTCCATTGGAGAAAATAGTAAAGTTGGCATTGGTTCTGTAGTGGTAAGAAATGTTCCTTCAAACTGTACCATATTTGGCGTACCTGCTAAAAGAATACTCTGATTTTTTTGAATTGGATATTATTAATTTATGGGGGAACGGGAATGATAAAGATAAAAATCATTGCAGAAATTGGTGTTAATCATAATGGTAATGTTGATTTAGCCAAAAAGATGATTGAAATTGCCAAAGATTGTGGCGCGGATATTGCTAAATTTCAAACTGGAAATCCAGAGATGGTTGTATCAAGATTTGCAGAAAAAGCTCTGTACCAAAAGGTTTTAACAGGAGAAAATGAAAGTCAATTAGAAATGATACGTAAGATATCACTTCCCTTTCCAGCATTCATTGACTTAAAAAACCATTGTGAGAGTTGCGGCATTGATTTTTTGTCAACACCGTTTGATTTTGATAGTATTGATTTTCTTCAGAAAATGAATCTCGATATATGGAAAATCCCTTCAGGTGAAATAACCAATCTTCCTTTTTTGATTAAAATAGCAAAAACCAATGGTCCTGTTATTTTATCCACAGGCATGAGTACGCTTGATGAAGTAAAAACAGCCGTTGAAATATTGAAACAGAACGGTTCGGGAGAAATAACGGTACTTCATTGTAATACAGAATATCCAACGCCTTATGAAGATGTCAATCTAAAGGCAATGTTGACAATCAAGAATGCTTTAGAGGTTAAAGTTGGATATTCCGACCATACCCCAGGTATTGAAGTCCCGATTGCTGCCGTGGCAATGGGCGCTACGGTTATAGAAAAACACTTTACCCTTGACAAAAACATGGAAGGGCCGGATCATAAGGCAAGTTTGGAGCCTGCTGAATTTGCCACTATGGTACAGGCAATACGAAACATAGAAAAAGCCTTGGGTACGGGGGATAAAGTGCCGTCACCATCAGAAATAAAAAATATGGCTGTAGCGAGAAAAAGCATTGTGGCAAAATGCGACATCAAAAAGGGAGATGCTTTTAACAAAAACAATATTACGGTAAAAAGGCCGGGTAATGGTATATCTCCGATGAAGTGGTTTGATGTATTGGGTACAACGGCGGTGAAAGATTTTGTAGAAGACGAATTGATAGTTCTTGGATAAGTTAGAGGAAAAAGTGGCTGAAAATGATATTATAATCCGTTTTGCAATGCGTGATGATGTTGATAAAATCATGGACTCAATTAAAAAGCACTGGGATGCAAATCATATAATGGCGTCCAATAAAGATTTTTTCCTTTATATATTTGCCGGAAATGGCAGTGAAATATACATGGTGATCGCGGAAGAACAAAGTACAGGTGAAATAGTAGGTTTTTTTGGCTATATCAAATATAGTATAAGTATTTTTTGTGATATAGCCCTTATATTTTGAAAAGCTGTAGACGGCAAAGAAGCGCTTCTTGGAATAAAATTACTTTTATTTTTGGTTAAAAGGACTTTGTTGCAACGATACGATTTAATAGCCCAACCCCCAACCGAGCATCAAACTAATCAACTTTGTACGAAACCGGCATCCCTAAATCACAATACACATTCAACAGCTTACAATTCAATTGCACTTCTGTCTCCTGATTTTTAGTTTTGCGTGCAGACAGTTTTTCCCCAAATATGGTTTTGTAGCGGTACATTACCACTTCATTTAAACTTCTTTTATGATAACCTGACTTCTCTTTCCATTCATCACGGCTCGTTTCATTTATTGTATTGACTGCATCATTACGTTGTTGAAGGTATGCCATTTTAGGATCATTTTCTATTTCGGGATGAGTTACTGCGTTTTTTGGTGGTGGTATTATTTGGTTCACCTCATCTCCAAGAAATTCTCGAAAATAAAAATCATCATAAGCACCGTCCCCGCTAAATGATTCTATGTTATTTGTCTTGCCTTCCAATATCTTTTTCGCTACCGGTGCATCCGCTTCATCATTTCCCGTTAATTCGACCGCAAGTATTTCCTGGGTATCCAAATCCATACATATGCTCATCTTCATCCATGTTCGATGTTTTGACCAACCATGTTTGCGGACTTTCCATTCCCCTTCGCCATATACTTTTAATCCGGTTGAATCTATCCCTATGTGGAGGTTCTCGCCATTGGCTAACCGTTTGCTCACTTCTACAGGCAGTCCACCCTGTCTACGACACAATGTAGAAAAATCCGGTACGCTTATTTTCTCCAACCCAGGCATCAGCGAAAATATGCTCCCGATAAACCCTTGTGCTTGGCGTAATCGAAGATGAAATTGATTTTTTATCAGCTGGCAGCATTCTATAATGCTGTCGGGATACGTTTTCTCACCCACTACTTTCTTTTGGGGATCTATTTTTCCCCATACGTCAATTACATCCGCTGTTATAAACAGGGTGAGTCTCCCTCGGTTGCACAGACTTTTATTATACTCGC
>BNUR01000224.1 GCA_025997495.1 Spirochaetia bacterium | reverse complement strand
GGGTAAAAAAGCCCATTCCCACGATAAGCAGGGCCGCGCCGACGATGAACATCAGGATAGTACCGGTGGGCATGGGTACCAGTACCACACTTGCCGCGAGGACGATCACGGTAATGGGGAGAACCGCGGTATAGGCTTCCCGGATTTTTTCTTTCAGTATTTTGTTCACAATGTTGCCCTACCCCCCCTCCTTTCCTACCGCTCAAACAAAGCCTTGAGTTCCTGGTGACTCATCCGGGCAAGCCAGGACTCGCCCGACGACACGGTCATCTCCGCCAGTTCCTGTTTGCTGGAAATCATGGCATCAATTTTTTCCTCAAAACTATTTTTGGTGATGAACCGGTGGACAAAGACATTGCGCTTCTGGCCTATCCTGAAGGCACGGTCGGTGGCCTGGTTTTCCACCGCCGGGTTGTACCAGAGATCGTAGTGGATGACCCGGCTGGCCGCGGTAAGGTTGAGCCCAAGGCCTCCCGCTCTCAGGCTTACCAGAAGAAGCCGTGCGGAAGGATCGGTCTGGAATGTGTTGAGGGTTTGAGACCGGGTTTTCTGTGTCATGCCGCCGTGGTAGACAAGTACCGGCTCCCCCAGTTCCTTTTGGATGATCCGGGAAAGGCAGTCCAGTGTTTCCACGTATTGGCTGAAAATCAAAGTCTTCTCGCCCCCCGAAAGAATCTCTTCCAGTAAAGTGATGAGCAGTTTTGCCTTGCCCGAAAGGGATGATACGGCGGGGCTTTCCTTGTCGTACACCCGGGGATGGTCGCAGATCTGTTTCAGGGCGGTGAGCAGGGCCAGCACCAGAGCGGGCCTATCCTTGGGATCAAGGTACTCCGATTTTTCCATGGTCCGCTCAACCATACTTTCGTAAAGGGCGGCCTGTCCATTTTCCAACACCGCGTATTCATTGGCCACCACCTTGTCCGGCAAATCCTTGATGATGGTCTTGTCGGTCTTGATCCGGCGCAGCAGGAAAGGCGCCGTGATCTTCCGCAATGCATCGGCCATCTCCCGGTTTCGCAGAACTTCGATAGGGTAGCGATACTCTTTTTTAAATTCAACGGGACTTCCAAGATAGCCGGGAAGGATAAAGTCAAAAAGTGAACGGAGATCCTCCAGCCGGTTTTCCACCGGTGTTCCCGAAAGGGCCAGCCGGTACTGGGGCTTGAGTTTCTTTACCGCCCGGGAGATGCCGGTTTCGGCGTTCTTCATCAGATGGGCTTCGTCCACGATGAGGAACGAAAAGACTTCCTTCTCCAACTTTGTGCTGTCCCGGGCCGCAGTTTGATAGGTGGTGAGAAACACATCCTGTGTGCGATCCAAACGCCGCCCCGTTCCATGGTAGCGGGACACGGTTAGTCCTGGTGCGAACCGGGCCAGTTCCCGCTCCCAGTTTTCAAGCAGCGCCGCCGGGGCCACGATAAGGCAGCCCTTCCCCAGGAGGCCGTCCTCCTTGAGCCGCAGCAGTACGGTGATCGCCTGAATGGTTTTCCCCAGGCCCATGTCGTCCGCCAGGATAGCGCCGAAACCCGCCATAAGAAGGGAACAAACCCAATTGTACCCCCGCTTCTGGTAGGGCCTGAGTTTTGCGGTGAGGCCTTGAGGCAGGTTTAAACGGCGTTCCTCAAATAGTTTTTGTAACACCTCCGCCGCGTCAACCGAAAGAATACTGTCTCCGGCAAAATGAAGGCGGAGAAAATCCATGGCCTGCGGCTCGGAAGTTTTTGCTTTTTTAAAGAGCGCCGCCAATTCTTCCGCGTTGATCCGTACAAAACCATCCCGGAACCGAACCAGATCCCGTTTTTGCTTCAACAGTTTTTCAAACTCCCCGATTTCCATGACCCGGTCCCCAATCGCCACCTGCCATTCCCAGCTTAACAGTGAATCGAGGGCGAGGTAGCTTACCAGGGAACCGCTGGTTTTCGAACCCTGGTCTTTATCGGTGCCCTTCAAAACCAGCCGGGGTTTCAGTTCCCGGTGCAGGGACTTGGGAAGATCCACGGTAATCCCCAGCCGGGTAAGGAGGGGTGCGGCGGATTCAAGAAAATCCGCCAGGCGTTTTTCTGAAAGGGCCGCCGTCTTATGCACCATGAGGGAACGTATCTCCGGCAGGTAATTGGAAAGCGCCGTGGGGGAACGCAGCGCAGCAATGGTGTCGATTTTCATTCCCTTAGGCAGTTTCTTCCCCGAGGCGATATTCGCAAGGGGTATTTTGGTAACACCCTCGTCGGTTTCAAAAAGCATATCCATACTCAGGGTATAGTCTTCCTGTGCGTCTCCTGATTCACCGTCTTCCGCATTAGTTTTCCGCCGTTCCTTAACGGTAAACCGGTATTGCCACGCGGTAAAGTTGATGTGCAGCACCGAAAGCCACCGGTCGATTGATACGGGGAGGCTCCGCAGGGCCGGGGTGGAAACACCCATACCGGCGCCCTGGAAAAAAACACCCAGCAGCGTTTGGTACTCCCGGCTGCCGCCCGGCTGGAAGGCATAGTACTGCTGCTTGACCCATTCCCCCAGAAAGGCCGAGGCAAGCAGGTCTACCACGCTCCGTCCGCTTGCTTTACATTCAGTATTACTGCCGGCTTTGTCTGTATTCTTATGGGCGCTTCTCCCCCGCTTTTTCGGCACTGCATTGCCATCATCCTTCATGGTCAGCATACCCCGTTCCAGAGCGGCCAAGGCGTCCAGGGCCTGGGCAATCTGGGGCAGGGTATCGTAGGGCCGCCAGACAATACGGAGGATGCCGTCTTTCAATAGAACAAAGGGGATAAAGGCGCAGGAACGGACAATCTGATTGATGAACTTGAACAGATGGAAAAGAAAAACATAATCCTCCGTCCCGTCACCGGAAGAAAAATTCACAAAACTTTGGTAGAGATCAAAAAGGGTATGCCGGATCTTCTTTCCCAAAATATCCGTTTCCTGGAGCAGAACCTCTTCCCCCGGCCCGGGATTAGGGCAGAGTACCGACCAGTGGGAACGGGAATAACGGTGTTCCATGTCAGCATTACTGTCGCCGGATTCCCAGGGGCTAAACCGGGACGCCCGGTGATAGAAATCCGCCATGGTTACGGTAAAGTCACGATCACTGAATGGCGGTTTAGCAGGCAGCAATGACGTGATAAGTTCCGCGCAGTGGGGTATTTCGCCAAAATAAGACGATGGGAACGCCTCTGACGGTTCCCCGGCTTCCACCGGCAAGGCCGCAACATCCGCAGTGGCCGCCGCCTGCAGTGCAGCGCGTACCGTAAAGGGGGCGGGCAGGTTCAGGGCGATTGATTGGCCGAACCTCTTTTCCAGATCCATGCCCCGGAGCCGGAACAGGAGCCGGGGGTCGGCGTCCACT
>BNUR01000223.1 GCA_025997495.1 Spirochaetia bacterium | reverse complement strand
TATTCGGCCCATGCCGGTTGTCGGGTATCTTCTCCGCCGCTTTGTCTAGATTCCTCATTAGCCGCTCAAATGTTTCCCCACCCATACCCCCGATTTTATCATAAATCAGGCAAATTTAGAATTGCTGAATACACCGCAGGAATACTGCTAGAACTAGAACTGCCATCCCGCGTTCAATACCGGCTGGAGATACCCCGGCTGGGAAGGGTCGCCGAGGGACAGCAGATGGGTAAAATCTACGCCGGCTTCGATAAAGAAGGGCCCCTTGATATGCCACTGGAAGGATATCCCCGCATCCAGGGATGGATACATACCGGCCATGGTATCGTTCCTGCCGTCGGCATGTTCAAAATGGAAATCCGTTAAGATACCTATTCCTGCCCCCAGGCGGAAATTAAATGCCATCACAGGATTCGGCAGCCTTAGTTGATACAGTAATCCTACCTGCACCTCCATCATCTGGGCCGAAATCGTGTACCCTTCCTTTTCTTCTTTCAGGTAATTCCAGGATACGCCCAATTCCGCCCCCAAATATCCCCAGTCCCGCTTGAGGGGGAGCACCCCTCCTTTGACGGCGAAGCCCAGGGGCGCGGGGTGTATAAAGGCGTCCTCCCTGAACAGTTCCCCGTAGAGGGGCATAAGCGGGGCATATCCCGCCGAAACAATAAAATCGGGCCGTTTTGAACCGTCTACCTTCCCGTTCCCTGCCCCCCATCTCTGCGGATGAACCGTAAAAACTCCCCGGGAATCCTCCAGCCCTCCGGGGTTTCTGATATACACCGCGTATAAACCGGGGGCAAGCTGCGTTTTACTAAAGGTAAGCCGGGCGGTGTTCCCTTCAATTTCGCTTTTTTCGGGGTATATGACCTGTCCGGAATCGTCCAGCGGGCGAAGTGAACCCTCTGCCCCGGCGGCGATATTCTCTCCGGTGACGGTAATGCGCCAGGAATCCCTATTCTCCAAAAAAAATTCGGTGGGAGTAAAACGGTGTATTGTTGGTTGGAAGGCGTTTAAAACCGTAAAATAAACCCAGTCCATGGTATATTCAAGCTCATCCAGGAAATTATACACCCCTATTTGGTACCGGTACCTGCCGGGGGGTAAGGAAACGTTCAGGAAATTTTCTTTTGTCGATTCCCATACGACCCCTTTATAGGTTCCCCCCTGTTCAGCTTCGATGGTCACCTCATAGCGTAACACCGCCTCATCCTGTATCCAGGATAAGCGCTGGATAAACCGCAGGGTTCGTTCAATAAAAAAGTTCCTCGGGTCGTGAGGTTCCTGGGTAAAGCCCAAAACCGGGTAGAAAAATAGTAGTACCGCTAAAAAACAGCGTTCCCTATTGCCCATAGAGTTCGCCCGGATCCTGCGCCGCATTCCGCTGGGGCACGGGAATGTTCAGGGTAAAACGGCTTTCACCGATGGCGCCCCGCTGCTCAATATACCCGTCCTCCGCCACCCTGCGGGCTTCCACCTGCCAGATAAAATTGCCGCTCCCCAGGCGGCCCAAGTCCTCCAGGATAAAGGAGGTTCGCGCCGAAGGGACATTGCGCTGTATCAGATTGCGACCGGCCTTTGTTTCCCGGTAGAGGACAAAGCTATAGTGGCTTGCCCTCGGAACCGCAGCCCAGGTAAAGGTAATCCTTCGGGATTCCCGCAGTTGGGCGGAGTCCAGGCGATACCCATCTATAGGATTCAGCAGCCGGGGCTCAGCGAGCAGGGGGATAGGCAGCAGCCGCAGTTCAAACCGGGCGCTTGCGGCGGAGCTGGCTTGAGGGGCGCCGCGGGTTGTTTCATTCGCAAAGGTCTCTACGGTCCAGGTATACCGGCCTTCCGGGTACTGTTCCAGGGGTATATCCAGCCGGATTCCGTTACCAGTGGAGGCGCTGTATACCGGGGCAGTATCGGTGGCGTCATTACCGGCATAGAGCTTGAATGCGTAATAATCCGCCCCGTCTACCTGCCGCCAGGTAAAGGCCGTTGCCTCCCCCCGGCGAACCAGTACCCGCCGGGTTTGGCCTGGGATATTGTTTAAGGGGGAAATCAAAACCGGCGGAGGCAGGCCGGAGACCACTCGAATAGTTCTGATGGGGGTTTCCAAATTCCTGTCCCCGGCCTGGGCCAGTATTCGCCAGTACCATGTTCCACTGCGCAGGGCCGGCGCCCGGAAAGCTCCTTCGCGTACCGGTTCATCGATCACCGGCAGTGAAAAAGAGGGGGTGTCGGCAACTTGAAAGCGCAGGGGATAGACGAGGTCCGTTTCCCAGGTAAACTCCTGCCGGAGACCCTCCTGAAGGGCGTAATTATCAGGCGGGGAGAGGGGCTTCAATTCCCCCGCCATGGTGGTAAAAACCCGGGACGCCGAAAACGGCGAAAGGGTTCCGTCGTCGGCGGTTTGAAATACCCCCCAATGATACCGCCCCTCCCCCGGTAAATCGCTCTCCGTGTTGCAGCGGTAATAATTGGCGCGTACCTGCCGGATAAGAAAGGGATCCTGTAAATTGCTTCTCCCGGAAACCACCAGGGTATAGGAGGCGGCTTCGGCCTCGTTTTGCCAGGAGAAATTGATGTCCGTCCCCAGGGTAAGGTTGATGCGGGCTTCCTCCGGGGGGCTTTGCAGGGTAGGGGCCGGGAGGTTTTCACTTTGGGTGATGGTAAAGGATGCGGGGGCCGACGGGACAGTGAACCATGGGGCTTTTTCAAACTCATCCGCCAGATCCGGGGTTACCCGCCAGTACCAGCGGCCCTCTCCCAAGCCGGAATAGGCCAGGGAAACAATGCCCGCCGTTCTGCCCCGCACCATGGTTTGCAGAGCGGGATTTGTAAAACCGGGCGTATCCGCCGCTTCCAATATGTAGAACGCAATTTCCGGGGCGCCGGTCCACTGAAACCGGACCGACTGCGGCTGGGTCCGGTACCGGAACACATGATCTTCCGCCGGGCCCAGCAGCCGGAGAGGCGGCACGGAGAGGATGGTCACTTTTCCTAAAGCTGCGTTAGCTGCTCCGGCCGCAGTTGTCCGGTCTGTTGCCAACCCCCCGCTCACCGGGTAGGCCCGCCAGAAATAGGTACCCGCTAAGAGGGGAATAACGGCGCTGTTTCCCTCTCCCTCCTCCAGGGTCGTAACAATCCTCTCAAAGCCCCGGTCTATCGCAATTTCTATCCGGGTACGGTAAGCGCTTTCATAGTTTGTCCCGTTCCAGACAAACCTCAAGGGCATTGCCTCCCCTGTCCCGCTAAGGATGAACCGGGCGTCGGGCCGCGGGGAGAGCATCACCGTCAGGGGTTCGGTAAGGGCATGGCCTCCCGCGTCAAGGGCAAGGCTCCCCCCGGAGTCAACCCGCCGGGATTCCCCGTCAAGATCCATGG
>BNUR01000222.1 GCA_025997495.1 Spirochaetia bacterium | reverse complement strand
GGCAAGTCCACCCTTTTCAACCGGCTCCTTCACCGGCGTCGCGCCATCACCGACCCGACCCCGGGGGTAACCCGTGATCCGGTGGCAATGGACGCCTTTATCAACGGGAAACCGTTGCGGCTCATGGACACCGGGGGCTTCAAGCTGGATCGCAAGGCCAATGGCGGCAGGGATATTCCCGAGGACACCCTGGACGACCTGGTGGTGGAGCGCACCCTGGCGGCTCTGGAAAGCGCCGACCTCATCCTGCTCATCCTGGAAGCGGGGGAGCTAAAGCCGGAGGATGAGGAATTCATCGGCCTCCTGCGGCCCTATCAAGGTAAGCTCCTGGCGGTGGTGAACAAATGCGAGGGGGGCCGCCGGGAAAACGAATCCTGGAATATCCTCTCCTACGGCTTCGACCGGGTCTGGATGGTTTCCGCCGAACATGGGGACAATGTGGGGGATCTGGAAGAGGCCATCATTGCCCGGCTCGATTTTTCTAAAGTAGCGCTTGACGATGCCCAGACGCGGCCCATTAGAATAGCTATCGTGGGGAAACCCAACACGGGGAAGTCCACCCTGTCAAACCGCCTCACCGCCTCGACGGCCTCCATTGTGAGCGATATTCCCGGCACCACCCGTGATGTGGTGGAGGGGTGGTTTATGTACAAGAACCGGGCCTTCCAGGTTCTGGACACCGCGGGGATACGCAGGAAAAGTAAGGTGACGGAAAACATCGAATACTATTCGGTGAACCGGGCCATTAAAACTATGGACGACGCGGACATAGTGTTTCTGTTGATCGATGCCCGGGAAGGATTGTCGGATCAGGACAAAAAGATCGCCGCCCTGGCTGATGAGCGGGGCAGGGGGATCATCATGGTGTTAAATAAATGGGACACCATGCCGGATGTAAAAAACACCTTTGCTGCGGTTCAGGATCGTATCCATTTCCTTTTCGGGCAGATGGAGTACGCCCCCATCATGCCGGTCAGCGCCCGTGACGGCGCCGGGGTGGACGCGCTGCTCAATATTGCTATCAGGATGTACGCCCAGCTCAACCTCCACACCGATACGGGCCCCCTGAACCAGGCCCTGGAACGCTGGCTTACGGAATCTCCGCCGCCTCAGGGCCCCCAGACCCGGTTTAAGTTAAAGTATGCCGTCCAGGTTTCGGACAACCCCGTTAAGTTTGTTGTTTTTGCCTCCCGTCCTCAGGCGGTGAGCCAGTCCTATGTCAGTTATCTGCGGAACAAGATGCGCCGGGATCTGGGTTATTCCCTCATCCCCTTAGGTCTGGAGATCCGGCCTTCCAGTAAGGAGCGGCGTTGAACCATGGCGGCCTACGGGATTAGGGATCTGGAAAAACTCCTGGGGGTAAAGGCCCATGTGATCCGCTACTGGGAAAAGGAGATCCCCCTGATTCAGAGCCGCAGAGACTTTAACGGCAGGCGGGTGTACGCCAAGCGGGACTTGCTGGTCTTCTTCCGGTTAAAGTACCTGCTCTACGACCGCCGCTTTACGATTGAAGGCGCCCGGGATCAACTTTTCCGGGAACTCACCGGGGAAGGTGATGACCACAGCGATAGTGTGCAGAACCTCAAAGCCCATATTGAGGCCCTCCGTTCAGACCTGTTAGACCTGTACTCCCTGGTACACGAACCTACCGGTTCGCACGAACCTACCTGATGGAAAATCTATTCCCCCCGCTTGCCGGGGAAATACGGCGGCACGTGGATGCCATCCCCTCCCTGGTGGACAGGGTTCTCCCCATACCGAAACGTTTCCGTTCCGGTTTGCCCCGGGATGTGGCGGAACTTTCCCGCCTGCTCACCAGCGGCCGGGGTGAACGGAACGAAACCTACCTGAGCGAAGGGCCGCTCCTTTCGGCCTACCTGCGCTACTTCCTTCCCTGGAACATCTACCGCCTTGCCCGCCTGCTGCCATCCCTGTCCCTGCCCTTGAGCGCCGGGGCGGCCCTTACCGACCTGGGTTCCGGCCCCCTCACCCTGCCCATTGCCCTCTGGATTTCCCGGCCCGATTTACGGAATGTCCCCCTGGAGTTCCACTGCATGGATCGTACCGGCGCGGTTCTGGATGCGGGGAAGAAACTTTTTGCGGCATTAGTCCACAGCGATACTGACGTCTGTCCTTGGATCATCAAAACAATTAAAGCGTCTCTGGGCGAACCAATCCGTTTTCCCAAGGCCAATCTGGTTACCGCAGTAAATCTGTTTAACGAACTTTTCTGGAAACTTCCCCGGACAGGCCATGGGGTCCATGGAAGCTCGTCTCTTCAAACCTTTACGGAAAAACAGCCCCGCTTTCTATCATCCCTGTCCCTTGACTCAGGCTCAATCCTGGTACTGGAGCCGGGGATCCCCCGTTGCGGCGAGTTCATCAGCCTCCTTAGAGAATCCTTCACCGCCAAGGGCCGTCTTCCCCTGGCCCCCTGCCCGCACGGAGGCCCCTGTCCCTTGCCGGGAGGTCCGGCCGGTTCCAAGTGGTGCCACTTTGCCTTTGACACTTTTGATGCCCCGGCCGGTTTACACCGCCTTTCGGAAGCTGCGGGAATCCCCAAGGAACGGGCCGTGCTCAGTTTCCTCCTTGCCGGGCCGGTTGTTCCTGCCCCCGAACCCGCCCCAAAGGATGCCCTTGCAGTGCGGGTTATCTCCGACGCATTCCCGCTGAAAAGCGAGGGGAAGCGGCCGGCTCAGGCGGCGCTTTACGGGCGCTATGGCTGTTCCGGCCGGGGGCTGGCGCTGGTGACCGGTAAACGGGGGGACGTGGAGGGGCTGGAGTCCGGGGCGCTGGAAACATTTGCAGAAAAGGCGTTCAAGGAGAACGGCGCCCCTGGACGGCGGGATGGGAAAAGCGGGGCGCTGATAGTGGAATACCGGATACCGCCTTGACTTTGACGGATAAGTATCTTACATTAGTTTCAGTTGGAGATGCTATGTTTGGAGTACAGGTAAAGCAAATTAGTGAAATTCAACATGATTTTTCTGACGCGGAAACTATTTTAGACAATCATGACCGGGGCAATGAACGGGTGAGCTACCTTGCCCAGCCTTTCCACCCGGCGGTGCTCCGGCTCCTTAAGCAGACCATAGCCGCCGCCCATGAGGCGGGGATCAAGGCCGCCATGTGTGGGGAGTTGGCGGGGACCCCCTCTGCCGCGCCCATACTCTTAGGTCTGGGGCTGGATGAATTCAGCATGGCCGCCTCGGCTATCCCCCCGGTTAAGCGGGTTATCCGGGGAACCACCCTGGAGGACTGCCGCGCCCTGGCGGAGAAAGCCCTGGCCAACACCTCCTACAAGCAGACCGACGCACTGGTTAAGGCATGGATGGCCGGCCATTTCCCCGATAAGTGAAGGACAGGCCGTAATGGAGTATGATCCCCGCGACAAGTACCGGAATCTCCCCACGGTAGTCCTGGCAGGCCGTCCCAATGTGGGCAAG
>BNUR01000221.1 GCA_025997495.1 Spirochaetia bacterium | reverse complement strand
GGAATGTATTCGATATTCGCCGCGCACAAATACAACCGGTAAACCGGTATGAATAAGGGTTTGCTTTCACTAGTCCACAAAACCCTGGCCGCTCTTGAACAGAAGGGTTTCTTGAAAAGCCTGATCACCCAGAACATTGATCTCCTCCACCAGAAAGGCGGCAGCCGCCGGGTAATCGAAATCCACGGATCCCCTTCGATACACTATTGCCTCAACTGTTCCAACATTTCCCGCGTAGAAGAAGCAAACCAAAGGTTCGATGCCGCCGCAGGCCCCGGCGTTGCGCTGCCGGAAAACGCCGGAGACCTCATGGGCTATGATGAAGTTGCCGCCCTGATCAAAGCCGGTGAGCTGCCCCATTGCAAAAAATGCGGCAGGGTTTTGTGGACCATGGAGGGCTCCCGTTCATTGATGTTGTAGATAAAGTCCGCCGAGGCTTTGTAATAGAAGGATGGATCCTGGTGAAAATAATCAATGTCGAAAATTTTCTCAGCATCCTGCGCACCAGTAGGTCCGTGATCGTTGTAGAGGCCGTTCTTCCCCCGGAAATCCCGGATTCCCGACAGGGTGCTTACCCCGGCGCCGGTGATGAAGTTTGACGATTTAGGGGAGGTGTTTGAAGAGTTGGCGGGGCTGGTGAAGTAAGCGCCTGATACTAACGCTATAAATCTTGCTTCATCTCACCTATTCAATATTGACTGGATATTAGTCCCGATCAAAAAACGGTGATTTTCCTGAGACCGACAAGGGGATGCCCATGATCAGTTTATACTCTCCCAACAGCCCCAGAGCGGCGGCCGCTTTGCCGATGGTGAACATGATACGATTGTCCGCCCGGTTATCCGCCGCAAGGGATACCGCCGACCCAAGGGCAATCCCCAAATCAACCGCAGTAAATACACAGGTTGCCCCGGCTGCCGCACAGGCTGCGCAATTAACAAAACCACAGACACCGCATATTTCGTTCAATTCGCGGGGTTTATATTTTACGCCGATCAGTACCACCGCGCCGCTGGCTTCCAGGTTGTCGGCATCGCGGATAAAGAAGCCGCCGGCCTTGCCGAGAGACTCGCCTATCCGGCGCATTTCATTGGCAACCTTTTGCTTATCATCCCCGGTGAGAATAGCGGTATCCATGTGGTCAATACCACATGCCTTCGGGGCCGTTCTCGCTGCCGCGCAAACCGCATATGCCAGATTCAGAACCGCCTGTTCTTCCGCTTGCTTTGAATTAATTAGCATGATCTTCTTCTCCTTTTTAAACCATCTCAAACTGGATGATCATTAGTATACGATACATCCTTGGTAGTGTCCACGGGGTTACCTGAAAGATTCCGCAAAACGGGAAGCCCGGAAAGACCGGGTGTCCTGAACCGGATACCGTGGGACTTCTCCATGGATATTGTTGATACGCTGGGCAGGCAGCGGATGGGTACCATTGTAACCACCGGTCCCTCCGGTTTTTTGCAGGAGCGTCAAAACATCAACCAGGCTTGCGGGGGAATAACCGGCGCCGGCCAGGAGTTTGAGGGCGTAGGTGTCCGCCGCAAATTCCTGTTCCCGGGAATAACTGTTTTCAAACAAGGTGGTAACCATTTCCCTGACGGAATTATAGAAGAGTTTATTCCGTTCGCTCAACTTGGTATCCCTATTAGCGATAGCAGCGGCCCTGTCCGCCATATTGGAAAGCTCCTGATTCAATTTCATGTCTTTGATGAGTTCCGCACTGTGCCGAAGCTGGATATGGGCAATCTCATGAGCCAGAACCGCAGCCACCGCATCCTCGCTTTTAAGCGCTTCCAGTAAACCTCGGCATATAAAAATATGGCCTCCGGTGGTACCAAAGGCGTTCAGGTCCGGGGAATCAAGGATGGCCACATGATACCCATTGTAAATATCCGGCATGGGTGAATTGACCGTTATGGCAGCGCAGATTTGGTTCAGATAACGGGTTAGTACAGGTTTTTTGGTGTAAAGCCGGTACCGGGTGAGGATGTTCGCCGCCACCGCCCGCCCCAGGTAATAGGCTTCCTCGGAAGATAAATCATCATCGGGCAGAGCAAGGGCGTCCTCGCTTTGGGCCGCGAGGGAGGAGAATAAGGCAAAGATTAGGACTAGTGAAAGCAAACCCTTATTCATACCGGTTTACCGGTTGTATTTGTCCGCGGCGAATATCAAATACATTCCAGATAGTCCCTGTTTTCCCCGGTTCTATCTGATACCGCATATTGAGCCGGTTATTAACATATACCCGGACAACCGCCTTTGATTGGGACAACCGCGAATTATTTACCGCGTCACGGTTACTGTAGTTGTGTATAAAAAAATGATATAGCGCATTATTATCAACCTCGGTAACCGTTATTGTTTCGGGACCGTAGCCGTTCATTTCATCCCGATCCAACCATGCGGTACGATCTGCGGAGGTCGCACTGTCACGGTATGAAATATGATAGGCGTTGTCCTTTACCAGATGGGCATCAAGATCAGAAGGAGAGTCCCCCCAATCCAGAACGATTTTAATACGATTTGCCGGCATAATTTTTGGTATCGAATATTTATTGAAAAACATGACTCCCTCGAATACCGTAAAGGTATCGCGTATCATGACATACCCTTCTTTTTGTGTGATAAACGAATGTTCACCATCATCAACAACCGGAAACATGGCAAGACCATCCGCATCTGTTTTCACCGACCCTGAATTTTGAATAGCAACGGTCATTCCCTCTATCGGGGAACCGGTATCCGCATCGGTAAACCATAAGGTCAGGATGTCATCCATTTCCAGTTCCGCGATTTTTGCCATTATCTGCGATTTGTAAACAAGGTCCTTCATTGTATCGTTTTGTGCCATAACCTGAAATGTGCTACACACAAATACGATAAACAGCATGATTTGGTTTTTCATTCCGGCTTTCATATAACCCCCAAGAGCGCATTGATTTTTTATAGTATCTTCATACAAACACCCATTTTCCGTACTTCAATTCCCAATTTTTTCAGCTATACCCAATGAATAAAAAGCTGATCTGTCCGGCTCAACCCAACGGTCAATGATACGAAACCCGGTTAATTCGGCTTTGGACAATTGCACACTCCCCTCTGAACTTGTCTGGCTGGTATCATTGTTTTTTGAACCTGAAAAATAATCAAGGTATGAGCTGTGTTTTTGAGCGATTTTATGAGCCGCATATATATCTGCAACAATCATTCCTCTTGACATATCAGCATACCGGCCTACCATTCCAACACCAATATCGTATCCGTTAATTTTTGGCATGGTGTTAATCCATTCCGGTTTAGCGCTATGATTTTGTATATACAGCGGCGAAGACCTGTCTTTTGTGTATCGTCCTATAGCCGAATTAACCGGGTTTCGTATCATTGACCGTTGGGTTGAGCCGGACAGATCAGCTTTTTATTCATTGGGTATAGCTGAAAAAATTGGGAATTGAAGTACGGAAAATGGGTGTT
>BNUR01000220.1 GCA_025997495.1 Spirochaetia bacterium | reverse complement strand
GCCGGTAAGGGCGATAACCGGGAAGTTTTTAAGGGATTTGACGATGTCCGCGGCGATCCGGCGCTTGTAAAACATGGAGACTCCATGCAAATTTAAAGTTTAGTTTTAAATCTGCATGATAAATGTAGCCTGGAGGGAGGATGGGAGTCAATACCTCATATTATTCGGGGCTCGTAATACTTTACAAAAAGTCTTACCTACTCTATATTTATTACATGATTGCATATACCACCATGACCGCAAAGGGACAAATAACCTTACCCGCCGCAATGCGCCATGCCTTACAGCTCATGCCCGGCAATAAAGTTAAAGTCAGCTTTGACGGCGATACCATAGTAATAGGCAAGCCGGGCGCTATTACCGAGATACGGAACACCCTCATGGAGGAAATGTCCCGGAACGGTACCGCCGGGCGGGAAGTGCGTAGTGGTGACGGCTGGGCTGCTCATGTACAGGAAGCTTATGATGTCAGTGATGGCCCTGCGCAGGATCGGCCATGATTGCAAGTTTAGATACAAAATGCCTCTTACGCTGGCTTTTAGGCGATATACCGGAACAGACTGAAATAATAACCGGCCTCCTTGATTCTCCACAAAGCTTCACGGTTGCGGATGCAGCCATCATTGAAACCATTTTTGTCCTTGAGAAGGTTAAAAAAATAAGCAGACCGGCCATCACCCAAGCAGTTTCAGCGATCATTGCCCAGGGGAATATCAAATGCAGCCGGGCAATTT
This sequence comes from Spirochaetia bacterium, assembly GCA_025997495.1. Lineage (GTDB taxonomy): Bacteria > Spirochaetota > Spirochaetia > Treponematales > Breznakiellaceae > Termitinema. The sequence continues at coordinate 2,772 of BNUR01000220.1, read as the reverse complement.
TCAGTGAAACGATGCTCCTCTATGCGGCTCACCCCAAACTTTCGGCGGTAGATTGTTATTTAAGCATAGTAGCCCGGCAAACCGGCGCCATGCCACTCCTAACCTTTGATGAAAAACTGGCAAACCAAGCTCCGGGAACAAAACTGCTTACCCGGAAATAGGGTCCTGGCCGGGATTATCCCGGCCCCGCTGAATCCGCATTACCCTGCGATTTTTCCTGCTTTTTCAGGAGATTCCGTGCCATTTCCAGTAAAAATTCCTGGGTATCCGCCGTTAAGCGGTCAAAAATGCCCATTAATTCCTTTAAATAGGGCGATGATGCCCCAAACATTTCCCCCTGGCCGGTACGGAGCCAATGCTCATTTACATTAAAGGTCACGCATATCAGCTTGATATTCTTGTCGATAAGTGCGATTTTCCCAAGCTCAATCATTGATAGGGTAGTTTGGGTTAAACCGATTTGCCGGGCAAAATCCCACTGATTTAAACCGAGTTTTTTACGAACGGCCCTTAACCTGTCGAGCACTCTGATATTCCTTTAGTCTAAATCATACCTGGAATAGTAAGTTTTCGCAATAATAATAACAAATACTTGATAACTGGATTGACAAAATAGCTAATTTCTATTATTATACTACCATAAATTAGCTATTGAGGACATTTATGGTAAATAGGGAAGAGGCTGCCGGGATTTTCCGGCAATTAAGCCCTGAAAATCAGGCTAAGTTGCTCCCTTTTTTTCAACTTGCCCTGATAGCGGAAAATTCCGCCAGGAAAGCGTTTGTTCAAGACATACCTCCGGGGGATGGCGGCTCCGGGGCGGAATATGACCTTGCGAATGGGGTGATAGAGAAGACCGAATGATAAACAAGGCATGAGCAGGGTGATTGCATGCCGGTGTGGAAGGAAGGATTATGTCATTTTTAGTAAGGTTTTTACACCGTTGTAAAATCCTTTTATTTGAGAAAGGATGTTTAAAGGAGTGTTGAAATGAAAAACAAATATTTTTTAGGGTTAACTTGCATCTCGCTTGTAATTTCATTGATGTTCGCAAGTTGTGAAAAATTAATCGGAGATAATAATGATGAAACACCGAAAGACACCACGCCCCCAAAAGAAGTAACGGCCATTACCGCTACCGCCGGAGACTCTAAAGTAACCCTCCAATGGACAGACCCTACGGATATTGACTTTGAAAAAGTGGAAATAAATTTTAGCCCTCAAAAGAATGGTGTGGAACAGCCTATTACGATTTATGCGAGAGAAGAAAAAGCCATAATTACCGGCCTTACCAATGGCACGAAATACACTTTTCGAGTGAAAACCGTGGATGTCACGGGTAATATGAGTAGTGGAAAAACAAAAAACGCAACGCCCGCCAGCGATTCTGTAGACAATCCCGGTGATGACTCCTCAGATGACCCCAGTGATGAGCCTGTTGATGAAGCCCCAGTAGACCCTACGGCCCCTGAAGAAGTTATGGATCTTATCGTTACTGCTGGAGATGGAAGTATAACCTTCACCTGGACAGTTCCCACGGATGGCGACAGTAAGCGAGTGCAAGTAGATGATTATTCAAGTGGAAGTACCTCCATTCCAATGAAACGAGGATTTTTTGTGCTCCTTGGCTTGAGTAATGGTACGACATACACCTATAAAGTGAAGTCCGCATATTCTGCAACAGGCACTACTAGTGCAGGGGTAACTGTAACAGTAACCCCCCTCGCCGAGCTCATATCTGAAGTAATAACTACGGATGAACCTATTATCCCGCAATGGGTAGTTGATTTTGTTAGGGAAGAGCGTAATTCCATTTTATCTAGTCCGTATTGGCCAACTTCTGATGTCAGATTCCAATTCTTCTATAATGCAAGCGGTGATGCCGTGGTTACTTATGATGTAAAAAGAAACGGTACCTGGGAAAAATTTGGACAACTCACGAATAGGTTATCGACCATGTATTCAGGGGATGAATTCTATTGGCCCACGATACGTCAGCAAGATTTAAATAAATTAGCTTGGCTGGATAGGATGGAAGATCCGGCGTTTAAGTCAATAGAGGCGGTTGTCTATCAAATCGGGTTAGATTTTGATTATGACTGGAATAACTATGCTGGAAATACATACGGGGTAGTAACATATGAAAATCCGACTACTACCAAGGCAGTTTGTAGTGGTTTTACTTCTGAAACTACTACAAGATTATTAGCCAATGAATATGTTGACTATATTGAGCGATGGACAGGTGGCAATCATGCATGGAATGTGATTATTTTGAAAGATGGCCGAAGATTATATTGTGATTCAACTTGGTATGAGGGCAATCGGGTTAGAAATGGGGTAGTTCCTTATGGATGTGCTCAAGAAGTATCGCAACTGACTTTTGATGCAGATGAATTTAACTCATTTGGTTATAGCACCGCTCCTGATGGGGGTTATTTGAAAATTCATTGTGACTGGCCTGGGGCTACATTTATTGAATACAGAAGATAACATTGACAAATAAATAATAGGAGGAAACACACTCGCCATCCGTGGCGAGCGCTTCGACGCAGGTTTTACTTCGTTTAACATACGTTATACGAAATTGCCCCAGGGCCAGCGTATTATAAACATTTATTAAGTAGAAAAGTGCCCCCAAAGGAGAAATTTTCTACGCTTTTACGGATTAGGCGGTCTTGTACCTATGAAAATCAACTACCCATTGCGGGATAATAGGTTCATCCGTAGTTATTACTTCAGATATGAGCTCGGCGAGGGGGGTTACTGTTA
>BNUR01000219.1 GCA_025997495.1 Spirochaetia bacterium | reverse complement strand
GGCGGCGAGCAAGTCACCCTCAATCAGCGAAAACTGGTCCCGGCTTATGTCGCTAGGGTAGGTATCTCTCATGTCCGCATTATAACAGCTGACGGGGGACTTGCAAAGATATTAAACAGGCTCTTAGGTATACGCCTATGGTGCCTGGCACCTTTTCAAGGAGTTTCAAAATCGAAAATCACCGCAACTTGCCGCTTATGGCAGAAAAATATTGGAAGAGTGGCGGTTATCACCTTTAACCCCAATCTTGCCCATGCCTATAATAGTCGAGGGTTTGCCTATTTTATGATGGGCGCGTATGCTAATGCCATAGCGGACTATACCCAGGCACTAACCCTAAATCCCCATTCCGCCATGTTCTATAACAATCGCGGTCTTGCGTATAGTGCCAATGGTAATTATGAGGCAGCCATAGCGGAATTTACCCATATCATCACGATTGATCCGAATAATGCCGTAGCCTATTGCAATCGCGGAGCTTCCTATTTCAAGAAAGGCGATTTAGAAAAGGCCATAGCGGATTATTTCCACACAATCAGGATAGATCCCAAATATATCAATGCCTATTACAATCGCGGTATTGCGTATTACAAAAGGGGTGATTATGCTTTGGCAATAACGGATCTCAAATTGGTAATTAGCCATGCTCCCAATGATGCCGGTGCAAAAGAGGCCTTGGAACTTACCCGGAAAGCGGTACCCTGGGGAGCGCTAAAGGTGCCTGGCACCGAATTTGCCCCCCAGTAATACTGCGGCAGATAGCAGAAACGGGTAAGCGAATCTTTTGTCAGAAGAACCGGATGCCTTCTTTGGTCGGGCACAGTAACCGTGGGGGCTCCGGGTGGGTGACTGCCCGGTTCTACCCGGCCATGACCCGTGCCGCTCCCGGCTTGGTCAACAGGCCGGGCTTTTTTTACGCCGGGGAGAAAGCTATCGCTGGGTTGCTCCCTTATCATTGCAGAACAGAAAGAAAGAGAGGAGTAACCGCAGAGGAAGAAAAGGGAGAGGAAGAGGAAGAAATTTGAACACAAAGGACACAAAGGACACGAAGGTGAAGAAAAGAGAAGGAAGAGAAGGAAGAGAAGAATAAGATGCCCGCGCGCCATAAGAAAATAAACCACACAAAGGACACATAGGGAAGAGAGGGGAAGAGGAGACGGGGGAGCGGGTGTACCACAGTACTGGTGTGGGGAGCCGCTCTTCTGAAAACGGCCTTATGTGCAATAGTGGTGACGCGGCGGGAAAGGTGTTTTTTATGACCCGTTTGCTTTTAGGAAGCTTTTTTCTGTATGATGTTTAACCGAAAGCCCAGATTATCAAGTACCTTCATCACGGTAATAAATGAAGGGTTCCCTTCCCGCAGTAGGGATTGGTATAGAGCTTCCATTCCCGCCATGGCTTTTGATCGGGCCACATTACCAATTGCCTTTAACAGAAATTGTACATCATTTTCTGCTATGACAGCTTCAAGGTACGCCAGAGCATCTTCTCTGGTTTCGATGAATTCCGCTGTATCCCAATCACTCACTGTTTCCATCGTTTTCTTCCTCTTTCAGGGGGTTAAGAGCTATCTGTTTAGCCTTCGTAATATCGGCTTGCCGGGTGGACTTATCGCCTCCGCAGAGCAGGATAATAAGTCCGGTTCCGGCATCAGGAAACACTGTTTCCTTGCAGTACAGCCGGTAACCGGGACCGTAATGAATACGCATTTCAAACACCCCTTCGCCGACAGGCTCCCAGTCGCCGGGGTTGCCTTCTTCAAGCCGATCGATCCGTGCAAGGATGAGCGATTTACCTGTCTGATCCCTAAGCTTTTTGAGCCATTTCTTAAAAGTCTCTGTTTTGCGTACCTGCACTTATACAGTATAGGCTATAACCTAGTAACGGTCAAGAAGGTAACGCTGGAGGCGCTTGACCTCGGTTACCATCGGCGACAGCGTTACTTCTATCGGCAACCGTGCGTTCATATTCTGTAGTAGCCTGACCTCGGTATATGTACTGCGGGAAACGCCGTCTCTTACAACATTGGGGACTAACGCGTTCCAGTATACCTCTACCTCGCTGAGAATCTATGTACCAGCAGGCGTAGTGAACCCCGGCTATCAAACGGCGTCGAGTTGGAGTGCCTACTCGAGCAAGATACAGGCGGGATCGCCGCCGGCGCCGTAAGGCGGGTTTTTGGGGCTTGCGTGTTTTTCACGCAAGCCGTCGTTAGATGAGAGCGGGGGTTCGAGAGAGCCCCTGCTGCAAAATGCAGATGCGGGAGGGGAACGGCCCTTGGGGAACGAATGTACCTTTACATCGCGGCTTTCAGTTCCTTGCGCACCAGTTCACCAATAATTTCCGAAGGTGTCTTGTTAGAACTTTCAGAACGGGCGTGCAGATACGAAGCGGAAAGATCGTCCAAAATCACCACGCTGCCCTTATGCTTCATAAAAAAGCCGCTTTTGCCATCACCGGATACTTTGGGCGGGTTCTTGGTGTAGTATTCGTCCCAGTAATCCGCTTCTTCGTCGGTCATTCGTGCCACATCGTCCTCCAATAATCGTCTAGTAAGGGAAAATAGATACTCCTGCAACCCATTGCATGGAATACATTGATGGAATTTTCGTCAATGATGTTATACAATATCTCAAGAATAGTGCCGTTGCGGTCATAGCCCAGCAAAAGATGCTTGTCTGCCGAATCTTGGTTCGCCGCATCGTCCAACACGTCATCGTACAAGGCGTTCATGAAGGCATTTCTGATGACCGCTTCCGCTATATGGTGCTTAAAGGCGGAGGGGTTGAACTCAATGATAACGTCCATACCGCAAGTATAAGGTAGGTTGCCAGAAATCCGCAATACGTGGGAACGCATAGGTGACAGGGAGCGCGAAAGGTGCCAGGCACCATAGGCGCTTACTTAAGTACAAAACAGGAAGAATTTAACCACAAATAACACAAATAATAGATACGGATGGTGTGTTTTATTGATGATTTATTCGTGTTATTCGTGGTTGTTCTTCTCTTAAATATACGCCTATGGTGAGAAAGAGGTCAATTAAAACGGGATCGAATTACAGGGCCAGCGCATACTTGCATGAGATAAGAAAGAATTTAAACACAGAGGTCACAGAGGGTTCGAACCTTTGGTTCGCGAACACAGAGGGGGAAAAAGTGTCGGAAGTCTCTATTTTCTCATTCTTTTCTTTCTCTGTGTCCGCGAACCGAAGGTTCGATGTGAGCGGACCAAAGGTCCGACCTCAGTGCTCTCTGAGTTTATTCTTCTCTATCTCTTCATTTTTTATATGGTGGATATTTCTTAGTAAGTATGCGCTGACCCTGGATCGAATTAGGTTCCGGGTTTTTCGATGATTTTTACTTGCATTTATCGAAAAACCATATTATTCTGGGTCTACAGGGTATCGGTTCTAAACCGTTCCCCGGAATGCGGTTAATAGGGGGCTAATCCAGGAGCATGAAATCACCTAATTCCTTGTACTGTAACGAATTACCCCCCCCCCCCCCCCCCCCC
>BNUR01000218.1 GCA_025997495.1 Spirochaetia bacterium | reverse complement strand
ACAACTTTGGCCACGGCAAGGAGCATGCCGCTGAAGTGTTTTTCTTGCTCAACCTGATAGCCTTCCAGTTTCATACCATCCTGGATTATTGCGACACCGACTATCAAAAAGCCCGCGCATCCTGTTCTTCCCGGGTTGCTTTTTTTGAGGCTATGCGATTTTGCCTGCGTTTCACTTATCACGATTCATGGTCTGCTTTCCTCGTCTTTCTCTATACCGATGGCGGACTTGTCGATTCAGGGTAAATTTAGAATTGCTGTATGGATCGCGGATCTGCTTGACAAGGATGTTACCATAACCGGGACCGGCGTAGATGCCACCTACAACTATGCAAAATCCATTGATCTGCCTTCCGGGCTGTATGAACTGGAAGTCGAACTGACCACCTGGACCACGATAAAGCCCGAGGAAAACACAGCCGGACCTGTGCTGGATACCCAGTACCAGAAAGCCTACCGGTATGAGTATGTGTATATCTTCCCGGGCCAGACAACCTCAACGGCTACAACCATCTCCGATGGCTCCCAATTGTTAACGTTTACCCGCGCTGATTTTTACGCATACCTGCACCTGCAGGGCATTGCGGATATTTATGGTACCCAGGCGGCGAATTATACGGCCACCGAACTCTACATTGAATCCTACAATTGGAACAATGGGGCCACTCCCAGTGGGACTTCGGCGGACCATCTTATCCCCATCAACAATGGAAGATGGGAAGTCTATTTACCCTCCCGGTTTGTCGCGCAGAATCTTGACAAAATCAATCTGCGGTTCAAGGTGGTAAAGAGCGGACCCACTCCTACTCCGGGCTACATTGGGGGCACCGCCGGTAATTACCTCTTCAGCCTGTGGCAGACCTACACCATCCAGCCTGAACATCTGCAGGAAAACGGCATTGGCGGTAGTGAGTACAATCACGCCGACACGATTGAAGGCCATGGCGAGAATAACTACGATGCAAGCAAGGCCCCGCGGCTGAGCATTGCCATCAACGAGGTTACCATTGCTACTGAACCCCACGGGCGGATCAGCACCATTCGGGACAGTGACATTCCCTTTATTCTGAATGATATCAGTGAGGGTGGAACCACCGATGCGGTCTATGCCGCTCCCATCGCCGTCAGGCTTGAGCCCGGTGACAATACTACCGAAGCGGTCATTGCCGGCTATGTTGATGGGTCACTTACCAATGGCGGCGACTACTCCATCGAAACTGATGCAACAGCCAACGGGAGTGGTTATACAGATGATTTGAGTATTGCCACGATCCGTCAGCGCAGCGAAACTGCTCGTGGTTCCGGCGACCAAAGATCTGTAAGTGATCCAAGCACGGGAGCCGACCGGCCCTCTTATACCCGGTATGACTACCTGTACGATGTGTCCAACTATGGGCTGCTCGGCAGCAGCGGTGGTGGTAACACCACTATCCATGCCGACTTCTTCGTATTTGCCGGACACACCACCCGGTACGGCGATTTAACCGCCAGGAATGGCTATACGATTGATTACGTAACGGCAACCAGCACTTACGAAGGTCCTTATCCGTATGCTCCATCCCCCGGTGACTATCGAACGCTTACGGTGGTTAAGACCAATAGCGCTTCCCCAGCCGCTTACCAGATTCCTGCCACTGCCGCTGCCGGTACCGATACCTCCGTCAGCAGTTGGGCACTTACGGTTCCCAGAAACTGGAAGGTTTTGAACCAGAATGATGAGATTGCCTTTACGGTGCAGTTCACAACGGTATCAGGTGATGACTTCAATCTTGTTGATGCTAACCTCGCCCCAGCCTTAACAAGGTATGTCGGTCGGAGCCAGTATTCCAGCGGTACTCGTATTGGTGAATCCAATGTCTATAACAACCTCTTGGCCAGGAATTCCTTCCCAGGCAGGGAAGACGCTCCAAACTGGACTACAGAGCCTATCTTGAGGATTGTTCGAGGCACATTGCAGTCCGGCCTTTCGCTTCCTACTGCCACGTATTCTGTAAAGAGTCGGGGGATCACAATCTTAACCTTCTCTAACACCTCAACCTTTACAAACGACGTATATGTAACCGATGCAACGTTTGCGAATGGTTATGACAATGGTTCTGGTCCCGTTACTATAAAGTATAACGGCGGAATTAATGGCTCCTATACTCCTGGTTCTAGCCAATATTATTTTGGCTTAGATCTTACGAGTAGTAGTACTTTGGGGGGTGGTTCTGCTGTTGAAAACAACGGTACCGCAGGCGCATGGGTTATCAGCATAAGCGCGGTCTATCCGTACACTTTTGTTACCTCCATAGGTGGTATTACCCCGGTTGGTGGCTTTAGTGGTACTGTTGGAACAGGGAAGGTGTTGAACATTTCATTGACTGGTGATTATTCAACCAACCGGACTGTTACCTGGAACGCCGCACGTTCGCTTGGCAGCACTGTAACAGGTATTTCACTAACAGGATCGGGTCTTTCTCGAACATTGAACGTTACCGGCGGCAGTGGAGCCGTTGAAGTGACAATAACCGTCATGAATGTTGGAAGTGAATGGGGTGGTTTAGCATATTCCGATACCATCACTATTAACTACTAACCCTAACCTGATTTAGGAAACTAAGTCAGCCGGTTGCCGGGGGGGTAATGAACTCCCGGTGACTTGTAAGCCGTACTTGCTAAGTGGCAGGTGCGGCTTTTTTTATGAAGGAGAATAGAAGAGAAGATGTGGAAACATTGGCGTGGGGGGCCTGCCCGTTGGAAACATGGGGCCCCCCCAGGGGTTCCCCCCCATGTTTCCCACGGTCACCCCCAATGCCATTCGTTGACAGCATGTCCCTTCTAGGATGTGAGAAACGGGTTGGGCCGCTGCGCGGCAATGCCCGGCTTCAAGAGACAGGGAGAAGAGAAGAGCCTTCGGCACGAAGATGGGGGGGTGGGGGCGCCACAGTAATGGTGTGAGGGGCCGCCTTCCAGCCCGTTTAGTATTATAGTGATGACGGAGCGGTCGTGGCGGGGCATGACGGGCCGAATGCATATGGGACTCCCTGCGTACGGAGACCGACAGCCCCCCTGGGGGCAGGGCTCCGGGAGCAGATTCCCCCATCCGCATTCGGAACGGCATGCCCCGCCACGACCGGGTGTGTCAGGCATGGGGGTTCGCTTAATCCAGGTATTACAGTATACTGTAAACAAGAGGTATACCATGACAGGAACACAAGACCGGAAAAAAGACCCTTTGACCTTTGAGAAGGTTTGGGAGATGTTTCAGGCAATGAGCCAGGAATCGGATCGGCAGATGAAAGAAACAGACCGGAAAATAGAGGAAACAGAGCGAATATTAAAGGAGTCAGGGAAAGAAACTGACCGTATATTACAGAAATTGGGGAAAGAGACTGATCGGTTAATCGAAGAGAATTGGCAGCTGATTGGCGGTAGGACAAAAAGTGACGGTGATTTGGCGGAAGAACATTTTTTCACCTCATTGGCATCAAAAATGACCTTTGCCGGGCAGCACTACCATGCTATAGATCGTAATGTCAAAAGGAAAATAGGTGATCTTGAAGGTG
>BNUR01000217.1 GCA_025997495.1 Spirochaetia bacterium | reverse complement strand
TTCTTTCGGCTGGCTTGAGGATTACCGCCTGCTGTGGAAGAATTGCGAACGAAAAATCCATAACACGCTACAAGCCTCCAAGTTGGCGTTTATTTCGTTGTTATTGAGGAGATATTAGACAGGCTCTTAGGAAACCCCGCCCAATGGAAGTTGCCACGGGGCTGGAAGCCATCCTAAAATCCATCAGAAAGACCGGCCTCAATGGTGAAGATGCCTTGCAGATCGTCAGCTTGTTGAAGTCGCAGGAACTTATCGACATCCCGGTAGTAAAAGCGGGGAAGGGGAATGTCCTGTTCACCGATTTTCTGGAACGGTTCTGGGATTATGACAAATCCCCCTATGTTCGGGATAAGCTTGCCCATGGTCATACTATTGGGAAAACCCATTGCTATGATATGTCCAACCGGGTACGGTCTGCGTGGGTTCCTGCTCTAAAGGGACGAACCCTGTCCAGTATTACCAAAGCGGATCTAAAAGAGTTTTCCCTTGCCCTTTCGGACAAAGGGCTTGCACCGGGAAGCATTAACAGAACAATGCTGGTAGGAACGACTGCGCTATCCTGGGCATATCAGGAGGGAATGATCCCCGCTAATGCTGCTGATGGGCTAATTCGTTTTTCCGGGAAAACTAAGAAGCGGGGTGTCCTTACCCCAAAGGAAGCGGCGGCCGTTTTTTCAACACCCTGGAAAGACAATCGAGCCTATGCGGGAAATCTCCTGGCCATCACCACCGGGTTACGCTCCGGGGAAGTACTGGCTCTCCGTGTATCGGATATTAGCGCGGCAGAGAATGTCCTTTTTCTGAAACATTCCTGGAGTTTTGCAGACGGCTTAAAGACACCCAAAAACGGGGAGGAACGAAAAGTCCCCTTACTTCCCGAAGTCCGAGAAACGCTTATGAAACTTATCCGGGAGAATCCTCATAAGGTTTCCGATCCGTTTGTCTTTTATGGTTCCCTAGAGAATAAGCCCGTTGATGAAAAAATACTTCTGAACGGCCTCAAGGATGCTTGTAGAGAAGCGGGGATAGACCCCATAGCCAAGGGTATTGTGTTTCACAGCCATCGGCATTATTACGCCGCCCGGATGGCGGACAGGATGACTGCGGAACAGGTAAGCCGGATCTCCGGACACAAGAGCATGGCGGTATTTGAAGAATATGCTGATCACGTTATTGCGGAAAACCTGGAAGCTGCCGGGGCCATAGGTGCGGAAGTATTCGGAAATATTCTCCCCTTTGAGCAGGGGGCATAGGTGCTATAAACCCTCCAGGACGCATGAGGAAGCCCCCCAGAGCCTTGCCGAGGCTCTGGGGGTATTTCCCTACCCTGGAGCATTTTCAAGCCCTTAAAACCGCAGCCCCTTCGCCCAACACGCTCCGTTGTGTTTCTAAATACACTTCCTGAGCCGATTTGCAAACTGCCATACGAAGCTCGGTCAAAATTTGTTCATCAGGGTCGATACCAATCGGCTTTAATTTGTTTTGAAGCCGAGCATAGTGTCCGGTATATGCTATATGAAAAGCATCATTCGGCATACCTTTGTACCTGAATGGAGCGCGGTGCGGATGGGTATTTTCCGCGCCTTGATACATTGCAGCATCTTTTACCGATTTGAGACTGAGAAATGCATCATCAAAATCATGTACCGCTGATTGATAACTGGCACGTCCGATTTTTTCTTCGGATCTGGCGCCCTCAAGTTCCTGATTCATAAAGAGATATTCGGCAAGCAGCATGAGTTCCGGGTCTCTGCAATCTTTGACTTCGGTAAATAGCTGTTTACCAAGCGCCAAACCCTTAGCAAAATCTTCCCTGCCTTCTTCGGTTTTACCCTTTGTGCGCAGACCGATACGGCCATCCGCAATATCACTTACTGCTCTTACTATCCCAATTGTCAAGCCAGTCCTTTCCATACTTAGCCTCCACTTCCGCCATATTCCATTCACAAGTCCGCAGGAAGTCCTTGCCCCAATCAACTTTTTCCATGAGTATTTTCGCCACATAAGCCGGCATCGGTCTTGTTTTGGCTAATGCTATTGCTTCTTCTGTTTTCCCCTCATCATCCAAACGAGCGCATTTAACACCGATTGCGAGCCGTTCATCCAATGTCATTAGCCGATTCTCTACCATAACTTGCCCCCCCTATGCAATTCAAATATAGGGGATATTTCCAGGGTATGCAAGCCAGATTCCACAAGGCGATCCACGCCCACAACAGGGATTAAACCGCCCTTGACCTTGTTTTCATAGATTTGTATACTCCAAAAACTAGCTGAAATGACAAAAAGCCCTGAAAAAATGAAATTTTTTAGGTAGGACGTTATTTGTCGTACCAGCCATGTTATGGTAACGGCATGATTACCGGGGAAAAGGCCACTATTCCGCAAAAGGAGGGAGCGGTGAACGGAACAGCCAAAACGCCAACACTAAGGAACATAAAGTACGCTACCGCCGCCTTTTTCTTATAGACGAGATCATCAGGCAAGGCGGCTACCCCAATACCGATAAGATCGCCCGTGCAGCTGAGGTTGATCCCCGCACTATCCAGCGGGATATTGAATACCTCCGTGATATGCTCAACGCCCCTATAGAGTATAGCGCTGCCCATCGGGGCTACTTCTACGCCGAGCCGAATTTTTACCTGAAAAGCGTCCCCCTTACCGAGGGCGAACTATTCTCAATCGCCCTGTTTGACCAGCTTCTTGAACAATACCGGAACACTCCCCTTGAAAAAAGCCTGCGGGAAGTTTTTAAGAAAATCGTGGACAGCTTGCCGGAAAATGTCAGTGTAGATACCTCCTTTCTTTCAAGCAAAGTGTCCTTCATTCCCGACCACGCCGGGCCGATAGACCAGGCAGTATTCAAGACCGTTTTTTCAGCCCTGCGGCTGCGGCAGACCCTTACCTTTGACTATCGCCCCCTTCAAAAAACAACCTATATGAAACGCACCGTAGACCCTTATCACGGTGTCTGCCAACGGGGAAACTGGTATATCATTGGAAATTGCCATGATAAAAGTGAACCCCGGATGTTCTCCCTTGCCCGTATAAAAAATGCCGCCCTGACAAAAGAAATTTTTACCATACCCGCCAATTTTCAATTTGAAAGATTTTTTGACAAGGACATGGGCGTATGGGCTTCATCCAATATACCCCTTACCGTTGAACTTTTGATAGACAACGAAATCGGAACTTTCGCCCTTGCTTGAACGTCAGTGGCACAATACTCAAAAAGTAGAACGATGGACAGACGGCGTATATGTCAAGTTTACCACTACCCAAATGCCGGAAGTGCTGCGGTGGGTTTTGGGGCAGGGGCATACGGTGAAGGTGTTGGGGCCGGAGGAGTTGATTGATAGGGTTAAAGAGGAGGTTGACAAAATGAAGGGGATGTATTTATGATAGTGATGGGAAACAAATGATTGAGGAGGTATATGAAAAAATGAATGATGGCTATTCTAAGTATATTGAACAAGTGTATAAAAACAATGAAGCCTGTATTCAAAAGGCATTTATTGATGATGGAAAAGTTATTTGGAATGAATTTTATCAA
>BNUR01000216.1 GCA_025997495.1 Spirochaetia bacterium | reverse complement strand
CGGCAGGGTACAAGTTCTTTAAGCACCTGGGCCTCTTCGGCGGTATTTCCTACGATTATCTCTACCGGTTCAACAAGGATACTTCCCCGGACCTGAACCACCGCATCGGTGATTTTGTATATGGCTGGAGCGACGGCAGGAATGTTCACAAGGTGGGGATTTTCGGCGGGGTGCAGTTCTGAACCTACCATGCCGACACAGCCGGGCGGGGAGGGGCATGGCCGGGCGCTCATGCTGCCGGGTCAAAGCGCCGGAGTTCGTCCATGTCATAGAGCCGTACCGGAAGAATTACCTCCCCGCCCCGCCGGTAATCGTCGCGGTTAACGTAACGCTTCCCGGATAGGGGGGTAAAGCTGTTTCCGATTATGTAACCCATACCGACGGTCTTAACCTCCCATTCGATGGTCTGCCTGGTGGCATTATTGGGGACTACCGTAGCGCCGCTTAAACTAAGCTCAGTTTCCACGGTTCCGGTGGTGGGGACGCTGGTAATGTCGGTAACGGCCACAAAGGCAGGCGGAGTATCGGTGTCATCTTCACCCCCGCACCCCATAAGAGCAAAACTTAATACCAGCAACCCTGCCAGCATTGCCAAAATGTTAGATTTCTTTTTCATAAAGGACGCCGTCTTTTTTCGCGCTTAGGAGGGGCTTCCGGGCAAACACCGGGCCACCCAAAACGCCCTCCCGCATACCCGTCCACAGATCGCCGTCACCGTCATCAAAGAGTTTCGGTTCAAACTGAAAAATACGGGCCGAGGTACCGGGACTGGAAGGGAAAAAACCATGTAATAGCTGCTTATTAATGGTGAGGATGTCCCCCTCCGAGGCTTCATAGGTTTGACCGTCAAAGGATGCGTATGTGTTCCCCTTGAGCACATACAGGATTTCATAATAGTCGTGCCAATGCAGGGGAAAGGTAAACAGGGGCATCACGTTGTCCCAGGAACGGTAAGGAAAAGAATAGGCGAAGGGCTCCTTTTCCTGCCAGGAGTTTCGGTCAATTTTTGCCGATACGCCCATTTCCTCCCCCTAGTTCAGCCCTGCCTTCCGCCGGGTATACACATCGTAGAACACCGCCAGCAGCACGATACTCGCCTTGACCACCTGCTGCCACGCCGCGCCCATGTTCATCAGCAACATGCCGTTATTGATGACGGACATAATCAAGCCGCCGATGATGACGCCGACAACCGTTCCAATACCGCCCGACGCGGACACCCCTCCAATATAGCAGGCGGCGATGGCGTCCATCTCAAACTGGTTACCGGCTTGGGGCAGGGCGGTGTTCATATAGCCCGTTGACACCACCGCCGCGAGTCCCGTCAGCATGCCCATGATGCAGAACACAAGGAAGATGACGAAATCCGAGTTGATGCCGGACAGTTTCGCCGACCGCGCGTTGCCGCCGACCGCATAAATATAACGTCCGAGAATCGTATTGCGCATCATAAAGTTAAAGATAAATACGGTGATCCCCAGCACCGCCACGATAACCGGCAGTCCCCGGTATGCTGAAAACCGTTGGGCCAGGGCCATTACCAGTACACAAACAAGCACCAGTTTGCCGATAAAAAGCGGCGCAGGTGGCACTTCAAATTTGTTTTCGATTTTGCTCTTGCGCGCGATACAATCGGAAACAACAAAGATAAGGCAAATTGCCGCTCCGGCAATCAGCGGCGTCAGATCGGTATCGCCCACCATCAGGTTGGGGAAAAAACCCGATGCCAGTTGCTTGTAGCCGTCGCCTTTGAGCGCGATGGGGCTGATGTTCGTTACAATGTAGCTCAAGCCGCGGAACAGCATCATGCCCGCCAGGGTCACGATAAACGCCGGAATCTGTAGATACGCTATCCAGAAACCCTGGAACGCGCCGACCCCCAGCCCGACCAGCAGGGCTACTATCAATGACGGCCCCATGCCGATACCGGTGTTATACACCAGCGCGCTGATCGCCCCGATAAACGCGCAGACCGAGCCCACCGACAGGTCTATGCCCAGCACGATAATAACCTGCACCATGCCGACCGCGAGGATCAGCACGTAGGAGTATTGGATAAAAATGTTGGTGAAATTACGCGGCGTCAGGTTTATCCCGCCGGTAAGCACGGCAAAGATAATCAGAATCACCGCCAGCATCAGGAACATTGAATAGCTCTTGATATTCGATTTAAAAAACTCACCGATATTGACTTTTTTCGTCAGCGCTGTATCGCTCATATACGTCCCCTTTTATTTACCCAACAAGGCAATTTGCATAATTTTTTCCTGGGTAGCTTCATCGTGGGTCAGCTCACCCTTGATTTTACCTTCGTTCATCACATAGATGCGGTCGGCCATGCCCAGGGCTTCGGGCAGTTCGGAACTGACCATGATAACACTCTTTCCCTGGGCCACCAACTCATTCAGGATGTCATAGATTTCCGTCTTTGCGCCCACATCAATACCCCGGGTCGGTTCATCAACGATAAAAATATCAGGGTCGGCCAGCAGGGTGCGGCTCAATACCACCTTTTGCTGATTGCCCCCCGAAAGATTTCGCGTAAGCTGGTTGATAGTCGGCGTTTTAATCCGCAGATTCTTACGGTATTTTTCGGCTTCCTCAATTTCCCTCTGGTTCAGCACAATGCCGAACCGCGACAATTTTTGCAGTGATGATGATGATATGTTGTTCTTGATACTTTGTATCAAAATAAGCCCCAGGGTTTTGCGGTCCTCCGACACATACCCCATACCGGTTTCAAGCGCGTCCTTCGCCGAGCGCGGTGCGGCTTTTTTCCCTTTGAGATACAGCTCACCTTCACTGCGGGAACCGTAGGACAGCCCGTAAAGGCTCATCATAAGCTCGGTTCGCCCCGCGCCCATGGGCCCGCAAAATGCAACGATTTCCCCCCTCCGCACATAAAACGAGGCCTTGTCCACCACTTTAATCGAGTGATAGTCGGGATGATACACCGACCAGTTTTTCACTTCCATGATAGTTTCGCCGGGCTTCGATTTCCGGGTGGGGAAACGGTGGGTCAGGTCACGCCCTACCATGTCCTTGATAATCATCTCTTCGGTCAGGTGTTCCGCTTTTACGTCAAACGAGCGGATCGACTTACCGTCCCGCAGAATCGTTACCGTGTCGGCAACCTTGAGCACTTCCCCCAGTTTATGGGAAATCATAATTGACGTGATGCCCTGCTTCTTGAATTCGAGGATCAGGTTCAGCAGGTGATCGCTTTCATCATCGTTCAACGAGGAGGTCGGCTCATCGAGTATCAGGAGGTCAACCTGCTTTGAAAGCGCACGGGCGATTTCCACCAGCTGCTGTTTGCCGACGCCTATCTTACTCACCACGGTGGCGGGATTTTCCTGCAAGCCCACGCGTTCAAGATACTTTTGCGATTCCTTTATATAATAATTCCAGTTAATAATGCCAAACCGGTATGGGGTATGTGTCGGAGGACCGCAAAACCCTGGAACGCGCCGACCCCCAGCCCGACCAGCAGGGCTACTATCAATGACGGCCCCATGCCGATACCGGTGTTATACACCAGCGCGCTGATCGCCCCGATAAACGCGCAGACCGAGCCCACCG
>BNUR01000215.1 GCA_025997495.1 Spirochaetia bacterium | reverse complement strand
ACCCCTTGAGGGGCAGTATCATCGGCGTAAGAGGGCTTGACTTCCGTGTTCGAAAAGGGAACGGGTATAACACCTCCACCATAATCACCAGACAATTAATTACAATTGCTATTGCGGGTTAGGGTATATTTATTAAGGAACAATAATATGGTCAAGCCTCACGGTAGATTAGTAGTGGTCGGCTGAACATGTTACCGTGCTTGG
Source organism: Spirochaetia bacterium (assembly GCA_025997495.1). GTDB lineage: Bacteria > Spirochaetota > Spirochaetia > Treponematales > Breznakiellaceae > Termitinema. The sequence goes on along the minus strand of BNUR01000215.1, from coordinate 3,391 downwards.
ACCGCCACCCTATCGACCAGGTAGTCTTCCTGGTACCTTCAGGGGGGTTAAACCCCCAGGGAAAGTTAATCTTGAGGTGGGCTTCCCACTTAGATGCCTTCAGCGGTTATCCCTTCCGAACGTAGCTACTCTGCACGTGCCCTTGGCAGGACAACAGATACACCAGAGGTTCGTCCATTTCGGTCCTCTCGTACTAAAAACAGCTCCTCTCAACTTTCCAACGCCCATGGCAGATAGGGACCGAACTGTCTCGCGACGTTCTGAACCCAGCTCACGTACCGCTTTAATTGGCGAACAGCCAAACCCTTGGGACCTGCTTCAGCCCCAGGATGCGATGAGCCGACATCGAGGTGCCAAACCTTCCCGTCGATGTGAACTCTTGGGGAAGATCAGCCTGTTATCCCCGGAGTACCTTTTATCCGTTAAGTGACGGCGCTTCCACTCGCTACCGCCAGATCACTAAGACCTACTTTCGTACCTGCTCGACCTGTCAGTCTCGCAGTCAAGCCTCCTTGTGCCTTTACACTCATACCTTGATTTCCAACCAAGGCGAGGAGACCTTCGCGCACCTCCGTTACTCTTTGGGAGGCGACCGCCCCAGTCAAACTGCCCGCCTATCATTGTCCCCACACCAGCTTCATGGCGCAGGTTAGAAACCTAATCCAACAAGGGTGGTATTTCACCGGTGACTCCACACAAGCTAACGCCCATGCTTCACAGTCTCCCACCTATCCTACACATGCCGCATCAAGTCCCCATGATAAGTTACAGTGAAGGTTCACGGGGTCTTTCCGTCTAACCACGGGTAACCGGCTTCTTTACCGGTACATAAATTTCACCGAGTCTCGCGTTGAGACAGCTCCCAGATCGTTACACCTTTCGTGCGGGTCGGAACTTACCCGACAAGGAATTTCGCTACCTTAGGACCGTTATAGTTACGGCCGCCGTTTACCGGGGCTTCAGTTCACAGCTTCTCCTTACGGATAACCGCTCCCCTTAACCTTCCGGCACCGGGCAGGTGTCAGCCCCTATACGTCTCATTGCTGATTCGCAGAGGCCTGTGTTTTTGGTAAACAGTCGCCTGGGACTGCTTTGTGTCACCCCATACTCCCGTATGAGGTCATACTTCTCCCGAAGTTACGTATGCATTTTGCCGAGTTCCTTAACGCGAGTTCTCTCGAGCGCCTTAGATTGCTCATCCCGCCTACCTGTGTCGGTTTACGGTACGGTCTTCCTCAGCCTAGCTTTAGGGATTATTTCTTGGCACCCTGATTACGCCCGCTTCGCTTTGCCGTAGCTCCACTCGCTGTCATGGCTCATCTAAGATGGCGGATTTGCCTACCACCCTAATAACTCACCACTTCGACCGGGACAACCGTCGCCCGGCCGGGTTTCACCTCATGCGTCATCCCATCAAAACTAAGGAAGGTACTGGAATCTGAACCAGTTTCCCATCGACTACGACTTTCGTCCTCGCCTTAGGGGCCGACTTACCCTGGGCAGATGACCTTTACCCAGGAATCCTTAGGCTTTCGGCGGACGGGGATCTCACCCGTCTTTTCGTGTACTTATACCTGCATTCTCTCTTCCACCCCCTCCAGCTCACTTCTCAGTGCACCTTCATCGGTCCGTGGAATGCTCCCCTACCGTCCAGCAATTGCTTACTGAACCCGTAGCTTCGGTATACCGCTTAGCCCCGTTACATTATCTGCGCATCATGACTCGACCAGTGAGCTATTACGCACTCTTTTAAGGAATGGCTGCTTCTAAGCCAACCTCCTGGCTGTCTTCGCCATCACACATCATTTTACACTTAGCGGTATTTGGGGACCTTAGCTAACGGTCTGGGCTGTTTCCCTCTCGACTACGAACCTTGTCGCCCGCAGTCTCACTCCCATCCGTTGAATAATGACATTCGGAGTTTGATTGGGTTTGGTAGGCGATGAAGCCCCCTAGTCCATCCAGTGCTCTACCTTCATTACTTTTGGATGAGGCTGTCCCTCAAGGCATTTCGGGGAGAGCCAGCTATTTCCAAGTTTGTTTAGTCTTTCGCTCCGAGTCACGGGTCATCCCTGCCTTTTTTAACAGACTAGGGTTCGGTCCTCCACTCAGTTTTACCTGACTTTCAACCTGCCCGTAACTAGATCACTTGGCTTCGGGTCTACGACAACGAACTCACTCGCCCTATTCAGACTCGGTTTCCCTCCGGCTCCGGCGCTTCAACGCCTTAACCTCGCTCGCTATCGTAACTCGCAGGCTCATTCTACAAAAGGCACGCCATCACCGGATTACTCCGGCTCTGACCTGTTGTGGGTTTAAGGTTTCAGGTTCTTTTTCACTCCCCTCACCGGGGTTCTTTTCGCCTTTCCCTCACGGTACTTCTTCTCTATCGGTAGTCATGGAGTATTTAGCCTTTGATCGTGGTCGACCAGGATTCCGACAAGGTTTCTCGTGCCTCGCCGTACTCAGGTACCGCTCCACGGAGTGTCCACTATGTCGCGTACGGGGATTTCACCCTCTTTGTCCGGCTTTCCCAAAACCGTTCCGCTATACTGAACATTTCTTACTCCGCGGGTTACCCCAAAGCGGCCCTACAACCCCGTCCTAATGGACGGTTTAGGCTCATCCAATTTCGCTCGCCGCTACTCTCGGAATCTCATTGATTTCTGTTCCCAGGGTACTTAGATGGTTCAGTTCCCCTAGTATTGCTTCCGCCGCCTATTTGATTCAGCGGCCGGATGGCGGGATCACTCCCGCCGGGTTACCCCATTCGGCTATCCGGGGATCGCGGGATGTTTGCTCCTCCCCCCGGCTTTTCGCAGCTTGCCACGGCCTTCTTCGCCTCATGACTCCAAGGCATTCACCTTAAACCCTTCTCTCGCTTGACCATATTATTGTTCCCGCAAAGTCCCTCTCGGAACCTTGCTCATACCCCTTCCCTATGTTGAGACCTTTCGGCCTCTTTCAAAGAACCCTGGGAGATCTTATCTCCCAATGTGGAGATAAGGGGAGTTGAACCCCTGACCTACGGCTTGCAAAGCCGCCGCTCTAGCCAGCTGAGCTATATCCCCTTATCTGTATCCATATCTGTTTCGTCTCCTATTATATAGAAGAACGTTACATTCAAAAAAAGGGAAAGGGAGATTAGAAGAAAGCAAAGAGGTTGCAGGTCATACGACCAATGTTTGGGACACCCGGCGGTTAAACCACATGCCCCCCGGAATAGCTTATACTCCGGTTTGGGAACAAGTCTACTGACTTGTCCCGCCCTTTCAGTGTGAAAGGAGGTGATCCAGCCGCACTTTCCAGTACGGCTACCTTGTTACGACTTCACCCTCCTCACTAAATTTACCTTAGACAGCGCGCTCCTTACGGTTACGCTACCGGCTTT
>BNUR01000214.1 GCA_025997495.1 Spirochaetia bacterium | reverse complement strand
GGTTTCCGTTAAGCCGGTTACCGACCCAGATCTTGCCCAAAAGCTGAACAAGAACGGCAAGCGGGTTATCCAGGAAGCGTGGGGTGAGCCGGAAGAGGACCCGCGCCAGTTGATTGGGTATCAGCTTGAGGACGGTACGCCCTTTTTCGATCGCTACGTCATCCTGTACGGGGGCCGGATAGCGTACCGGGACTGCAGCATGGACGGTACGACACTATGCCAGAAAACGGGTCTGCACTTACATTACGGCGACGATGAGCAAATACACATGTATAACGATTACATGAATAAATTTCGGCCGCTCCAGGAGGCCGGCATAATGGTCCTGATGAGCATGGTTCCCCGGACAGACGGCGTTGGTATCGGCTCCCTGTACGAATGGCCGAATGAGGAGTATTGGCCCTGGCAGGAAAACACCAATACTCCCTACCCGTTTGGAGAGGATGTGACCCGGGCATTTATCCGCGATGTTGTCGCCGAGTTGACAAAATACCAGCTTGACGGCGTTGCCTATGACGAGGAGTACGCCAACAAAGCCGGAACCGCCGGTCCCGGCCTGGCTAACGTGTTCCCCGACTTGGGTGTCTACCAAAGCTTCGGCGCCACCAGCGAGAAGATCGAAAAAGCCTGGGCCAAAGGCGGGCAAAACCTGTTCAGGTTCGCCTATGAGCTGCAACAGGCGATGCCGTATCCTATCGTGCAGGACGTGTACGAGATACGCTTCGGCTCGCGCCTCCCCGAATCCATGACATTTAACGGCAAAAGGGTGAGAATAACCGATGTATTCGATTACAGTTTTGAGCCAAACTATGGCAATTGGCAGGGTGATTCCTCCAACCCCATGCCCAAGAACCGCTATGGCCCGTGTTCTATCGCGCTGGCCGATGTGGATACGGCCCCGCTGCCGCCGGCTAACGACAACGGTATAGGTATAAAAATGCGTGACCACTTGGACGGGGATTATGGCATAGTCATGTATTACTGCTTTCGTTCCCGTAACGAGATTAAAGCTAGGTGGCCCAATAAATATGGCGATGGGATACCGGAGCCGGAGCATTACCTGTCAAGGATCAGTAGAGAACTATACGGCCAAAATGTTATATATGTCGGCAATGATTACCCAAGAATGTATGGGCCCTGGGCAGGGCTGTAGTATATGAACGGTAAGATGCGCCTGTACGCCGCCGCCCTGTCATGTTTGCTGTGCGTTACAGGCTGTTCCCTCTCTGATGGGGATTTGTTTTTCATCGTTCCCACTCCTGATAAAACGCCGCCGAAAAGTATAGGCCAGATGCGGACGGCGGTTTTCGTGGACAGCGCCGGGCCATACGCCGAGGAGATACTGGCCAGTACCGCCGGCTATGTTCTTAAAAAAATGGATGCGCGGGAATATGAAGACATGTTTGGGAATCAGGACAATGACCTGCGCCAACTGGAAGGAACCCCCTATTTTGACTATGTGGTGATCAGCGGCGGGTATATCAAGCAGGGGAATATCGCCGCTTATGTCGAATATTCCCCGGAGCTGATACGCATAGTGGAAAAGTGGGAAAAGAACATCAAGCCCCTGCATGACCGCGGGATAAAGGTCTTGCTGGGCATCTGCGGCGGCGGGGACGGCGTGAGCTTTGGCAGCCTCGCCGCCGCAAGCGAGCAGGCCCTCTTTGGTGAGGACTGCGCCAGCTTCTGCAGGTACTACGGCCTCGACGGGGTGGATCTGTACGACACAGGCGGGGAAAACGCCGACCGTTCGCCCTATCCTGGAGAGGGGAGGGAATACTGGGACGGCGAGACTATGATTTCCATCAATACTATAGCGGATGATCCAAATGCAGAACTGCTCCTGGCCGACTCCTGGAAAAAAGGCGGCGATCGTTTCGCCGATTTACTCAGTTACATCCTCGTGGCCTTTGGCGCCGCCACATCATTCCAGGGGGACATAGGCTCCGCGACCAAAGAGGAACATCCGATCCTGGTACGGGAAGTGGGTTTTGGGAGATACCTCCCTTCGGCGGTGCCCCGTTTCGCCTTTGCCACCACAATGATGTGCATGTCCTTCGTGGTGAACGACAAAATAGAAGATTTCGGCAATATGGACCCGAAGGACACGCAGGGGATCAAGGACGGGGTATGTATCATGGACTTTGTTGGGACCAGAGACTACGCGCCTGCCCAAATCGACCTTGATGCCATCACCGATGCCAAACTTACGGAATTTTCCGAGAAGCTTGGATATGGCGAGTATTATGACAGCGAGAGCAACATCGTTAAACAACGGCCCGGTAGAAGCAATTACGGCCTGGTCTATTACATCAATCCGGGTCTCCCGTCCGAAAGTCAGACGGAAAAGCTGTCCGTTACTTCGCGTGAAGTCTTTGGCTATGAGGTTGAGTACACGGGCAGGTAACCATCGTAAACTGATTGTTGTGTCCTTCGCAGGCGTATACTTAGGAAAAAGATATTCCACGGATGAACAAGGTTTCCGGTGACGGGAAAAGCGGTTTTTTCGAATTTGGAATACCTGAATTTAAAAATCAGGCGCTTGACAAAAAAGTTAGTTAACCAGAATATGGAGCATAGGGTAACACGGTTACCGTTTTTGGAGAAAAAGAATGAGGCGCCGCCTGTTATTTTTGTCTTTTATTCCTTTGATTACTTCCTGCCAATTGGCAGTTGTAAGGAATAACAAACCGCAAACACGCATTGTTGTTAATCAAAAAGCCGCTGTCGATATGGAAGCGGCAAACCTGATGCAGGATTTTGTAAAACGAATATCCGGTGTGGAACTTGCCATTATTCCAAGTGATTCGCCTATAAAAAAAGGTGATATACTTATCGGCGATTTTCAGCTGCCCCTTAAAAATCTTGATATATCATTGATAAAACAGGATGGTTTCTTTATTTCGACACAAGACGGATATGTACGCATTGTTCTTTTTAAAGAGGCGCATATTGGGCTGCAATATATGAAAATTGGGAAATGGGGAAACATAATTATCAAAGTTGATGCCGTAATCCCATACAAATATATTATCAGAAATTGCGGCCCAGCCCTCCATATCCTTTACAAAAGCCCGCCCCGATTCATTTTCGGTAAGAGAAACTTCGCGGTTACAGTTTATATCACAGAGCATAATATTAACGTTTGGCAACGGTTTTATATATTTAGGAGGGGCTACGGAGTATAAATAGGCAAGCGTAGAAAACTCTTTATCGGGGAAACGCTCCGCTAATTTGTTCAAAAAGTAAATTAAAGTTCCCGAAGGGCTGCCTTCCCGTTCATCTATTGCCCTGCAATTATCGCATTGACAATGATTCTGACTGTCGTTCTGGCTGACCGAAATAATTTTTTTGTCGGGATTTGCTTTAAAAATAGCGTCTATTCCGGCGGCGGCCAGTTCAAACACTTCCGGGTTTGTCAAACACCATTGGCTGGCAGCCCCGGGGCGGCGTTCACCGTTAATAAGCGCATAATATTCGGGATGCGATTCGCCATATTGTGCGGCAGGAAGAATTGCGTTAAAAGTATGCACCCAAAGATTGTCCGCAAAAATTTCCCTTGGTTCATCCAGACGCTGCCATAATTTATATGTAGGGTCTTTTATACTGTATCCT
>BNUR01000213.1 GCA_025997495.1 Spirochaetia bacterium | reverse complement strand
TTCTACCACTTCATACCGTGAAATATTCCCACGCTTCCCCTGGCAATGGTGGCCGCGTGTTTTTCCGTATCCACACCCAGGCCGGCAGCCTCACAGCCTATCAGTTTTACTGTTTTATCGGGAATGAAGTGGTAGAACATGCCCATGGCGTTACTGCCCCCGCCCACACAGGCGATCACCGCAGTTGGAAGTTTTCCTTCATGTTTCAGGATCTGTTCCCGTGCTTCCCTGCCGATAACGCTCTGGAAATCCCGCACCACCATGGGGAAGGGATGGGGCCCCATGACGGAACCCAGCACATAATGGGTGTCGTGAACCCGTCCAACCCATTCACGCATGGTTTCGTTCACCGCGTCCTTCAGGGTTTGTGTGCCGGAGGTAACCGCGTTCACCCGTGCGCCGAGGAGTTCCATGCGGTACACATTGAGGGCCTGCCGCTCCGTATCTTTCTTTCCCATAAAAATTTCGCACTCCAGGCCCAGGAGGGCTGCGGCGGTGGCGGCAGCAACCCCGTGCTGACCGGCACCGGTTTCGGCGATAATCCGGGTCTTGCCCATTTTCTTTGCCAGCAGGGCCTGCCCAAGAACGTTATTGATCTTGTGGGATCCGGTATGGTTCAGATCTTCCCGCTTCAAATATATTTTGGCGCCCCCACAATCGGCGCTCATTTTCTCAGCGTAGTATAACAAGGACGGCCGTCCCGCATAGATATTCAACAGGTCATTCAGCTCCGCGAAAAACTGCGGATCATCCTTATACTGATTGTATGCCCTCTCCAGATTGATGATCTCGTTCATCAGGGTTTCCGGAATGTACTGCCCGCCGTAATCGCCAAACCTGCCTTTACTCATGTATGGTTCCTCACAATTTCTACCAACCTTAGCATCTTATCCCGATCCTTAATGCCGCCGGTTTCCGCGCTGCTGGAAACATCAATCCCAAAAGGCTTAAACCGGAGGGCCTCTTCTATAGTATACACGTCAATGCCCCCCGCAAGGAAGCAGGGGACGGGCAATCCGCCCAAAAAATCGCCATCCCTCAGCAAAGTCCAATCAAAACGCTTCCCGGTTCCCCCGGCCCCATTATCCAGCAAACGGTAATCCGCCCCGATCCCTGCCGCGCCCAGTATGTCCTCCCGGCTCTCTACCCGCACCGCTTTAATCACCGGGACCGGGCCGGAAGCGCCTCTTGCTGTTTTATCCTTTAGCGCCGCAATATAATTACTATCCTCATCCCCGTGGAGCTGGGCGATACCAATCACCCCGTCCCGGTACAGGGCGGCGACGGCTTCCACCGGTGCGTTCACAAAGACCCCAACCGGCACAATATCGTACCGCAGCCACGTCCGGAGTTGTGCCGCCCGTTCCGGGGAAACCTGCCGTTTACTAAACGCAAAGACAAAACCGGCATAATCCGGGCCCGCCTCGTTCACAAAACTAATATCATCATCACGGAAAAGTCCGCAGATTTTTATTTTAGACACATTCTCTCCTCATAACAATAAGAAGGAAAACCGCAAAGGCGAAAAAGGGGAAGAGTGATACTTGCGGGGGCTTTTGGAACACGGGCTTAACACCAGTTGTTTGAAACTGCGGGACTCGAAGCCGCATTCTTTGCCGTTATCAGACGGCGGATTTCAGTTCCTTGCGCACCAGTTCGCCGACAATCTGGGCGGGGGTCTTATGGGTGGCTTCGGCGGCAGCCTTAAGGTAATCCGCAGAAAATTGGTCGAGGATGATGGTACACTCCGCACCCTCCCGCTGGCGGGTTCGTTCGGTAAAGAACCCGCCGGTTATGCCGGACACATCGGGCGGGTTGCGGGTTACCTCATCGTCCAAGGCCCAATATTCTTCGTCAGTCATGTCCGAATAGTTCTTAGCTGTATCTACCATGCATTCCTCCTAAAATCCCACTAAGGGGAGATATTTCGTGGTGCACTTCATTGCGTGAAACACCTTCACCGTATCATCGTCGATGCGGTTATACATTATTTCAAGCAACCGCCATTTGGTATCATACCCCAGAATTACATATTTGTTCAGATAGCCTTTCACAAGGCCCTCGTAAAGCGGATGGTTAACGGCCCAACGGATGTCTTCCTCGCTGATAGTATGCCGGAAGGCCGAGGAAACGAACTTGATGCTCTCGTCCATAGGGCAAGTATAGGGGAGATAACGGCTTAATACAAGGAGTGAGGGATATGTAATGAGGGGTTATGGACCTTCTGTTCCCCTTACTGCGGGTCGTGATACCTGCGGGGGCTTTTCATCTGACAGGCACAAGCCTGTTGTTTCGCCTAGAACTCCCCCGTATACCCGGCGGATCTAATGGCGCTTTTGGATGCCAGGGTCAAGCGGGGGGAGCCGGCGAATTGGGTACCATTCCATGTTATGGGATGGGCGGACACGGTAACGCTTTCCAGCGAGGAACAGTAGCTAAATGCATCCCGCCCTATTTCTGTTACGCTGTCCGGTATGGCGATAGCGCTTAGCGCTGTGCAGCGGTAAAACAAGCGGCCCCGTATGCGCTCAAGCCCTGGGGGCAGGGTGACCGTTTTCAGTTCAGCGCAGCCTTCAAAAGCCCTATATCCAATGCTGCTTACGCTGGCGGGTATGACGATCTCCGTTATGGGACAACCGAAATAAGCATATTCATCGCCATCGCTAAAGGCGTAATCGCCTATGGTAATAAGCGAAGCGGACAGGGTAACGCCGGTCAGTTTTTCACAGGCTCCAAAAGCCCCATTCCCTATGCTTGTTACCGTATCGGGGATTCTGACGGAGCGGAGGCTCCTACATCCGTTAAACGCGGAGGCGCCTATGCGAACAAGCTTGTTGGGAAAGGTAACGGTGGTGAGATCGCTGCAATAGTAAAACGTTTCATCCTCTATCGTTGTTACCGTGTCGGGGAGTTTGACGGAAGTCAGGCCGGATTCCTTAAAAGCGCCCTTACCTATGGTAACAAGCTTGTCGGGAAAGGTAACGGTGGTGAGATCCCTACGATCGTAAAAAGCCCTTTCCCTTATTTCTGTTACCGAATTGGGGATCACCACCGAGGTGATGATGCCGCTAGTGTTACTGAAAGCCCATTCTCCAATAACGGTTACCGGGTAGCCTTCAATCGTTTCCGGGATGCGTACCACGGCGCTTTTGCCGAGGTATTTCTGAATAAGCACCCCGGTTCCGGCCTTGTCCAGGTCGTACTTGAAGTCGCTCGCGGGGGCTGCCTGCGCCCACGCGTTCAGCGCCGCCATGCCCAGCAATACCGCAATAAAAAACACCTGCTTCTTCATAACAAAAACACTCCTTTGCGGTCTTTGCCGCCACCTTATACGCGCCACGGTTGAAATCTGTTCCAAATTTCATTTCGTTAGCCCTGGACTCTCTTGGCGAAGGTGCCTGATTCGATGTCCTTTATTGCCAATTCTAAAAGATCGGAAAATGGTTTCTTTTTTCCCACGTTTGACGTTATTATGGCTTCCACGCAGTCATTCAGTGCTTGAGTGAAAGCCATAGTATACTGCTTTAGGGATGGAAATATCATATATCAGCCAAAATGCGAACCTTTAAAAAGTTTTGAATATTTTCAGATAGTAAAGAATTGATGCGAGGTAGATACTCGGTATCAGTTTTAGAAATACAT
>BNUR01000212.1 GCA_025997495.1 Spirochaetia bacterium | reverse complement strand
ATAATTCGCTCAAGGATTTGAGCACAGGGACAGGTCTGCCCAAATAATTTTCCAGGCTGGATATTTGCAAATGAAATAATTGATTTGCTGATTTCCATAAGATTTTAGCGAGTTGAAATAATGTTCAGCGCACCATAGTCAGCTAAAATCCGGCAAAAAATCAAATCCTGCGGTTTTGGGCGTTATTTCATACGGATTCAGGTGATAATCTTGAAGTTTATTGTTTGGGAAAAGGGAGGTAAAACTGTATGGGAGGCGTACAACACGAATGCGGGCTTGCGGGTTGAATTGGGGGCGATCAAAATGTCCACTTGTTGATCGATGGCAATATTAATGCCCAGTTCTATCAAACTAATCGTATCCCCGCTGGTAAAAATAGCTATTTTTTTATTCCCAAGCCGCTTTCCGGTGTAGTCAAGCACGGCAAAAAAATCTTTGGGCCCCTCCCCCTTGTCGTGGATAGAAACGGGGCCTTTCAGGATTTGTGTTCCCGCCTTGTTTGCCATAAGCGCGTAGAGCATACCCAGCGAGCTTGTCTTCCCGCAACTTTTGGGACCTTCCAGTACAATTATGTCCATTTAGATTTCTCCTTAAAGCAATCTTTGCCCACCATACGGCGGGCACTATTTCAAATCACCGTTAAGTATCCAATTTGACACTTTTCATTCCTGAACTCTGTTTTTTCCTTCTTTTCACTCTCTACAATCAGTTGAACCTTCAAAAGGCCTTCAGCCAGTTTCTCCATTTTCTTCTTCCGGTCGTTGTCCATTTCCCGGTAAACCCCGGACAAATCTTCCAGTCTTCTGTCCCTTTCCATTACTTTAGACCCCTTTTGAACTGATTATAGTCATTATATCGACAACAAAATAATCTGTCAATAGGTTATATAAGAAAATTCCACAAAATTTTCAAAATATTTTCCGAATAACCGATAAAACTGTCTACTATTTTATACACTCATGGGGAAATTCGTCTAAAATAACCACATTGTTATCTTGAACTTAATCCGTTTTTAAAACATACTCTGTTTATAGTAGATATGTATGAAGCAAATGAACGTATCAAAGAACTAAGATTGACCTTGAAACTCTCCCAGCGCCAGTTTGCAAAACGAATCTTTGTAAGCCAGACTTTAGTCGGCGAAATTGAATTAAACCATCGAAACGTCAATAACCGTATTATTCATCTTATATCATCACAGTTCAAAGTTAATGTTGACTGGTTAAAGAGAGGTAAAGGTGAGATATTTTTTGATACGCCGCCTGACCTCAGATTGGAACATATTATTGAGATATTTAACAAATTAGACAGGGTTTTACAAGATTGTTTATTGGTGCAGTCGAAGGAACTATTGAAGATACAGAAAGAAAAGATAGACCTTATTGAATTGAATCATAAATCATCTTCGGATTCTGGATAGTATAATTCCAAATAAAATTTTCAAGATGCTTTCTTGATTACCGCTTGACCCAGCAAAGTATCAAAACAGCCGGATTTTTCCGGTTGTTTTGCCTGAAACTCATTTCGTCAATATAATGCTGCATATACTTCACGCTGTAATGGTGGTGCGTCCCGATATACTCACGTTTCACCAGAGACCAAAAACCTTCAATACCATTTGTATGAATCCCGTTCCCGGCGCTGTATTGCCCTATCGAATGATTCACCGATACATGGATATACTTCTTTTCGGTTTCCTTGTCAAGATCGGAAACCGGCTGTTAAACTCAAAAAATGTCATTTTATATAGCCCCTTTTTATTTAGTAGGGCTACATAAAATTTAAGTTTTATGCGAAATCCAGAACGATACATTTTTTGTCAACAACCCGCTTAATATTAAACTTCATTTGTGATAATATTAACCGGGTTGTTGCCATACCTGGCTGTATACTATTCTATACACTTATAGGCTAGTATACGTGATGGTATAATCCCGAAATATTTATTCTCTTTGCCTTACCCATCCCCCGTCAGCACCACCTAAACCGGAATCACCTTTTAAGGCATAAAAAAGCCACCCACTCAGGCGGTCATTTTTTTCTTATCAGACGCTGCCCCCCGTCCCCCTGCCTGTTCCAAAAATCAGCAGTTCCGGGTGGTATTCAAAATGCATGGTATCATACCAGGGCCACCTGCCTCCCCAGATAAAGCCCTGCTCCTCAAAGGCCCGGATCACGGCGGAGGGCGGGTTCTGCCGGTTTTCCTGCGGCACGGAACGCCAGTCAATCCCTTTGGCTGCCGTCCACTGCCAGTAGGTTTCCTTGCCCGGCTGGGGTTTCATCAACAGATCTACTGCCGCCCCATAGGCATGAAAGCTGCGGTTTTCGCTGCCCGCAATGTTTCGCCAATTCCAACCGCTTATGCTGTCCAGGCTTTTGATCCACCCCTGTATTTCCGGGTCATTTTCCGCCAGCGCCGCAATACGCGCTTCCGCCCGATTAAGCGGGGCGACTATGTCCCGGTGTATTCGCACGGACCATCCTAAAAAAGTAATCCGTTGCTGCTGCGAAAAAGCCTCCTCCCTGCTGCGGGTCTGCCAGAGGGTTTCATAAAACGGAGAACGGCGGGCGCCGGGGGTTGGGGACAGGCGGCCCCGGTATGAACCGGAGGATAAGCGCCGGGAAAGAATCTGATTAGCCAAGGGCTGCCAGGGGTTTGGATCATCCCGGTCTTCGAGGGCATAGCGGTACAGATACAGGGGGCGGAATTCCTCCGGCCTGGCCGCATCCTCCCGGGGGAGAAACCTGCCCTGGGCGAAATACCAGCGTTTCCCGTCCATTTCAAGGGTCCACTCACCGTCCTCGAAAACCGCAGGCCCGAGCCGTTCCGGATAGGCCGCCGAAAACAGCTTTGCCATGTCCTCCGCCATATCTCCCCCGGCGGCCTGGCGAAGCTCCAGTTCCGCCAAAGGAGCGGCCGCCCAGGTTTCAACCATCCCTTTAATTTCCCCGGCCCTTACCCACTTTTGAAACCGGAAACCCCCGCCCCGGAGGAACCGCCCGCCCCGGATGAGTATTTCAAATTCCCCGTTCAAATCCCCGGTCTCTTCCCAACTGGTCCAAAAGGGGATAACCCTGCCGTCTATGAAGTCTGTCCGGGCAAGGAAATCCGCCACAGGCGCCGCGACCTGTCCTTCCGTGAGGGATCCTCCCACAAAAAAGGTGTCATACCCAAGCGGAGCAGGCAGCGGTGTTTTGCCGCCAATATCAAACAAATCCCCCCCGGTCATCCGGGCGATGGCCCGCGCCGTCCGCCGGGTGGCGCCATCCTCCGCGAAAAAGATGACCAGGTTAGGCCCCGTGCGCGGATCGGGACTTGCTGTAGCTTCCCGGGGCGCCAGCCTGCATCCGGTGAGGAGAATCGCACAAAGACAGGGCAGCCAAAACAGGCGAAAAGTCTTAAACACTCAAAACCCCTTCTTTTGAACAAGATACTCTATTGTTCAATCCTTGTATAATCCCCTAATACGTGCTAATAGATCCCCGTGGGCTTTTTACTTCCCTACATAGCCAAACGTATCCTGACCCAGTTCCCCAATCATCCTGCCCCGGGTGATCCTGCCCATGAGGGCCACCATGTTGAGGCTCAGGGCAAAGGACGGGAGAGCCAGGTAGTACAGGTTTTCCACAACCCCGTGCCCCGCCCCGAATG
>BNUR01000211.1 GCA_025997495.1 Spirochaetia bacterium | reverse complement strand
CTCCACCCACATCCGCTTCTCTTCCTCGCTGTAACGCTTCATTTTCGCCTCCGAAATATTTGATTCCCGGAAGTTTAGGGCCGTGGCTGTTTTTTTATAAGGTGGGGCGCTTTTGACGTTTACGGCGGATTATGAGTTCGCTTAATGTTTTTAATGTTATTTTATAAATACACAAAATTAGTATTTACCAATATTTTTATAGTAAATACTAATTTTGTTCAAGGTGCCTTGTTCATCTTAGCTAGACATATCGGCCCAGCATATTTTATGGGAAGTGTTGTTATATACTACTATCTTATTATTTAAATATTTCAAGTAAGTATATTCATCAGCGGAAGAAAAATCACTGGGTAATGGATGTTCAGTCCAGGTTGTACCATCAAAGGATACAACTAATACTGTTGTACCTTGTGTTTCCAAATGATACAAAACATTGTTAACTTTTATTGGTTCGGTACTAACATGAGTGTTAGCATATCCATCTCGTATTATAGTATAACCACTATCCCAGTTAACACTTTCATATACTCTTGCTGCTTGATCAAACAAATAATATTTGCCATTATTTGATATCGCCTGTATATGTTCTCCGGGAACGGATGCAAAGTTTGTTCCATCTATAGAAACTTTGCAGTAATTAGAGGGAGTTGCCATATATGATAGAATATCATCGTCAAAAGCAAAGCAACCATCAATAAAAGTTGTACCAGGTAAAACATCGGTATAACCACTTTCGATTACATTAGATCTCTTCAGATAAAAAGGGCTTACCGCATACCAATAACCCTTAAAGAAAACTATGTTATTAGCAGTTGTAGAAATTGATTGCCAGTTTGTCCCATCAAAATACTTGGGTGTTCCCGCTGAGTATCCGGAATAACAGAACTTTCCACCAATAAAGCCAAATGTCCACATATTAGCAGCTGCAGTAGCTCCGACATCTGGAGTATTATTATTCCAGGTTAACATATCAGTTGATGTATATGTTTTGCCATCAGCACCTACGGCTCTATAAACACCATAAGTATCGTCATAGCCTATATTTTTATAAGGAAAACTATTAACGCTACCAAAGGCAGGAACTGTGCCATCAACACCGCTTTCTTCAGGATTTTCCCATCCAATAGTTATATCGGTATCAACTTGATTTTGTTCCAAAAGAATGGTTATATCGTTTACTCCAACTACAAGCTCTTTTGTAACTGTGCCAGTCCCCAATATATCTGTGTTTTTCATTGCGGTTGCTGAAAAAACATGAACACCTGTTGTAAGAATAATCGTTACCGATGTTTGTGTTGATAATAACAATTGATTATAAACTTCTTCCCCCCCTTGGTTATAGTCAATTGGTAACCGGTTGTCTGGTTAATCAATGCTTGAATCTCCGTGTTCGTACTTGTGGTAGGAAAATTCACTATGGCTCGAGCTTCTACATTTCCTCCGGGACCATCATCATTTTTGTTTGGAAAAGCGCAACCCGCAAGAACAAACCCAAATGCCAGCACTACACTGAACATTGCCCATAAAATCTTCTCGTTTTTCATAAAAACTCCTTTATAACTCCCTCTATCCGCACCGTCTTCATGCAACGCATGGCTTCGGCACTGAATATATCTTTAAGCAGGAGCAACACCCCCACATAAAACCCACTATTAGTATCACCGCTATAGTTTTCTCAAACGCCATTTATCCACGTTTATCCACGCCGCTTTCATACCCCACACGGCATTCCTTGGCGTACCACCTTATCCAGCGGGCAACCCCCCGCTGTCTTAAGCCGTCAAAAGACGGCTTAAAAACCTTACTGAAAAAGAATAACTCCCTGTACCTAAAAAACTCATATCAAAGCTTCGATAAACCTGATATAAGCATAAATTAAAAACAGGATACCTAAAATATTAGGTATCGTCAAGAGGAAAATACTAATTTTCTCATATTTTTTTGTATATGGGCTTTAGAGAGAACCTTAAATCTGAATTGCGGTATGCCGATATGCCCGTAAAAGAGCTGGCTTTCCGTTCCGGGATAAAACAGAAGACCCTTGAAAGCTATTTGAGTATCCATGAATGCACCCCCTCAGCCACTGCCGCTGTCAGCATCGCCAAAGCCCTCGGTGTGTCGGTCGAATACCTGGTAGAGGGCACGGAAGGGAGAGAAAGTCGTCCCTTGTCTTCCTTTCCCCAGGATATACAGGATATTGTCCAGGCTGCCGCCCAGCTAAATACGCGGGATCGTCAAGTCGTGCTTACCCTGGCAAACACCCTGCGAAAAAGGTAGCTTTCGGGCCGGCTTGACTAACGCAAAATGTATCTACTTCCCCTATTACGGTTAGGAGGGCAATAATGTCCGGAAAAATCCCACGGGTCTACCTGGAAACCACGATGTTTAACTTTCCCTTTGCCGATGATTCCCCTCAATTAAAAATAGATACCTTGAAAGTCTTTGATTTGATAAAAGCGGGAAAATATGAACCCTATACGTCTCCATATGTTTATGAAGAATTGGACGCAACAATCCAGGAAACCCGTCGTAGCGATATGTTAAAGCTTATCCCGGATTATGGCGTCAAAATAATCCCAAAGTCCCCGGAGGTGGAAAGGCTTGCATCCCTATACCTTGCCGGAGAAGCGATCCCGGCCGGCTTTTATACGGATGCCCTGCATATTGCAATAACAACGGTCTATGGCTTAGACTTTATAGTAAGTTTGAATTTTCAGCATATTGTCCGTGAAAAGACAATCAGGATCACGGCGGGAATCAACGCCATGGAAGGATACAAGGCAATAGGGATATATAAGCCTGCGGAGGTCTTAAAGCTATGAAAACTATTGAAGATTACATGAACGATCCCACTATAGCGGATGAGCCTCGGCCCGTGCGGGAAATTCACGCGGCTCGGCTTATGATCCAGGATGAACGGAAAGGAATGACATCCGCTGAATTTAGCCAGGCTGCGGAGGATGCCGCTATAGCCATATCAAAGAAATATGGACTTCCTTTGGTGTGGGCAGATCTCAAGCCGGTTACTCCGGCGGTCATGACTGGTAAATAACCCTATGAAATGGATGCTTTTTCAAATCCCCACCCGTATCCCCCGCGCATAAACCCCGCTTTGCTGTTTGTAGAGCCGCACGCAACTTTCGGCGGCCTCTTCCAGTCCCGCTTCCTGCGCCCCATCCCCGTAAAGAAATGCCAGGCCAATGGGTGCTCCCAAGGGCCGTTTTTTCAGCAATAGTCCTGGGCAGGGCCAGAACCAGGATCCCCGGTCACCGGGGGCCGCCGGTAGCTCCATGGCTGTAGGTACTCCCGGATATGTCACTGGGTGGGCCAAGGCTTCGGCCAGGGCTTTGCCCGGTTCCGCGTTGGTTCCCTCAACAATGCCACCCCCTGAATAGCCTGCGGACAGTTCCATTCCCGCATGCTCCTGGTAGTCCGGGCGATGGCCAGGGCATTTTCGCAGAGCAGGTCTACGCCGCGCCGGCCGTCGGCGGGACGGTGGAGGGCACGGAAGGTGAGAAAAACCGCCCCCGGTCTTCCCTCCCCCAGGATATACAAGATATTGTCCAGGCTGCCGCCCAGCTAAATACGCGGGATCGTCAAGTCGTGCTTACCCTGGCAAACACCCTGCGAAAAAGGTAGCTTTCGGGTAGGTTCACA
>BNUR01000210.1 GCA_025997495.1 Spirochaetia bacterium | reverse complement strand
TGCCATCACATCCTCTATCAATTCCCTGTTCTTTATGCCGGGCCAGGCCTTCGGGCTTGCCATCCTGACCATCATCGGCCAGTGCATAGGCGCCGGGGATTACCGGCAAGCAAAACGGTACACCGTAAAAATACTAAAACTGTGCTATGTGACCCTCATCGCCCTGACCGCCTTAATAGTCATCTTTGCGGACCCGCTAATCGGCCTGTTTCATTTAAGCGCCGAAGCCCACGGCCTCGCAAAAAGCTACATCATGGTATACTGCGTCACCGCCCCCATTTTCTGGCCCCTGGGTTTCACCCTGCCCAACGCCCTCCGCGCCGCCGGGGACGCACGATACTGCATGATGGTCAGCATCATCACCATGTGGGTCGTCCGGATAAGCGCGGCATACCTCCTCGCCTACCCCCTTGGGTTTGGATCGGTGGGGGCATGGGCAGCAATGGGGTTGGACTTTATCGCCAGGGCAGGGTTCTATACCACGCGCTGGGTTCGGGGGAAATGGATGGCGAAGCGGGTTATTGACTAAACACCGGGAATAAATACCGAAAAAATACCGGAAATTGACGTGGGCTTAACTTAATTCCTTACATGATATATAGTTATCAGTAAAGATTGAGGCGCAGGTCCCGCTCAAAATCTACTGCCCGCGAGGGTGTAAGAGTTCAAGTCTCTTTGCCGGTAGGTGACACAAAGACGTTTCAGTTACCCCTTAATTCAACTCCTTGAAAACTGTCATCTATATCGTCTCCTTGTGGACACACTCTTGTACGGGGAAGGGGGAAAGGGCTACAATCAAAGGGTATGGAAGGGCCGAAATCTGAGAAGCCGCGCGCGCCGGATTGCCTCAAATGCGCCTACTTTAAAGTGACTTGGGATCCCGCCTTCCCCCGATCCTGTACGGTGTTCGGCATCAAGAGCCGGAATATCCCCTCGGTTGAGGTGTTCCGCGCTACCGGTACCCACTGTCCAAGCTTTAGCCCAAACCGGCTTTAGCGTAAGGAGGGCTTCCAATGATTTGCCTGATCCAGCCGCCCCTGGTGCAGATTAATACCCCCTACCCCGCACCCTACTACCTGAAAACCTTTCTTGAAAACCGTGGCTTCCAAACACCGGTATGGGATCATTCCATAGCCCTTTTTGAGCGGATCTTCTGCCGGGCCGGGCTGGAGCGGATCTTTGCGCGGGTAACTGCATTGAAAAATACCAATACCGCAATCCATGTTTCCCTAAACAACCCACCGGCCGCAAGACCGGCCCCCCACATTGCCTCTTTAATCGACCAATTCCTTTCCGAGGAGCCCCGCTGGCTGTCCTGCATAGACCGGCTGACAAATTTTCTTCGCGGCTCTGACCGGGAGTTCGGCCACCTTCTGGCCCTGGCAAACGGCGTTCTCCCCGGCGGCCCCCGGTTCGACGCTTGCCTGGATTCCCTGGATGGAAATCCGCCGCCGGACGCCGCTCCCCTGCTGGCAAGCAAGCTCCTTTCGGATCTGGCGGACTTTATCACCGTCA
The DNA here is from genome assembly GCA_025997495.1 of Spirochaetia bacterium. Lineage (GTDB taxonomy): Bacteria > Spirochaetota > Spirochaetia > Treponematales > Breznakiellaceae > Termitinema. The sequence goes on along the minus strand of BNUR01000210.1, from coordinate 2,182 downwards.
CCCTTGACCTTTCTTTCAGCCTTATCCGCTATGTCCCCAGCCTGGCCGCCGGCGCCGGGTTTCGGGACTTTTCCGCGGTGGCGCAGGGCCTCGACGGCTATATCCTGCGGGAATTCTACCGCCCCCTGCTGGAAGAACAATGGGACAGCCTGGACAGGCTCCTGGCCGAAAGCAAAGATCCCTTCGGCAGCCCCGGCGCAGAGGGGGTAAACGCACAAGGCCCCTTAGTAATCGGCGTCACCATCCCCTTCCCCGGCTGCCTCGCCGGCGCCCTCGCCTGCGCGTCCTCCGCCAAGGCGCACTACGGAGACCGGGTAACCACCATTTGCGGGGGCGGTTACGTAAACACGGAACTCCGGTTTATGGAAGAACCGGCGTTTTTCGACTACTTTGATTACCTGTCCTTTGACCGGGGCTATGGTTCCCTCTCAGCCATCCTGGAGCACATCGCCCAAGGGAACGGCGCCAAAGACACGCCTCTATACAAAACCAAACACCGGCATAGCGGCCACGTTATAACCGGCCCCGGAATAACCCCCGCCCCTTTTCCACTCCAACCACCCACAGAGGAGTCCCATACTTTCCGACTGACAGGCCCCCCCGGTAATGATATTGAGGGCATAGCCTTTTCCGTCCCCGACTATAGCAAAGTAGACTTTTCCCGCTACCTCCTCCCGGTGGATGACTTGAACCCCATGCACCGGCTCTGGTCGGACGGCCGCTGGCTCAAGGTATACCTGGCCCATGGCTGTTACTGGCATGCCTGCGCTTTCTGCGATGTGGGGCTCGACTACATTCGGGGCTTCGAACCCCTGGAGCCGGAGGCCTTGTACCGGCATCTCCAGGATCAGGCGGAAAAAACCGGCGTCCGGGGGATACACTTGGTGGACGAGGCCGCCCCGCCTGCTTCCCTGCTGCGCCTTGCCCTGCTAAACCGGGAAGCGGAACAGCCGGGGCAGCTAAAACAACCCTTAATTTTCTGGGGGAACATCCGGTTCGAGAAGGATTTTACCCCCGACCTTACGGCTATCCTTGCCGCCGGGGGATTGGTGGGGGTCTCCGGGGGAATCGAAGTGGCTGCCGAGGCGGGCTTTAAGCGCATCGGCAAGGGCATCGGCCTCCGGGATGTGATTAACGCCTGCGCGGCCTTTAAGGAAGCGGGCATCCTGACCCATGCCTACCTTATCTACGGCTATTGGGATCAGGATGACCAGGAGATCATCGACTCCGCGGAAATACTGCGCCAGCTCTTTGCGGCGGGACTCCTGGACTCTGCCTTCTGGCATAAGTTCGTCCTGACCCGCCATTCCCGGATCTACGCCGAATGGAAACGGGGCGGCCATCCAGAGCTTATGGTAAGGGGTGATGAAAATGAGTGCGGCGCCTTTGCTCTGAACGATCTGTCCTTTGAAGGTGAAGAACAGTTTGACCGCTTCACCGAACCCCTGGACCTGCTCCTGGCATCCTGGATGGCCAACAATACTGCCTTGCCGGTGGAGCGGGCCTTCCCCTTCATGGTTCCCAAACCCGGTGTACCGGCGGATCTGATACCGGGCTTGTTAGACGCCTATGCCCGGAACCGGGATCGTGAGCGCGCGGAGACACCTGCCGCAGATCAGGCAGGCCGGGTATATTTCCTGGGTTCAAAACCGGTGATACAGCAGAGAGGCCGGGGAACAAACCTCTTTTGGCGATGGCGGCTGGAAGACCGGCGGCTGCGGTTAACCCCGGAGACGCCGGCGGCGGTACAGGCCCTGCTGGAAGAAGCGGCGCGGGGGGACGGCCTTCCGGCTGCCGATTTTTACCGGGAACTGGCGCAGATCCTGGGAGATGAGACGGCAAAAAAGGCCTGGAAGGTTTTACGGGAGGGGGGGCTGGCGATGCTTACAAAAAAGGCGTCAGGGAGCTAAATCGAAAAAAAATCGATTTCCTCTTGACATTTAAATTATCGGAAAGAAGTGGTACTCTGGACCGACGGGGCCAGAGAGCCGGCGGCAGGTTGAGGCTTCCCGTGAGGGATTGCGAGAGCATGAACCTCGATACGGAGGGAAACCGGATGCATTCGGCCCGGTCGGGTAGAACCGGGCAGTCACCCACCCGGACCCCCCACAGATCCGGACGTGCCCAATTTTCGAACCTCCGGTTCGCGGTATCCGGCTCCTCTGGTAAAAGATTCGCTTAA
>BNUR01000209.1 GCA_025997495.1 Spirochaetia bacterium | reverse complement strand
TTTTTCCGGCGCAAAGGATGTAAAAACCGAAACCCTGATCCGCCATGCCCGGAGCATAGAGACCATCATCGTGGCCAACGAATACGAGGCACTACTCCTGGAAAACACCCTGATCAAGCAGCACACCCCCAAGTACAACATCGATTTGAAGGACGGCAAATCCTACCCGGTGATCCGCCTCACCTCCGGCCCCTTCCCCCGGCTTTTCAAGACCCGCCACATCGTCGAGGACGGTTCCCGCTACTTCGGCCCCTTCCCCAACGTTCAGGCCGTGGACACCCTGCTGGAACTGATCGACAAACTGTTCCCCCTGCGAAAATGCCGCTCCTTGCGGAAACGGGACGCCCCCTGTATGTACTTTCACATCGGCCGCTGCGCCGGCCCCTGCTGCGGCAAAATCACCGGAGCGGAATACCAGATTCACATAGAACGCATCCAAAAAATCCTGTCCGCAGGCAATGCTGCCGGGAACACCCCCGAAACAAATTCTCTGATAATAGAACTCACCGAACGTATGCACGAAGCCGCCGCCGCTTTACTGTTTGAGCGGGCCGCCCAACTGCGCAACGCCGTCACCGCGGTAAAGGCCCTTTCGGAAAGCCCCGTTATGGTGGACTTTGACAATGAGGGCCGGGATTACATTGCCTGGGCCGGGGAAAGCATTTTTACCACCTGGTCGGTCTTCGCCATGCGGGGGGGCAAAATGACCGGACGGGAACTCTACCGTACCCGTTCCGCCGCGGAGGAAACGGAATCCCTGGAAACCTTTATCGCCGCCTACTACACCCCGGATCGCCCTCCTCCGCCCCGGATATTCATTGGTTTGGGAATGGAGACAAAAGAGGAACTGTCCGCGAATGGACGCGAAGAAACGCGAATAATTCAAGAACCGGAAGTTTCATTCGCGGACATTCGCGATAATTCGCGGACAGTTTCTTATTTTGAAACCGGCTTTCCTAATTTGAAACGCTGGTTTAAGGAGCAATTCGGGTATGCGCCGGAATTACTGGCGCCCGACGAGACAGGAACTTTAGTTCCCCGGCACCAGGCAGTCCTCGCCATGGCCCGGCAAAACGCGGAGGAGGATCTCCGCCGCCGACTCAAGGAGCGGGGGGCCGGACCCGCCCTGGAGGACCTTGCCCGTGTACTGGGCCTCCGGAGCAGGCCGGAACGCATCGAAGGCTTCGACATTGCCCAACTGGACGGCAAACACCCTGTGGCCTCCCTCATTTCCTTTAAAAACGGCATTCCGGACAAAAAGAACTACCGCTATTTCAAACTCCGTTCTGTGGTGGGGGTGGTAGACGACTTTGCCGCCATGCGTGAAGCGGTTCACCGGCGCTATGTCCGGCTCATCCGTGAAGGCGCCGAACTCCCGGATCTGATCCTCATCGACGGCGGCATCGGCCAGGTGAACGCCGCCAAGGGTGTCCTGGACGGGCTGGGTATGCACAGTGACATTGTGGGCCTGGCCAAGCGGGACGAGGAACTCTGGCTCCCCAATGCCCGGCAGCCAATATGCCTCTCCAAACGCTCGGAAGCCCTCAAGGTGCTCCAGCACGTCCGTGACGAGACCCACCGTTTCGCCACCACCCTGAACCAGAAACTCCGTTCCAAGGATCTCCTTTTCCCCGCCCTGGAATCGGTGGAGGGCATAGGCCCCAAGCGGGCGGCCGCCATTATGAAAGCCTACGCCACCCTCCCCGCCATCGCCGCCGCCCCCCCGGAGGATATAGCCGGCCGCTGCGGCATCAGCGAAACCGCAGCGCGGGCTGTCCGTGCCGCCGCCCAGCTTGCCCTGGAAGACCAGGCCGCCGCAAAGGCCCGGCTCGCCGGACAGGGGCGCCATTCCAGGAGCCGCGCCATACCAGGCCGGAAGGCTGATCCCGGCGAGGCATATCCCGTGGGTGAGGCGATTGCGTTTCTCGCGGCGGAAGCGGCGGCGGATGGATTTGGCAAAAAATGAAGCGTCCCGCGAATAATTGTTTGCCTTGACAAATAACAGGCCATTCCATACGCTGAACCTAATGAAAGCTTCTGTTGCTATCCGGATTTTTGCGGCTTTGGCCATATTGGCGGCGGTGCTTATCGGCGTAGGGCTGGGGCTTTCCCTGGCGGGAACCAGTAATATCAGGCATCAGGAGAACTTTGTCGAGTTTGCCCCGGCGCTGCCTACGAAAATCATGGATATCAACGGAACCCTGATTACCGAATTCTCTGCGGATGAAAAACGGGAGATGGTTTCCCTCGGCGAACTTCCCCGGCACCTGATTTATGCGATTCTGGCCCGGGAAGACCCGGATTTTTACCGGCATAAGGGCTTCAGCATCCGGGGTATCGCCCGGGCGGCGGTGGGCCAGATCATCGGCAAACCGCTGGGGGGGGGCTCCACCATTACCCAGCAGGTGGCGGGAACCCTCTATACCGACCGGACTGAAAAATCCTATTCCCGGAAGATACGGGAACTGTGGTGGTCCCTGCAAATGGAACGGCGGTACACCAAAAACGAGATCCTGGAAATCTACCTTAACTATATGTATATGGGCCCCGGCACCTACGGGGTGGAGGCGGCGAGTAAGTACTTCTTCGGCCATAGCGCCCGGGATATTACCCTGGCGGAGGCGGCGATACTGGTGATCCAGCTTTCCAGCCCCTCCCGGTACAACCCTCTGGATAACCCCAATGTGGCCCGTGACCGGCAGCGGTCGGTGCTGGATAAGATGATCGAGTTCGGTTACACCACTCGGGAAGAGGCGGAGGACTCCTTCAACGAGTACTGGGATACCTACGACTACACCCGGGCTTCAACCTCGGCCTACTATAGCCGTGAGGACGCCGCCCCCTGGTTCAGCGAATATGTCCGCCGGGAACTGGACGGCATGATGTACGGAACCATGGACTACTACCGGGATGGGTATACGGTACTTACCACCCTGGATCTGCGGCATCAGCAGGCGGCGGCAAAGTTCATGGAACAGGGGCTTGCGAAGGCCAACAGGGAATATTCCCGGTCCAGCTCAAACAGGCTCACCGAGGCGGAAAGGACCTACGTGCCGGTGATCGACCTGCTTTCCCTGGTTTTTGACCTGGGGGATATCCACGCTTCCTCGGAAGCCCAAAATGAGCAGAAAGCCCTCTCCCGGTATACCAAGGTGATAAACCCCGTGGTGGATATGGCCGCCCTGGTGTTCGGTATCCAGGACTTAAAGGTGATGACCGCCAGCGCCTTCGCGGATCTTAAAACCAGCACCGAAAGAAACGTGGTGGAGGGCGCCCTAATCGCCATCGAAAATGAGACCGGCTATATCACCGCCCTGATCGGTGGCTCCCGGTACGATGAATCCAACCAGCTTATCCGGGCAACCCAGGGGAATATCCAGCCCGGCAGTACCTTCAAGCCCCTGTACTATTCCGCCGCCATCGATTCCCGAACATTTACCCCCACCAGCCTTATCTACGATATGCCCATCGTGTTCCATAACGAGGACGGTACCCCCTACATCCCCCTCAACTTTAAGGGCGAATGGAAGGGTACGGTGCTGCTCTACGATGCCCTGGCCAATTCCATGAATGTCCCCTCCCTCAAAGTGCTGGACGCCATCGGTTTTGACGCCGCTATAGACCGCGCCGCCGCTCTGCTGGACATCTCCGACCCTGCGGTAATACGGCGGACTTTCCCCCGGGTCTATCCCCTGGGGCTGGGCATCATCTCCG
>BNUR01000208.1 GCA_025997495.1 Spirochaetia bacterium | reverse complement strand
GCTTCCTTAAAGACCGGTCTCCCCTCAGGCTGTCCGGCGGCGAAAAACGGATGGCCGCCATCGCAGCATCCCTAACGATGAACCCCCAGGTCATGCTTTTTGACGAACCCACCGCATTTCTTGACCCGAAAGCCCAGCGAAACCTGATGGGCGTCCTTCAATCCCTGCCCCTTACGCAGCTCATCGCCACCCACGACCTTGCCTTTGCGGCAACGCTCTGTCCGCAGGTAATTTTGCTGCGGAAGGGCGCCGTCTTTGCCCAGGGCCCGGCGGCAGAATTACTGCGGAACGCGGAACTGATGGATCAATGCGGGCTTGAGGCTATTTAACCGTGGCAAAACTCCAACCCCTGATCATCATAGCCGCCGCCTTGGCGGGCATCCTCCTTGGCCGGTTCAGCCCCGCCGCCGCGTCCCATGCCGGTAGTTTAATAGAAGTTTTTTTAATGATCCTCCTGTTCTTTGTGTTCCTTGCAGTGGATATCAGGGATATCAAGCGATCCTTCAGCAACATCCGCTTCTCCCTGGCGGCTCTGGCTATCAACTTTATCTGGACGCCGGTGTTCGCACTTCTCCTGGGCAAGCTGTTCATGGCAGGCCGCATAGATCTGCAAACCGGGTTCATCATGCTTATGGTAACCCCCTGTACCGACTGGTATCTCATCTTTACCGGAATTGCCGGGGGCAATGTCAGCCTGGGATCATCTCTGCTGCCCCTGAACCTGATCCTGCAAATCTGTCTGCTACCGGTATATCTGCTATTGTTCATGGGAGACGCCGTTTCCTTCAGCGCCGGAAGCATCATCACCAGTATTTTGCTGGTGCTGATAATTCCCCTGGTGTCCGCCAACATCGTAAAACTGGTGATAGGAAAACTACCGGTACGGGAAAAATTTGAAAAGATGACGGCCGCTTATTCCGATACGATACAGCTTTTCTTTCTCTGCCTGGCGGTGATTGCCATGTTCACTTCCCAGGGCACACTTCTGCTTGAAAACCCCGGCCTCTTTGTCAGCATCTTTCCCCCGCTGATTATCTTTTTTATCGTCAATTTTTTCCTGGCCCTGTTTGCAGGCCGTATCCTTAAGCTGCCCTTTAAGGATACTATCCCCCTGATCTTCACCACATCTGCCCGCAATTCGCCGGTAGCCCTGGCCATTGCCGCCATCACCTTTCCTGCGCGCCCGGTAATTTCCCTGGTGCTGGTGATCGGCCCGCTGATAGAGTTGCCGGTTCTGGCCATTGATGCGTGGATTTTGAAAAGCCGGGTAAAAAGGCAGAATAATAAAGCGAATGATACCTTGCGATCACCGTGGATCAGATAAAGTACCTGTAGGATTCGTCGGGATCCACGGCGCCCACCACCATATGCGTTTGCTTAGGAGAAGAACAACCACGAATATTCACGAATACATCATCAATAAACCACATCATCCATATCTATTCGTGCTAATTCATGGTTAAATTCTTCTTGAATGCAGCGCTGCAGTTTTGTTTCTGCCTTGTTGGGCTAAACGTGACCAACAGATAAAAACGAAGAAGAAAAACCGCAAAGGCGCCGAAAGGAAGACCGCGATGCGGTCAATCAGAAAGACTAAGGGGAAGATAGGCACAACCTGGTACTTTTTTAGCCGTGCCCTCCTCAAAATTGATAGGGATTGCCGCGCTGATTCTTAGGCTATCCCCCAAACAGTGCCTGTCACCCATGCGTTCTCTAGGGCACATTTATCGCTTGTAAATTTTTATAGATTGTTGTATCATAAGATAAGGAGATTATCGAAATGAGTACCGTTACCCTTTCCAGCAAATACCAAGTTGTGATACCCAAAGAAGTCCGAAATTCTATTGGGCTTACTGCGGGAACTTCCCTTGAAATTATGGCTTACGACAATAGAATTGAACTTATCCCTATCATGCCAATGCAAAAGATGAAGGGTATTTTTAAGGGCATGGATACGTCCTTTGCCAGGGACGAGGAAGATAGAGTATGAATGTGGTTGATTCTTCGTGTTGGATTGATTATTTTGGTGGCGCTGTTGGCGGCGCCGCTTTTCTTACCGCGCCGAGAGCGCAAGCGCGGTGATTCCGCCGATATGGTAGCGGGCAACTTTTGTGTTATCCAAAACAGAGCATTTTGGAACTGACTCCGCTGCCAAAAGCATCATTATAAAAAATAAAAACCTTCTTCATCTTCTACTCCTTTTAATCTTTGCGGTATAATTCTCAGTTAGGCTTTTTGGGGGTGACAGGGTAGAACCGGGCGGTTACCCACCCGGAGCCCCCACAGACCCGGACGTGCCCAATTAAGGCATCCGGTTCCTCTGGAAAAAGATTCGCGTTAGTGTTCGTTTTCCTCACCCTAACTCCTACTGCTATTTATTGGTTTTACGTTGACCTGTTGGAGATTTCTGTGTACCTCTCCAGGTTTCCTCCCAATAAGCCTTTTTCCAGGTGCAGCCCTTCCCTCTTTTTCATAGGACAGGGTCCCTTGGTTCCGGTTCCCCTGCGTTATCGGTACTATGACTACACTACGACTACTCATCTCCCTTCCCATCTCCCTCGTTTTCCTTGTTCAACGGTACTGGTTCCGTCCCCCATGCTCTGCTTCGTTTCGCTCCCCGTTTCCGGTTCGCCTCTCTCCCCCCGCACGGCGGACAAGGTGAAGAGCCGGGACACTTGTTACCCGCTTTTATCCCACTGCGGCATTTTACGTCCAGAGTTGATGAGTCCTCACACGTTCCCGTATGACCTTCCATACATTTGCCCCGCTCTTCGACCCCGGCTGAGGTTACCCCGCTCGCTTACCGCTGGATAACTGTTGCTCCCGCTGCCTGGATAACGAAAGCCTCTTGCAATGACAATAATTTCGGAGCTCAATCACGCGGCTTTTGTACTCGCTGTCTACGCTTCACAAACCTTGTCGCCAAGGCCCATGCATCGGACCAGAGGTCCGCGACTCGCTTTCGGTGGCTCGCTACGCCTTTCCGGGTGAGGTGCATGTGGAAACTACTGTCCCCTCATGGTCTCACTAGGTCATCTCGAAAGGTTTCTTCCTAATATCCTCCTCTCACGAGCTTTCGTGTCGCAACCAGGCACCTTTGCGGTACCAATATACACTTCATTCTACAGTAGTTTCTTTTACGGCTTTGATTTCTAGGACAATTAAGCCAAGTTTGACTTTATCCGGTGGATAAATATCGTTCAAAACATTGAAAACTTCATCTTTTGATTGTAAATAAGGGACAATTTTTTTATAATCCTCATTTTCCGATAAGCTTACGTGGTTATTATATGTACGTATATCTAAAACCTCAACAAGCCCCGAATCATTTTGCGAAGCCATCAGTATCTTTTCGCCCTTAGTGATTATTTTATTCTTTTCATACCCAACCCTTACCTCCAAGGTTTTTCTTCCTGCTTTTATTTCATCGAGAAAAATCGGCTTAATATGCATTGTTCTCATAATTTTATCTCCTTCTGTATTAAGAATAAGTTACATTCTGCAAGACCCTCCTTATGTCAATACATAGGCGCCTCACCCGAGGATCACCACAGTTTCCTGGGCGTCCTCACGGCACCTTCCAACCTACCACCGGCTCTCTGATCCCGTCAGACCAGAGTACCATCGGACCAAAGGTCCGCGCTTTCCCAACAGTTTAAATCATAGCAATCTGTCACCCATGCGTTCACCGTTTTCTCCCCCCAAACTTAAACTTC
>BNUR01000207.1 GCA_025997495.1 Spirochaetia bacterium | reverse complement strand
ATTCGGCCCATGCCGGTTGTCGGGTATCTTCTCCGCCGCTTTGTCTAGATTCCTCATTAGCCGCTCAAATGTTTCCCCACCCATACCCCCGATTTTATCATAAATCAGGCAAATTTAGAATTGCTGGTGCCGGCAAGGGGTACCTTGCGTGAATTTATCATATTACTATAAAATAGGGTGAAAATCATTAAAGGGGTTGGCATGGCTACTGTACCGGGATTAGCCGTTGATGAGGTAAAGATACGAAAAGCCGTTCAATCCGGTATACCTTTGACCATAACTACCTATACCCTTCCCCGTGAAGTAGAACTGTACATAGAACAGGTAATTACGTTCTTTCTCAAACTGGTTCATAAGGATGAACTTAAGGATTATGTCGTGTATTGCGTCCAGGAATTGGCGGTGAACGCGAAGAAGGCAAACACGAAACGGGTTTATTTTCAGGAGCGGGGGCTCGACCTTGCCAATCCCCGGGATTATCACGAGGGGATGCTCACCTTCAAGGAGGATACCCTGGGCGATATCGGCCGTTATTTGCGGATCCAGAAGGGGCAGGGTCTCTACATTAAGCTGATCCTGCTGGTGAAAAGCAATGTCATCACCATTGAGGTTCGGAATAATACCGTCGTGACCCCCACCGAGCTGGTTCGTATCAAGCAGAAGCTGAACTGGAAATACGATAATCTGGAGGAGGCACTGGGGCGGATATTGGATGATTCCGAAGGCGCCGGCCTGGGCCTGGCAATTCTGGTGCTGATGCTCAAGAAAATCGGCCTCCAAAAGGATAGTTTTACCATCGGAAGTACCGAAATAGAAACCATTGCCCGGATCCGCATCCCTATGGACAAGGCGGAAGTGGAAAACCTTTCCGCCCTCTCCTCCACGATTGTGGCCAGCGTGGATTCCCTGCCCCTGTTCCCGGAAAACATACTCCGGATACAGCAGATCATCAGGCAGCCCGATGCGGACATAAATTCCATAGCCCAAAGAATCTCCGTGGATCCGGCGATTACCGCGGAACTCCTGAAAACCGTTAATTCCGTCCAATATATGCACACCAAACGGGTGAACAATATCGCCGAAGCGGTTAAACTGGTGGGTATCCAGGGCATTAAAAACCTGCTCTTTTCCTACGGAACCCGGAAAATCCTGGGGAACGATTCCGTCGACAAAAGGGCTCTGTGGGAGCACTCCTATAAAACGGCCTTCTACGCCTATAATCTTATCAGAAACTTTCAGGCGAAGGCGGATGTTCTGGACGATGTCTATGTTGGGGGCATACTCCACGATATGGGCAAGATTATTTTTGCCAATGTCCACCCGGATTTGATGCGTAACATCCGGGAATTCTGCGATAAAAAAGCCCTTCCCCCCACCACCTTTGAAAACCTCGCCGCCGGGATGAACCACGCCGAAATAGGCGCATTGATCGCCGAAAAGTGGAATTTCCCTTCTGCGCTGATCTGCGCCATACGCTATCACCACGATCCCCTTGCCGCTCCGGCGAAATACCGGATCCTGGCGGACACCGTATATCTGGCCAATATGTTCTGCGAATACGAAAACGGTATCATAAGCTTTGACCAGCTTGAGCCTGCGGTGCTGGCACGATTCGGCATCAAAACCAAGAACCAGATCGACAATCTCCTGGCGCGGTTTTCCGCAGCGTTCAAGAAAGAGCGCGAGGGATAATTGTTCCGTCGAATAGTCCTCCTCCTATTCCTTGCATCTCAACTTTCTGCCGAAACCATCAGGCTCTATTCCTTCAACATCCAGATATTCGGGGTGTCAAAAATGGCCAAGCCGGAGGCGGCGCACATCCTGGCGGATATTGTCTCCCGGGCTGATGTGACGGCTATTCAGGAAGTCCGGTCTGCAAGCATAGCCCCGGTGCTGGAGTTTATGGATCTCCTTCCCCCGCAATATGCCTATGTGCTGGGCCCCAGGGAAGGCCGTTCCGGTTCAAAAGAACAGTACTGGGTAATTTATGACACCACGAAACTGCGGCTCCTGGCGGAGGCCACCTGGGCCGACCCGGAGGATCTCTTTGAACGGAATCCCCTGGGGGTATATTTTCAAACCAGGGATAGCTTTGATTTTATCCTGATAGACAATCATATCCAGCCCTCTGCCGCCGCCCGGGAAATTGCCGCCCTACCGGAGGTGGTACGTTATTTTCAGGAACTATGGGGTGAAAAAGATGTGGTGCTGGCCGGCGATTTTAACGCCGATGGCGTCTATTATGATGAAACCCTGCTGGCCGCGGCATTCCCGGAGCATGAATACCACAGTATTATTACCAACGATTACGATACTACGGTGGCGCTTAGTGATAATACCTACGACCGTATTATTATTACTGCGTCCGCCGGGGAAGATTACGCCGGCGCCTGCGGGGTTATCCGGTTTGACGAACTATACGATTTTACGGAACTGACCATAAATCCGCGTCAGGTGAGCGATCATTACCCGGTGTGGGCGGAGTTTTTTACCGGCGCTGATACGGACTGACTTCGGCGCCGGGTTTTGCGGTACCTTGCAAGACTTATCAGAATAACGTACAGTAAATCATGGCTTCTGTGCAGAAATTAACCGTTGATGAAGAAAAGATACGGAAGGCCGTTCAATCCGGTATACCCCTGACCATAAACACCTATGCCCTTCCCCGTGAAGTAGAGGTATATATGGAGGATGTAATCGGCACCTTCCTCAAGCTGATTCGCAAGGCTGACCTGAAGGATTATGTCGTGTATTGCGTCCATGAATTGACGGGGAATGCGAAGAAGGCAAACACGAAACGGGTTTATTTCAAGGAACGGGGGCTCAACCTGGGCAATCCCCGGGATTATGACAAGGGAATGCATACCTTTAAGGAGGATACCCTCGGCAATATTGACCACTATCTGCAGATCCAGAAGGAATTGGGCCTCTATATTAAGCTAATCCTGCAGGTAAAAAACAATGTCATCACCATTGAGGTTCGAAATAACGTAACCATAAACGCCGACGAGATGATTCGTATCCAGCGGAAGCTGGATTGGCAGCGCGATAATCTGGAGGGCGACATGGGGGCTTTACTGGACGATTCCGAGGGCGCAGGCCTGGGGCTGGCAATTCTGGTACAGATGCTCAAAAAAATCGGCCTTGATGCGGATAGTTTTTCCATTGGAAGCTCCGATAAGGAAACCATCGCCCGGGTCTGCATCCCCATGGACAAGGAAGTGGTGGACAGCTTTGTCGCTCTTTCCGCCACGATTGTGCAGCAAGTGAATTCCCTGCCCCTGTTCCCGGAAAATATACTCCGGGTGCAGGAGCTTATCAAGCGGCCCGATGCAAACATTGTCACCATTGCCCAGAAAATATCCATGGATCCGGCGATTACCGCGGATCTTCTGAGAATCGTCAATTCCGGACAGTATATGCTCACCAAACGGGTGAACAGTATCGCCGAGGCGGTTAAACTGGTGGGTATCCAGGGCATCAAGAACCTGTTCTATTCCTATGGAACCCAGAAAATCCTGGGTGAAGAATCCGCCGACAAAAGGGCTCTCTGGGAGCACTCCTATAAAACGGCTTTTTACGCCTTTAACCTCATCCAAAATAGCCAAAAGGATCCGCTTATTCTGGACGATGTCTATGTTGGGGGTATACTCCACGACCTGGGCAAGATCATCTTTGCCCAGGTGCATCCCGACTTAATGCGCCATATCCGGGAAT
>BNUR01000206.1 GCA_025997495.1 Spirochaetia bacterium | reverse complement strand
ACCGGCGGATGCACTGTTTTGCGGTCAATTTCGATCTGCGGAACATAGAGGGTAAACCGGTCAATCTGCCCTTCCCGCTGGTAAACCGGATTGGTATTCGGGAAGACCTGATACATTACTACCATGAGATGGTGTTTGCCTGGATGGATCGGCGTCCGCTCTATAAAATGAAAGTCCGGGCTCTGTTCATGCTTATTCTGCAACGGCTCTACGAATTAACGGTGTACAACATCGACACCGCCGCCGGGGATATCCGGGTACAGAAGGTAACCCGGTACCTCACCGCTCATTTTTCCGAAAAGATTTTGATTAAGCACATGGCCGAGATGGTGGGTCTGAACGAGGTGTATTTCGGCGTCCTGTTTAAACAGGAAGTCGGCATGACCATGAACCAGTATCTGAACAGAATCCGTATCCGGCAGGCGGAAGCAATGCTCCGCAGCGGCCGAACCAGTGTGGAAGAAGCGGCCGATTGCTGCGGGTACAGCGATGTGTCCCATTTTTACAAAAACTTTAAAGGGGTCTGCGGGTTCCCGCCCTCTGCGTGTATCCCCAAAAAAAGTATCCTTTAGAAAATTGAGAATGACTGCGGCGCTTGTTTTCCCGCCCCCCTTAGGCTATACTCTTACCAATGGGGGGAAGGAATCGCAAAAGAACAGGGGGATCGGCAATTTGATGATACCCGTATTCCGTGGCACCCGGCTTTTCACGGGGCCTTATGGCTGGAACTGCAAGCCTATAAGGATGTCCTTGAATTCCAGAGTGAATATCAGCTCAATGCCGACCCCCTCAAAATAGATCTTCTTATTATTAAGAAAGAGCCGGGAGTAACGATAGACAAGAATTTTGCCTCGATATTCCGCCGGTGGAACATTTGTGAGTTCAAAAGCCCCGAAGATCGCCTGTCGGTAGAAGACTTTTACAAAACCTACGGCTATGCCTGTCTGTATGCGTCATTCAAGAAGGCATCGGTATCTGAACAGACCATCACGCTTGTAGCAACGGCGCATCCGGGAAAGCTCCTCAAACACCTGCGTGAGGAACGGGGATACCCGGTAGAAGAAAAATGGGGCGGCATCTACGTGGTAAGCGGCGATATAATGCCCATCCAGATAATTGAAACCAAAAGACTCACCACAGATAACTTTTGGCTAAAAGACCTATCGGGTAATTTAGACTATGCAAGCATGGACAAAGTCCTGCACGATATCTTACCATTAAGAAACGAGGCCATTGTTAGGGCATATTTGTATGCCCTATTACAGGCCAACCCCAAAACCGTAGAGGAGCTTGTGCAAATGAGTGATAACGCAGCAACACTTGAAGATATTTTTGTAAGAAACGGCTGGACGGCCAAGTGGGAAGCCCGTGGGGAAGCTCGTGGAGAAGCCCGTGGTAAAGAGCAGGAAGCACGGGAAGTCATCAGAAAAGCCTTGAAAAAAGGGATGGCCGTTGCGGATATAGCCTATTTGACCGGTTATGATACCGCCGCCGTAGAGGCCTATAAGCGCCAATTAGATGTGAAATAAGCTGAAATATCACCGGGAGAGTGATGCCCCTGTATGCACCCCAAAGGCCGGATAACCAGGATTTTCATTACCAAACCACGAATACGTGGAAGGTACCTGCGCTAAAATTCCCCCAAAAAAGCATCCTTTAAAAAATTGGGCTATTGACCATTAATTTCTACCATGGAAGTATTTAATGAATCCGCCCCGCTTGTTTCCCCGCCCCCCCTCAGCTATACTTTTACCATCATGGTACAAAAGATGCCCGTTGGAATACAGGATTTTGCGACTATTCGGACGGAAAATTTCGTCTATGTGGATAAAACCGCCTATGTATATAAACTGGCAAGCGAAGGAAAACCCTACTTCCTGGGCCGTCCCCGCCGTTTTGGAAAGAGTCTGCTCCTGTCCACGTTAAAATACTATTTTGAAGGCAAAAAAGAGCTTTTTGAAGCGATTGCGGATCAGTCGGGACTTGCCATCGCGGATCTGGAAAAAGACTGGATACAATACCCGGTTTTTCATATCGATTTTAACGTAGAACGGTATGATGTCGATATAAAGGGCCTAATGACCGGGATGAGCAGCAACCTATGGCCGCTGGAAGAACAATGGGGGAGGAATACGCCCGAGGAAGGGGACTCCCCCGCCGCCCGTCTCAAGGGGCTTATCCGCCGGGCCTATGAAAAGACCGGCAAAAAGGTCGTGGTTCTGGTGGACGAATACGACAAGCCCCTTATCCAAACCATAGACAAGCCGGAACTCCAGGAGGAAATACGGGGCGTCCTCAAGTCTTTTTACGGGGTCTTAAAATCCGCCGATGCCATGCTCCGTTTTGTGTTTCTGACCGGGGTTACCAAATTTTCTCAGGTAAGCATTTTCAGCGATCTGAACCAATTGCGGGATATCAGTATGGAGACCGCCTATTCATCAATTTGCGGTATCTCCGCGGAGGAACTAACCGGGAACTTTAAGCCTGAACTTGAAGCCCTGGCGCAGTGTAAGTGCCTGACCTATGAACAGATAGTCGCGGAAATGCAGAAACGATACAACGGGTATCATTTTTCCGAAAATAGTGAAAGTGTGTTTAACCCATTTAGTGTTTTGAATACCCTGGCGGCTCAAAAGCTGGATTACTATTGGTTCAAAACCGGTACGCCAACCTTCCTGGTAACAACCCTTAAAAACAATGATTTTGACCTCCGGCAGTTCAGCCAGGGCATACCGGTATTTGCGAAATCGATAAACGATTACCGGGCGGGGAGCGGCAATCTGACACCGCTCCTTTACCAGAGCGGCTACCTGACCATCAAGGACTATGACCCCCAGTTTAACCGGTATACTCTGGGGTTCCCCAACGAAGAAGTGGAATACGGATTTCTGGAAGAGCTGGCGCCCTTATATGCGCCAAAATTGCAGGATAGCCAGGGATTTTTTATTGATAACTTCGTTAAGGATCTCCAGGCCGGCAATGTGGAGGCCTTCATGAACCGTTTCAAAGCATTTATCGCAAACATTCCCTACGACCTGAAATACGAAACGGAAAAGTATTTTTAGAATATTTTCTACCTGGTATTTACCCTCATGGGGCAATTTACCCAGGCGGAGGTTCGTAGCGCCCAGGGGCGGGCCGACCTGGTTGTTATCACGAATGATTTCGTATTTCTGTTTGAATTTAAACTGGCGCCAAAGGATACCAGCCGGCTGGTAAAAGCGGCGCTGAAGCAAATTGATGATAAGGGGTATCTGGTTCCCTACACCGCCGGAAACCGGAAACTTTTCAAGATAGGCGCGGTCTTTAATGTTACCAACCGTACCCTGGGGAAGTGGAAGATCCTTGCGCCAAAATCCCCCCAAAAATGAATCCTTTAGAAAATCGGGCTATTGACCATTAATTCTTACTCGAATTATTAAATCCTTCTATGGTTGTACCAAAAAGTCTGCGCTAATACTAAAGACAAATTTTGGTGATACACACCAAAGGGGGTAATTTTATGGTACGCATTTCGCACCGCTCTGTAGTCACGAACCGCACGGCCATGGCAAGGCCGATGGTTCTGGCTGACAATTTGCCCCCCCCCCACGCACTTTAGCAGAAAAAACCAAAGCTTATTTAACACGAATACTGTTCATCGCACTAAAAAAATACTCAATGGCGCCGGTTCCGAAATGCAAGACCGTCCGCGAATTACGCAAATGG
Source organism: Spirochaetia bacterium (assembly GCA_025997495.1). GTDB lineage: Bacteria > Spirochaetota > Spirochaetia > Treponematales > Breznakiellaceae > Termitinema. Next base: position 33 of record BNUR01000206.1, on the reverse strand, counting down.
ACGCGAATAAAAAAAAGATTCTTATCTTATTCG
>BNUR01000205.1 GCA_025997495.1 Spirochaetia bacterium | reverse complement strand
GCGGTTTAGGCGCATTGCTGCCGAGTCTGCTCAAGTTTGTAGCCATCGGCCTTGGGGCGCTGATTTTCATTGTCACCGTAACGGTGATCACCTTTAATATTATGAACGGGAGCGGCAGTGCGCAAACGAATGTGAACGTTTCCTCCGACCCCTATATCGGGAGGCGTCCGGAATACCTCTACTACGACGGCATCGGGGTGGTGCGCACCCGTACCAAGGATCCCACCCCCTACTCGGTGGTGGTTGATATGGCTATCGGATATGACATGAACGATAAAAACGCGCAGACGGAGCTCATCTCCCGTAAGTTTGAGATGCAGGATTTTGTGCGGAGCTTTTTCAGTTCCAAGCGCGCCCAGGAATTGGTAACCGAAAACGAAGCGCGGGTGAAGCAGGAGATCATCGAAGCCCTGAACACCCGGGTGCTGAATTCGTCAAAGGCAAAAAATATTGTATTCAGGCAGCTTGATGTGGTGGAGATGTAATGAGTAAGCAAGGGGGGGAAAGACTATGAGCGATAGCGCTCTTTCGCAGGCTGAAATAGACGCATTGCTGGCGGGGGTAGATTCGGGGGGCGGCGGCGGCAATGGCGGAAGCAGTGGTGACGCGGCGGCATTGCAGAACTACCTTGCCGGCGCCGTAGCTTCCCAGTCCGCAAACCTGAGTACCATGACCGGCGCAACGGTTACCCTGACCGGCCCCACGGTCTCAAGTTCCACCCGGGACGCACTGATAGAAAAACTCCCTGACACGGTTACGGCGGTTACGGCGGATTTCACCGCCGGTTTCCCCGGTGAACACTGCTTCCTCTTCCCCGAAAACGCCGCCAAGGCCGATGGCTACAAACTTGAGCAGACTCGGCAGCAATGCGCCTAAACCGCCGCCCTTCTTCTTTTTATCAGCCCCGCCTTCGGAAACTTCCCCATCGTCATTCAGCGCTGTCTCATCCGCGTTTTCTGCCATGAATTTCCTCTCCTACTTTATAGTACACAATATTACAAATGTCCATCGTCCAGAATGATAACATCCACCCGCCGGTTATACGCCCGGCCCTCGGCGGTGTCATCGGAGGCCACCGGCGCGGTATGGGCAAAACCCGCTACCTGAAAACGCTGCTCATCTACTCCAATATCGGTAAGATAGTGGAGAACACTAATAGACCGGGCGGTGGAAAGTTCCCAATTCGATTCCCATGGCCCGGCGGGATCTATGGGGGTGTTGTCCGTATGGCCTTCGATGCGGAATTTCTTTCCCGCCACCTCATTGGAAGCCAGGAGGGTTCCCAGCCGGAGCAGGATGTCCCGGGTCTGTTCCACGTTGATCCGGGCGCTGGCGGGGTTAAAGAAGGCATCCGACGCCAGGCTTATCACCAGGCCCCGCTCGTCATGGGTAACCTTGACTTTGTTGGATTTGACCTCCGGGTTAAAGAGGCTTATCGCCTTTTTCAAGGCCGTGCCCAGGGCCTGGCCCTTTTCCATGGAGGGCAGGGCGTTGATGGTATTTCCCAGGTCCGCCATTTTTCCCGCCCCCAGGGTGTTGCCCCCGGTGCTGGAGCCGAGGCCGATGTTGTTGAAGGCGGAAATCATGGCCTCTATGGTACTGGGTGTAACGTCGTCGGGGTTGAACAGGGCGACAAAGAAACAGAGCATCAGGGTAACCATGTCCGAATAGGTTACAATCCACTCACCGCCCGCGCCGCCCGCTTCTTTCTTCTGTTTTTTCGCCATCCGTTAATCCTTAATCCTTCAACAATTCTTTTTCCAGCGCCGCACGCTCTATGGGGTTCAAATAGGTGAGGAGCTTCATCCCCAGGATACGGGGATTGTCCCCTGCCTGGATAGAGAGTACCCCCTCAATAGCCATTTCCTTAACCTTGGATTCCGTGGCGTCCATGGCCTGTAATTTGCCCGATATGGGGATCATTATAAGATTGGCAACCATGGAACCGTAGAGGGTGGTGATAAGTGCAACGGCCATGTTCGGGCCCAGGGCGGATTTATCCTCCAGATTTTTCAACATACCGATAAGCCCGATAACCGTACCCAACATGCCAAGCCCCGGCGCCAGGGTACCCCACATATTGACTATCTTGATTTTTGTGATGTGCCGTTCCTGCATCTGGCCCAATTCAGTTTCCATCAGGGTCCGCACAATCTCCGCATCGGTGCCGTCCACCACGAGCCGCAGCCCCTTCTTGATAAACTCATCGTCCAGATCGTCCAGCATCTCTTCCAGCGCCAGGAGGCCCTCCCGGCGGGCCTTTTCCGACATGCTCATCAAGGTTTGGATCAGGCCCTTTTCGTTAAAGCTGACCGGCTTGAAGGTCAGACCTATGGTGCCGAAAACACCAATAGTGTCGGCAATGGAGCCGAAGGTGAAGAGGCCGAAGTAGGAACCCAGAACGACGATCAGAATCGAGGGAAGATCGTAGAAGGTCACCAAGCCGGATCCTCCGGTGATGATCCCCAGACCAACCATGCCGAAACAACCGACAAGACCAATTAGGGTTGATATATTCATACCGCTTAACCTCTATCTCGTGCGGCTGTGAGCCGCACTATTGAATCGAACATGAAACGAAGGTTCATGCCTACTCCTCGTTCTTAAACCCGCCGATACGTCTGCGGTATTCCACGATCCGGTCGATAATTTCGTTCACCGTTTCTTTGACAATGATAATTTTGCCGGACAGCATTTGAAGGGTGGTATCCGGATGAACTTCGACGGACTCAATCTGATGCGGATTTAAATAGTATTCCATGCCGTTCAGCCGGGTTACCTGTATCATCTAGCTATTACCTCTTTAGTGTCAGGATTTCCTGCAAGAGCTGATCCGCCGTCTGGATAGTCCGGGAGTTTGCCTGGAACCCTCTTTGGGTAACAATCATGTCAACAAACTGTTCCGAAAGATCCACATTGGACATTTCCAGGGTGCCGGAGATGATCTTCCCCTTCCCCGCTACCCCGGAGACGCCCACATTGGCGAAACCCGAGTTGTTGCTCGACAGGAAGGTATTGTCCCCGCCCTTTTCCAGGCCGCCCTGGTTGGCAAAGCTGGCCATGGCAATCTGGCCCAGGGTGCGGTTGGTTCCGTTGGAATACACCCCGGTGATCACCCCGCTCTGGTCGATCTTGTAGTTTTCCAGATAGCCCATGCCGTAGCCGTCCTGGATGATAGCCTTGGTGGAACTGGATTCCGCGTACTGGGTGATGCTGTTTACGAGGCCCCCCACGGCGCCCAGGTTCAGGGCGAATTGCTGACGTATCAGGGCGCCATCATCGCCGGGGGTGGCGCTCTGCACATCATAGGCCACATTCATCAGCAGGGAGCCCTCCACACCGCCGGGGTTGCCGTCGGCATCGGTAATACTTTGCAGGGTGCCGGTGTTGGAGAAGACCACGTTAAAGGTATTGGCCGTCCCTGCTGCCGGAGCTTCTGCACCCAAGCCTGCAGCGGTAGCAGTAGGATTTGGACGTTCCCCTGTCACCGGATCCACTTCGCCCGCGTCCACGAAAACATTGGCGGTCCACTGATTATTGTTGCCCGGCAAAGGATTGCCATCGACATCTTCCGCCGGTATCCGGGTAAACTCCACCCGGAGGATGTGCTCGGCGCCAAAGCTGTCGTAGATTTTCATTTCCGTGCCCCGGCGCCAGGGTACCCCACATATTGACTATCTTGATTTTTGTGATGTGCCGTTCCTGCATCTGGCCCAATTCAGTTTCCATCAGGGTCCGCACAATCTCCGCATCGGTGCCGTCCACCACGAG
>BNUR01000204.1 GCA_025997495.1 Spirochaetia bacterium | reverse complement strand
CGCATACAGGGGTAAATAGTCCTTTTTTGCCATATCCTCGGGGTATACCGGTCCCAGCCAATCGGTATAATAGAAGCCGCAGGTTCCCACCGCAATTGTTGCCATATTTCATTTACACTATACAAGTCTGATTGCTTGGGAGAAGTCCGCTATCGCCCGGTCAGAATTGCCCTTGTTGAAATACGCCACGCCGCGATTGTAATAGCCTATGGCAAGGTTTGGGTCGATCCGCAAGGCGGTGGTGAATTCCTCTATCGCCCGGTCAATTAGGGTTTTGTCAAAATACGCCTTACCGCGACTGTTATAGGCATCAGCATCATTGGGATCAAGTCTGATTACCTGGGTGTAGTCCGCAATAGCTTGGTCATACATCTTCTTGTTCTGGTACTCGTTGCCACGGTTAAAATAGGCAAAGGATTCATTGTTAGGAGTGATCGACACCACGCAATACTCTTTCGACGGGTTCCATTGTACTTCTTTACCGTTTTGCACGACACCCCACCACACATACCCGTTGCCGTCGGTCCAGGTCGGATCAATCCAATATATCGTGCCATCCTTCCCGTACACCCACAGCCACGCATGATTGGGGACATTCCCATGAGCCTGTACGTTAAACCGTGTATTTTCTTTGAGATAGACCCCGTTCCTTTTCAGGGTAGATTTATCCTTTGAGACCGGGTCGTTGAGTGTTATCACGTTTGGATTATCATAAGTCATCGCGATATACCAGCCGCTTTTTTTCATTCCAAGGTTTTCATAATAGCTTTGATAATTCAAAATATTGTTATATGCAGCTTGTGCGTAATTAAAACATACTCCATAAAACGTAGTGGTTTGGGTTCTGTCGCCGCTCTGATTCGCGAGGTACTCCCGAATATCACTAGGCTTGTAATAATCGGTGGGGTCATCCTTGGTACCACCTCCCACCTCTGCATTGCTATACGTGCCGATACAGGCTATTTCCTTTGCGAGCCATTGCAACCTATCTGTAAAAGCATCTGCGGTAACGGCAAACACCGTTGAAAACAGCAGCAAAATTACACTGGCAAACCTTTTTATAGAAAAACCAGTAGTGAGCGCAAAGCCTGGCACCATTTGCGCCGCCCTGCTATAGGCCTGTGGGTTTGGCATAGTTTTCCCTCCTATAAAAAAATCCTAATTTCCACCAAAAACACCTAAAAATATCCTTTATAACCTGACTTAAAAAGTCAATAATTCATTGTGTTATCAATGCCAAAGGCGATTTGATTTTCAATTCTAATGGCTATTTGATGACAAGTCAAGCCTTTAGCATGATCTTTATGTCCGTCCAAAGGATTAAATGATGACCGAAAAAGAATGTCGTAGGCTATTCAGCCATAATATCAAGCGGTATAGGAGCCGTTTAGGGCTTTCCCAGCTTAACTTGGCACTGAATCTTGATATTTCCCCTAATTTCCTAAGTGATATTGAAACCGGGAAGAAATGGGTATCTCCGAATACCCTCGTTCTGCTTGCTAATGCATTGAAAATTGAAATTTATGAACTTTTTAAGCCGGAAGAAGCAATTCCCGCCGATACTAACGCCATCATTTCAAAATGCCTTGACGATGTTTCAGCCTCGATCCGGCAGTCCGTTGAGAGAACGGTAAAACAATCAATTGATGAGTCTCTTAAAAATATCCGTGAATATTATACCCACTAAGAATAGTCTCCCTTGCATACTACATACTTGTATAGTGTAAATGAAATATGGCAACAATTGCGGTGGGAACCTGCGGCTTCTATTATACCGATTGGCTGGGACCGGTATACCCCGAGGATATGGCAAAAAAGGACTATTTACCCCTGTATGCGGAGCGTTTTGGCACACGCCCAGAACAAGTATGCGCTGGTCATCGGCAATGGGGCGTATACCGGCATAACCAGGCTAAACAATCCGGTCAATGACGCCGCCGATATCAAGGCGGCCCTGGAAGGTTTGGGCTTTACCGTAGACATGGTAAGCAACGGAAACCGTGTGCAGATGGAAGGAGCCGTGTCCCGGTTAAAGAGCCGGCTTAGTGTGTCTAAAAATGCCTATGGTTTTTTCTTTTACGCCGGCCATGGGGTGCAGTACCAGGGAATGAACTATTTGATCCCCGTAGATGCGAATATCCCCAGTGAGTCCTACCTTCCGGATCGGGCGGTGAATGTGCAGGTGGTACTGGATGAATTGAATACTGCCGGTAATGAACTCAATATGATTGTGCTGGATGCCTGCCGCGATAATCCCTTTGGCTGGAGCCGGGGCGGAACGAGGGGCCTGGGGACGGTCAGCCACCAGCCCCCGAGCAGTATCATTGTCTACGCGACGTCAGCGGGCGCTACCTCTGCCGATGGACAAGGGCGAAACGGCCTTTTTACTACGCATTTGCTCAAGAATTTAAAAACTTCCGGCCTGGAAGTAAGCGAAATCTTCCGGCGTACCGGTTCCGATGTCAGGCAAGCAAGCAATAACACCCAGATACCCGCCATATATTCCCAGTATTTTGAAACCGCCTATCTGGGAAAGGGGGCGGCTCCCGTGCAGCCATCCGCGACTAGATCAACTCCGACAATACCGGACGGGTTTGTGAAGATAAACGGCGGTACATTCCTCATGGGCAGCCCGTCAACGGAAAGAGAGCGCGGATATAATGAAACCCAGCACCGGGTAACGGTGGGCAGCTTTTATATGGGGAAATACGAAGTAACGCAGGCGGAATACGAAGCGGTGATGGGAACCAACCCAAGCTGGTTCAAAGGGCTGAATCTTCCGGTGGACTGCGTAACCTGGTTTGATGCGGTGGAATATTGCAACAAGCGGAGCCAGAAAGAAGGCTTAACACCGGCGTATACGATAAGGGGGAGCGGGGACAATCGGACGGTAACCTGGAACAGGAACGCGTCGGGCTACCGGCTACCAACGGAGGCGGAATGGGAATATGCGTGCCGTGCGGGAACGGCAACGCCTTTCAGTACCGGCAATAACATCACCACCAGCCAGGCGAATTACGATGGGAATTATCCGTATAACAGTAACGCGAAGGGCGCATTTAGAGAAAAGGCAACGGCGGTAGGTAGTTTTACGCCTAATTCCTGGGGTTTGTATGATATGCATGGAAATGTGTGGGAGTGGTGCTGGGACTGGTACGATGATTATAGCAACGGAGCGCAGACTGAGCCCACGGGCGCCGCTTCGGGGTCTGGCCGCGTTCATCGCGGCGGTGGCTGGAGCAATAACGCCCAGAACCTGCGGTCGGCCATTCGGCTCAGCGATACGCCATCGAACCGTTACACTAACCTCGGTTTCCGGGTTGTCCGTCCCTGAGTTCTGCCAAGTAGGAAACAGGAACCCGCACGGCAGCACTGAGATGGCAGACCATCGGTCTGGCCGGTACAAAGGGAGCCGTAGGCGACTGTACCGGCAAAGCCGTAGTGCCGCCGTGCGGGGAAGGGGGAGCGGTTGAGGATAGCAGCCCCTTTTAGTGAAGGAAAATTCGTCTATAGGGAGTTAGGCGAAATACGCCCTAAAATTTATTTAAATATTATAGAATAAAAACATCCTGCCTACCCATTTGACTAAGGTTGTTTCTATGAAAATTAAAAGGAGAAAAATATGACAGAATCAGAGTTTGTTAAAGAGGCATCAAGAAGAAAACAAGAACGAGAATATGATAGAGTGAAGGCTTTTGTTCAAGACCCTTCAAAATACGCCTTACCGCGACTGTTATAGGCATCAGCATCATTGGGATCAAGTCTGATTACCTGGGTGTAGTCCGCAATAGCTTGGTCATACATCTTCTTGTTCTGGTACTCGTTGCCACGGTTAA
>BNUR01000203.1 GCA_025997495.1 Spirochaetia bacterium | reverse complement strand
ACCCGGCTTCCTTGGGCATGTTGATGGTCTTGGAAATGGCCCCGGAAATGAAGGGCTGGACAGCGGCCATTATGCCGATATGGGCAGTCCAGGGGATGGAACGCCGACCGTTTTTTCCCGAGGAAGACCGGTTCAACGCCGAAAAAAATCGCGACCTTGCGGCAGCCCTGGGGAATTCCCTGAAGGACAAAATCCCCCCCGCCTACCTTTACCAGCTTCTGCGCCGCCTGGAGCAAGGTGATGGCGAGGTGACCCCCCGGCTCTTCACCACCGCCTGGGATGACGATGCCTACAACACAGTTTCCGGCCAAAGCTCCAACAACAGCCTGCGGGTCAGTGACGGCTTCATGCGGGCGGTGTTGGAAAACGGGGACTGGAACCTCACCGGACGGATCGACGGAAAGGCCGTCCGCACCGTAAAAGCCCGGGATCTCTGGTCTCAGGCTGCCCGTTCCGCCTGGCAGTGCGCGGATCCGGGCCTCCAGTACCACACCACCATCAACGACTGGCATACCTGCCCCGCAGGCGGCGAAATCCGGGCCTCCAACCCCTGCTCGGAGTACATGTTCCTGGACGATACGGCCTGCAACCTTGCCTCAATCAATCTGGCCGGCTTCTACGACCGGCAAAGCAAAACCTTCAATATAGAAGGATATCTCCACGCCATTCAAATCTGGACAACTATCCTGGAAATTTCCGTGGTGATGGCCCAGTTCCCTGCCCCGAAAATCGCCCGGCTTTCCTACGAATACCGAACCCTGGGCCTGGGGTACGCCAATCTTGGCGCCCTGCTGATGCTCATGGGCCTAGCCTACGACTCCGCTGAGGGCCGGGCGGTTGCCGCTTCCCTTTCCGCTTTGCTTTCCGGGGAAGCCTACGCCCAGTCCGCCCGCATGGCCGCCAGCCTTGGCCCCTTCCTCCGCTATGGTGATAATTCGGCTGCCATGCTCCGGGTAATCCGCAACCACCGCCGGGCTGCCTATAATGCCCCCGCAGCGGAATACGAGGATGTGCATACCCCGCCCAAGGGAATTGATGCGGCTGTCTGCCCCGCCCATCTCCTGGAGGCTGCCCGCACCGCCTGGGATCGCGCCCTGGAACTGGGACAAGCCCACGGCTACCGGAACGCCCAGGTCAGCGCCATTGCCCCCACCGGAACCATCGGCCTCCTCATGGACTGCGATACCACCGGGGTGGAGCCCGACTTTGCCCTGGTCAAATTCAAGAAACTCGCCGGCGGGGGCTATTTCAAGATCATCAACCAGTCGGTTCCCCCCGCCCTCTTAGCCCTGGGCTATACCCCGGAACAGATTGACGGGATCATTGCCTACGCCACGGGCCGGAAAACTCTGGCCGGCGCGCCAAAAATTTCCCTGGAAATCTTGAAAGCCAAGGGCTTTACCCCCGCCGCCCTTACCGCCGCGGAGGATGCCGTAAAAACCGCCACCGGCCTGGAAGGCGTCTTCAACCCCTGGATTTTAGGCAAGCCCTTTGTGGAGGAGACCCTGAAGATTCCCGAATCGACCTGGTCTCTACCCGGCTTCAGCCTCCTCAAGCACCTGGGTTTTAGCAGTGCCGATATTGAGGAAGCGGAACTCTACGCCTGCGGAACCATGGGCCTTGAGGGCGCGCCTCACCTGAAAAAGGAGCACCTGGGAGTTTTCGACACCGCCGCCCCCTCGGGAAAAAACGGTCGGCGTTCCATCCCCTGGACTGCCCATATCGGCATAATGGCCGCTGTCCAGCCCTTCATTTCCGGGGCCATTTCCAAGACCATCAACATGCCCAACGAAGCCGGGTACGAAGATGTAAAGGGTGCCTACATGCTTTCCTGGAAAAGCGCCCTCAAAGCGGTGGCCCTCTACCGGGACGGCTCCAAACTTTCCCAGCCCTTATCTGCCCTTGCCCCCGGCACGGATCCCCTGGCCGATACCATTCTGGCCCTGGAACGCGGCCTAAAAAACCCGGCCTGTCCTGCGGCAGCCGGGGCTACAGCCACAACAAATGCCCGGAGCCGCCGCCGTTCCCTGCCAAACCGCCGGACAGGCTATACCCAAAAGGTCAAACTGGGGGGGCATTCCATCTTTATCCGTACCGGAGAATACGACGACGGCTCCCTGGGAGAAATCTTCCTGGACATGCACAAGGAAGGGGCAGCCTTCCGGAGCCTCCTCAACAGTTTTGCTATCGCAATATCCCTGGGCCTCCAGTACGGAGTTCCCCTGGATGAATACGTGGACGCATTCATCTTCTCCAAGTTTGAACCAAACGGCATGGTTCAAGGCCACGATTATGTAAAGATGGCCTCCAGCGTTATGGACTTTATCTTTCGGGATCTGGCCATCAGCTACCTTCACCGCAACGACCTGGGCCAGGTCAAGCCCGAGGACCTCTCGGATAACAGCCCTCAAAACGAGCCGCCCGCCGCTAAACATTCCGCCGCTTCCCGCCATATCCGCAGTAAATCTGCCCCCAAGGAGAACGGTGCGTTCAAGGAGAACGGTGCGTTCAAGGAGAACGGTGCGTTCAAGGAGAACGGCCCGGAGAAACCCGGTAAAGACATGTCCCCGGCGGAGAGCGATGCTGCCAAGATCGCCCAGGCCCGTATCAAGGGCTACGAGGGAGACCCCTGCCCTGCCTGCGGTTCCTTCACCCTGGTACGGAACGGCACCTGCATGAAGTGCGATACCTGTGGGGGGACTACGGGGTGTAGTTGAGGTAAAATTTATGCAATATATTGCACAAAATACATAAAATAGATAAAAATGTGCAGTATGTTACATAAATAGTAGAAAATATATGCTATATATTGCACAAAGTAACAAAAATATGTAAAAATGTGTAATGTACTGCATAAACTATTGACATGATACTCATATTATCTCTATACTGCACATATGATCCAACGCCTCGAATACCTGCAAAGGCTCATTGTTTTTAAGGATAAGCGTCTTATCAAGGTGGTCACCGGGATACGGCGGTGCGGGAAATCCACCCTGTTTGCCCTGTACCAGCAGTATCTTGTGGAAAACGGGGTGTCCGGGGAACAGATTATTTCCATAGACCTTGAGGACATTGATGTTGCGGAATTGCGGGATTACAAAAAACTCCATGACCACATTCAGGACCGGCTTATCCCGGACAAAATGAACTACGTGTTCCTTGACGAGGTTCAACAGGTAGCGGAATTCGAACGGATGGCGGACAGTCTTTTTATCAAAAAAAATGTAGACCTATACCTGACCGGTTCCAATGCCTATATGCTCTCCGGCGAAATTGCCACCCTGCTATCCGGGCGGTATATCGAAATACAGATGCTGCCCCTTTCCTTCCGGGAATATGTTTCCGCAAGCGGGGACGACAAGGACCTGCCCCGTAAGTATACCCGGTATCTGACCGAAAGTTCCTTCCCCTACACCTTGGAACTGGCGGGTAATTCCGTAGCGATCAACGAATACCTGGGGGGCATTTATAACACCGTCATCCTGAAGGACGTGGTTACCCGGAAAAAGATAGCCGACCCCATGATACTGGAAAGCCTTATCCGTTTTATGTTTTACAACATCGGGAACCTGACATCCACCACCAACATTGCCAACACCATGAAGTCCGAACACCGGCCTATTTCGGTACATACGGTGGAAACCTATCTGTCCGCCCTCACGGACTGCTTTATCCTCTATAAGGCCGGCAGGTATGATGTCAAAGGAAAGCAATACTTAAAGACCGGGGATAAGTATTACCTTGCCGATATTGGGCTACGGTATTACCTGCTGGGTACAAAAAACGTCAACCTGGGGAGTATCCTGGAAAATGTGGTGTACCTGGAATTGCTGCGCCGGGGCGCAAAGGTCTATGTGGGAAAATCCGGCGATAGTGAAATTGATTTTATCGCCGAATGGCCCGG
>BNUR01000202.1 GCA_025997495.1 Spirochaetia bacterium | reverse complement strand
TAGCAATTTTAACCAAATATTTATTGGATTCAACTTTAATACAACACAAAATAATTCTGAATATATTATTATTACAAATTTTGATATTTATAATTCATAAAATATATTTCATTATTGTAACTGTCTTTTTGTAAATTAAAATTTCTAAAACTATTATTAATTGCGTTCGTTTTTGTATCAAAATTTGTAATAATAATATATTCAGAATTATTTTGTGTTGTATTAAAGTTGAATCCAATAAATATTTGGTTAAAATTGCTATTAGTAATATTTCCATCTGTGATTAAATCACTGGATAAATTTAATGGAAACTCCTGAAAATTGAGAAGTAATTTATATAAATTTGAATTGGAAAATTTTTTACTAACCCATATTTCTATATCATACTTAGGCAATTCCGATTTTTCAACGATAATTCTGGTCGTCTTTTTGAAAGGATTAGTAAAAACAAACCTTTGTCTTTTTGTGTTATTGTTATTAATATTATTTTCATAATACATTATTAAATTAGCATTAGTTATATCTGTATTATTTAACTGATTATCAACATTTGTTCCTGATGGCTTATACCATTGAAATTGACTAAAATGTTGTTTTAAATCTGTTGATGAGAAGTCATACCCGTATTTGGCATAAATTGTATTTCGTAATATTCTTAACTCAATTGAAGATAGTTTTTCCAATTGTTTTGATATTAACACATTTTCCAATAGAGATAAATTCCCTTTGTATATAACTTTATTTATGGGATTATTATATAAGACAATTATGGTCATAATTATAAGTACACCTAAAGCTATTGAGATTCTTATAATGAGTGGTTTATTTTTAAACATCATTAATACCTCCATTAAAATCTTTTATTAGTACATCATCTTACGGCAATGTCACCGATGTGGCTGACCAGACAATATCAGAATATGTAGTATTGACCATACCAAAGGGGAAAGTTTGTATGCCAACTTGATATTTTATCCCTGCTTTGGTTGTAGAAGATATATTTGAAACTGAAAAATACCCCGACCATTTATCAGAATCATCGATCTGAGTAGTAACAAGAGAATTATCATTTAAATCTTTTGGAACCTCGTATGTAACACCCCCAGCCATCGTGGAACCATAGTATCCGGACTCATTGACTGCGGTTATAGTCTTTTTACCTTCCTGCCGGACATATATATCATAGCCACCCGCATTATCCACTGCGTCCCATGTTACGATAATATAATTGTGTATAGAAGTATAGCCATAACTGGATGTATAAGTCCATGACGCCAACTTGGCTTCAACATTAGAAACACCGGCAGCCTTGCCTGTCTTTGTCTTTAATTCCACCGTTCCCTCGACCGGTACTTGAAAATCACAGCCGAAAATTGAAAAAACCAATACCAGCATAAAAGCCTGTACCACCATAGTGCATTCTTTTTTCTTCATAATAAGACCTCCATTATTACCGATCAATTAACCTGATACCGAACAATATACTCATAGCGTCCCTTTTCAGAATCAGCTATGCCGATTGACAACTCTTTTATACCTGCCGGTATTTCCAGTTCCCCCGAAAAAACCCCGTCCTCACCTTTGGTTAGTTGAACAAAATTCTTCCCATAGATCACCGCAATAACTTTTTTATTATCAACACGTACCTTAAAGGCACAGGTCTTACCGTGCTGCAAAGGCATTTCAATAGGGCTGATAATCTCAATGTTTTTTCCGGATGAACTAAACTGGGTTGGATATTGTACCGTATTGCCGGTGGTTGAGATTATACCCAGCTCTCCGCAGCTTTCACCGGTTTTTGCCCCCACTTTTTTCCAAAATATCCGTAACAAATATTTTCCACCGGCAGGGAATGAAAAATATGCTTTATATTTTCCACCCTCCTGCTGGGAAAAAACATTGTTCGGAAATTGCCTGCTTCCATTTTCATTGAAAATACTATAAATAATGTCAAAGCCATCCTTGACCGTATAGTCCAACACTAATTTTCCATCCACTTGATTTATAGCAAACAAGTCCTGATCAATATGTTCCACAACCTCAAAGAATTTCGGTTTATAAAAGGGCAGTTTCAGGAACTCATTTGACGACAGGGATTTTGCCATTAGTTGTTGTTTTTGGTTTTCAGGGTAGTGACTGCAAAGGAACTGTTCGGGCTTCAAAAAAAGCCAATCGGTAGTATATGATTGTTTTGAAACTTTGCCGTCCATGTAGCCGGAATCCCATGTGCAGTCGATAAGATAATTTTCATTATTAATCGTTACAATATTCCAAGCATGATTTGAATTTGTCGGAGTATCACCTGCAAATGGCGATGTGCCGACTCCACGCCCAAAACCAATAACAATATCACAGGGGACTTTAAGTTCATCACATAGCTTTTTAAACAATTCCGAATATCCCTGGCAAACTGCAAGCTTTGTTTTTAATACATTTTGATAACTTTGATCGGGAACCGTATTTGCCCAAAAATTTGCCGCGTCATAGCGAACCAGTACCGCGACTAAATCATGCGCCTTTTTCACCCGTTCAAAGTCATTCCGGGAATTTTCATTGATATATGCCGCTATTTGTCTGACATATTCCGCGGGATCATTTACCCGGTTTGCTTCGATATTTTTGGGTATGTTTTTCATTTTTGGATCAGGCGTATCGGTTCTATATGAATACGCCGTTTCGTACGAGGCAGGGATTACATAGGCTTTTGATGATCTGGATAACGGTGAAGATTGGGAGCCGGTATTTCCGCCGGATGAACCTGCACTACCAAAGCTGTTACCAATACTGTTAAACATTTCCTGCAAAGACGCGCAGGATGAAAGCATTATTGCCAAAGCCAACAATCCGAAAAACTTTTTCATTTTTCCCCCTTTAAGCGGGAGACAAGTCCTCCCCTCACAACTTATCCATCCATTGTACCCCAAATCCAAAAAAAACGCAAGCTATCAGGTAATCAAATACTACATTTTAACCAGTCTATAGCCAATTGTAACCTCCTTTTACTAGCTATTAGCATAAAATATGAGCCTGAGGGACATTTTTATCCAAAATTTAAAGAAAATCAGAAAATCCCAGGGCCTTTCCCAGATGAAACTGGCGGAAAAATGCGATACCGCTGCAAGCTATATCGGGGAGATCGAAATAGGCCGGAAATTCCCCTCCGTAGAGATGATCGAAAAAATTGCCGGAGCTCTGAAAGTAGAACCACACCTGTTTTTTAAGGAGGACCGGTCGTTTTCTACCATAAATAGAGAAGCACGGGAGTTTTATGCGAAACTCACCCCTGAAGGCAGGGGGGCTTTTACCGACCTGATTCTATTAGCTATTGGACAGGGGCTGGAAAAAGCGCTCAACGCCGAACCGCCGGCAGAAAACCCGGCCGAACAGCCTGGAAGCTCTCCTGGAAATTTCCTTCCAAATGCCCTATACTAGAACCATGAACCACCGAAAAATGCCCATTGGGATACAGGACTTTGAAACCATCCGCACGGAAGGCTTTGTGTATGTGGACAAAACCGCCCTGGTCTACCGCCTGGCAAGCGAGGGAACCCAGTGTTTTCTGGGCCGTCCCCGATAGAAGGTTGTAATTTTAATAGATGAATATGACAAACCCCTGGTTCAGAATCTGGACAAACCTGAACTCCTTGAGGAACTGCGGATGGCTCTGGCCGGTTTCTACGGCATTCTCAAGAGCTCGGGCCAGTACATCCGCTTTGTGCTGCTTACGGGGGTTACCAAATTTTCCAAGGTGAATGTCTTTAGCGCTCTGAATCACCTGGAAGACATAAGCATGGATAAAACCTATGCGGATATCTGCGGTCTGTCCGCACAGGAACTGGTTGACAACTTTAAGCCGGAATTGCAGGCCTTAGATGAAATAGCCAACAATGAGCCCAATTTGCTAATTCTTTATGTAGTAAAGAATTAGCAAAGTGCCGGGTAGAACCAGGCAGTTACCCACCCGGAGCCCCCACAGACCCGGACGTGCCCAATTAAGGCATCCGGTTCTTCTGAAACAAGATTCGCCTAGCTAAACGAGTGTACTATCCTTGGTTTCGGT
>BNUR01000201.1 GCA_025997495.1 Spirochaetia bacterium | reverse complement strand
GTTTTGTCAGAAAGAGTGGGCCTTCCGGCTCACCCCCGCTGATGAAAACAGTATTACTACAACCCTGCTGCCGGAACTTTTGGAACTGCGCAAAAAAATTGCCCTCCTGGCGGGCCTTATCCGGGATATGCTGGAAACCGTGCCCGAGGACAGCGCCGATGATCCCGCGGTCTGGGAAGTAAAGTCCATTACCCGGCGGCTGGAAGCCATCGGTGGTGTCTGCGCTTCCTTCATCGAATACCGGGAGCGGCCAAGCTGGCGGTACACCGAAAGGCGGCTGAAATCCTTGGAGAAAAAGGAGGTGGCGGCGGTTTCCATGGTATGGGCCTCGTCCATGATCACCCGGGTATAGGGGGGAAGCACCACGGTGGAATCGTACCCCGCCCCCTCGGCCCGTGCGGCAAGGTCCGCAAAGAGGAGGTGATGGTTTACCACCAGGATACGGGCATCGGCGGCTTCCTTACGCAGGGCCAGGACGAAACACCGTTCCCGTTCGGCACAGCGCATACCCATGCAGAGGTCGGCCTCGGAACAGACCCGTGACCAGAGGGTTTCGGCAGGGAGGAAAGACAGATCCGAGCGGCTCCCGGCGGCGGTGGTTTCCGCCCAGGCGGCGATACGTTCCAGATCTTCCGCGTCATCAAAGAGGTCAGTTTCCCGCAGGGCGTCCGTCAGGCGGCGGCGGCAGAGGTAGTTCCCCCGGCCTTTAATCAGCACCGCCTTCAGTTTCTTGTTCAAAGCTCCGTTCACCAGGGGGATATCCTTATCGTAGAGCTGCTGTTGAAGATTAATAGTAGCGGTTGAGATAACAATCCGCTCATCGTTCTCCAGGGCATAGCGCATAGCCGGAAGGAGATAGGCGAAGGACTTCCCCACCCCGGTTCCCGCCTCGGCGGCCACCATACTATCTTCGTTAAAGCCCCGGATGATAAGCCGCATCAAATCAAGCTGGGAGGGCCGGCTTTCGTGAGCCTCCAGCCGCCGGGCAATGGAACCGCCGGTCTCCAGGGCAGCGCAGATGGTGTCCGCATCCAGCATAACCCGTTTCCGCCGCCGCCTCGGTTCGGCCACCACGTAGACCTTAGCCGCCGTGTTATCCACGATAAAAAAACCCGTCCCGCCCTCCGCCGCCCGCCCCGCGATGTTGAGATCCGCGTCGCTGGGAACCAGAAAGCCGTTGGGGTGGTTGTGGATAAGCACGTCGGGGGTATGTGACAGGTCATCAGGGTCTGAAGGGTCTGCCGTGTCACCGGACCAGTTTTGCAGGGCCAGTACCGACTCTTTGTTACCACGGGCACGAACCTCAAGCCTGGTCACCAGGCCCTTACCATCCAGGAAGCCCAGGGCAAACACTTCGTTTCCCCGGGAGTCCTCTATTTCCAGACGGAGTTGTTCAATACATTTTGCGGAAAGCCGTTTTGATGCCTGCACCGGGTCAGTATATCACCCGGTGCATAAACTGGACAGGGAGCCTGGTGACCAAGCCGGGAGCGGCACGGGGCATGCACCTACATGTTGGCAAAACTATTTGCGGACATTTTGAATCTCTGAAGGTCTATTTCCCGGCCCTGCTAATAATCTTCGATGATTTTAACCAGAGCTGAGTGCATCCGATCCGCCATTTCCTGCCTCTCGGTATGGCTTAGGTTCTTCCTGCCCTCCGGCAGGGGCCCATCCTTGAACAAATACACCGCTTCTATGCCAAGGGCTGAGGCAATACGCTCCACCATGAGCAGAGACGGGCTTTTTTTCCCCATTTCCAGCTCGGAAATATAGGTTTGAGACGATTCGCACTCCTCGGCAAGCGCCATTTGGGAGATTTTCCGCAGCTTCCTGTACTCCTTCAGGTTTGCGATGAAAATTTCCTGCAGGGTCATCGTATTCGCCCTGGTATATCCTTCCATATTTTAAATGCTATAAGCTGTTAAAATTCTTGACAAAGTGCATATCATTGTTTATTATGATTTTTATTAATTATAATTGTTATTTTGTTAAGCTGCTCTTGAGGGGGGTAAATGATTAAGCGCCGGGGTTATGTGGGGCATGGAAGCGATGCAAAAAAAGTCCATAGGACTATAAAAAGGAGTTGGCTGATGAGAAAGAGACATGTTTTGACGGCAATGTTCAGTGTGGCGCTGGCATTGGGGCTAGTGTTTATTGGGTGTGGTGATAAAGGTTCAGGCGATCCCACGAGCCCTGGTGGCACTGACCCCACTTATAGTATCAGCCTAAGCCAGACCGGAACCCATACCTTCCCGGCGGCAGCGCCAGGGTATGGGACGCAGACCGCTCTTAGCGTAATCATTACCAATACGGGCGATCAGGCGACCGGGGCATTAACGGCGGTGCTTTCCGGGGCTAACAGCGGCTCCTTTACCCTTTCAACAGCGGGAATAAGCAGTATCGCGGTAAGCGGAACCGGTAGCTTTACGGTGGTTCCCAACACCGGACTTGAAGCGGGAACCTATACCGCCACGGTAACGGTGAGCGGCGGCAATGGGATTACGGCGAGCTTTGTTGTCAGTTTTGCAGTAACTCTTGATCCTTTTTATGGAATAAATCTTAACGTTACCGGAACCCATACCTTCACGGCGGCAACCGTAGGCTACGGAGCGCAGACGGCCAAAAGTGTAACCATAACCAATACAGGCAATCAGGCGACCGGGGCATTAACGGCGGCGCTTTCCGGGGCTAACAGCGGCTCCTTTACCCTTTCAACAGCGGCGATAAGCAGTATCGCAGTAAGCGGAACCGGTAGCTTTACGGTGGTTCCCAACACCGGACTTGAAGCGGGAACCTATACCGCCACGGTAACGGTCAGCGACGGCAATGGGATTACGGCGAGCTTCGATGTCAGTTTTGCGGTAACTCTTGATCCTGTTTATGGAATAAATCTTGACATTATCGGAACCCATACCTTCACGGCGGCAACCGTAGGCTACGGAGCGCAGACGGAAAAAAGCGTAACCATAACCAATACGGGCAATCAGACGACCGGAGCCTTAACAGCGGTACTTTCCGGGACTAATAGCGCTTCCTTTACCCTTTCAACAGCGGGAATAAGCAGTATCGCGGTAGGCGGAGCCGATAGCTTTACGGTGGTTCCCAAAACCGGACTTGCGGCGGGAACGTATATCGCCATAGTAACGGTAAGTGGCGGTAATGGTATGACGGCGAGCTTTAATATCAGCTTTACGGTAAACCCCGTCGGCACTGCCAAGGTGATTTATGCCTGGGTGGATGAGCATGAAATCGTCACCTCCGATACTACCGCCACCCTCTCACGGGGCGGGGCAAACAACAGCCTTATCATTACCGTGACCGGCAGCGGGTATTCAAATTACCAGTGGTCCCTTAACGGCGGTGATATTGCAGGAACGGCGGGGACTACGTCCTATACCTTCAGCAGCGCCGGACATGGCAATGGAAAGTATACTATCGGGCTCCGTCTCAAAAAGGACAATGCCTGGTATTCAACACAAATCACCATAACGGTAACGAACTAGGGGGAGAACATGAAAAAGTTTTTTACGAAACAGCTTATATACAGCCTTATTGCGGCGGCGGTGTTTCTGACGGCCGCCTGCACTAATCCGGTAACTCAGGCTGCCGGGATAGATGCATCTACTGCGCCGGGAACCGGGCAGGTACGAATATCTTTTACAGACAGCCTAGCGCGGACTATTTACCCCGCCAGGGTGTTTGATCACTATGTGTATACCTTTACCAAGAGCGGTGAAGCAGCGGGGGACGAAAAAACCCATGACGACAATGGCTTGTTTACTCTGGAAACAGGAAACTGGACCCTTGCGGTGGAAGCCTATGCCACTTCGTCATCCGGATCTCTGGCGGCAACTGGTAGTACCGCCGCCTTTACGATTAACGATGGGCAACTGACCGATAATATTATGGTTATCCTGACCCCGGTGGCAAGTGGGGGGACAGGGACATCAGCAATTCTAAATTTGCCTGATTTATGATAAAATCGGGGGTATGGGTGGGGAAACATTTGAGCGGCTAATGAGGAATCTAGACAAAGCGGCGGAGAAGATACCCGACAACCGGCATGGGCCGAAT
>BNUR01000200.1 GCA_025997495.1 Spirochaetia bacterium | reverse complement strand
ACGCCACCATCAAATCCCGGTTCTGTTCCAGGGCAATCCGGGCGGTAATCAACGCGCCGGAACGCTCCGGGGCCTCCACTATTACTACCCCCCGTGCAAGGCCGGCAATGATCCGGTTACGGACGGGGAAATTCCACTTGAACGGTTCCGTTCCCGGCGGGTACTCGCTGAGGAGAACGCCGCCGGAGTCAATGATACGCCGCGCAAGCATCCGGTTTGAGGCCGGGTAGATCACATCCAACCCGGAGCCTAACACCGCTATTGTGGGCGCGCCGCCGTCCAGGTTCCCCCGGTGGGCCAGGGCGTCAATGCCCAGGGCAAGGCCGGAAACCACAGGCATCCCACCCCTGCCAAGCTCCAGCCCCAGATCGTAGGCCTTGGCCGCAGCCTGGCCGGAGGGCCGCCGGGTTCCCACTACCGCCGCCAGGGTTTGTTCCGGGTTTGGAAGTATGCCCCGGTAAAAAAGCACCGGCGGAGGATCAAACAGTTCCCGGAGCAGGGGGGGATAGTCGTCATCCCGATAGGCCGCATAGCCAATCCCCCGGAGCCGTGCCATACCGACATCCTTTTCAGCCTGAAACCGGAGGGCATCCATCGTCCAGGGCTTTTTCAGGGGACGGTTGACTATTCTTTCAAGGTCCTTTTTCGCAAGCCGGTAAAAATCATCATCCCAGTCAAATTTTTCCCCCAGCGCAAGCTTTTCACGGGCCCGGAGTTCGGGAACGCGGTTAATAACCAGATCCAGCAAGCCCCGCTTATCCATAGATCCTGTCCATCACCACTTGCCGGTTCCTTTGCGCTTCCTCCACCTTAACCGGGTCTTTGGTAAAGCCGATGATCCGGTCATACACCGCCACCGCCTCCCGGTAGGATTCTATCATATAGAAGGAACGTGCCAATACAAACATGGTATCCACATCGGGACTAATGTCCAGGCTCCGTTGCAGGTAGGGGATGGCCTCCCGGGGGCGGTCAAGGTCAAAGGCGTAAAGCACCCCCAGGCCGTAAAGGGGCCTGACGTAGCGCTCGTCCAGGGAAATGGCCCGGAGGAACCCCTCTTCGGCAAGGGCGTAGTACTTGGCCCGGTTCATGTTCCCCGGCATCCCCTCAAAGTTCAGTGTCGATTTGGCCACAAACCCGGCGCTCACCCCGACCAGGTAGTGCAGGGTCGCGTCCGTGGGGGTATAGGAGATGCCTTTTTCCAAGGCGTCCAGGGCCTCGCCGTGGAGCCCCCTGTCCTGTAAACGGTAGGCGAGGATTTTGCAGTACACACCGGTTTGGGCGGCGTCCTTAAGGTGCTTCTCAATCCGTGCCTCGTAGGCTTTGATTGCTGTTCGCAGCCCCTCAATAGTTTCCGGGGGGCCGTTTTTGGAGCTCAGGGCGGAGATCTGTCCCGCCAGGGCGTCCACGCGCTTATACCGGTTATACCGGACGAGTCCCACCACAACGGCGATAATAAGGGCGATTACAAAAAGCCCTACCACCACATCTTTTTTCCGTACCTTCATGCTATCCCCTATGCCTTACCGGCGGTTTTAAGTTCACGTAACCTGGGCCTGTACCGCTTAAGGCTTTCCTTAAGCAATGAAACATCCACATGGGTGTAGATCTGGGTGGTAGCCAGATCCGCATGGCCCAAAAGTTCCTGTACGGAACGCAGGTCCGCGCCCCCCGCAAGCAATTCCGTAGCATAACTGTGCCGCAGGGTGTGCAGCTTTGAACCGGTTCCCGCAAGGCTGGTCACCGCAGCATAGTTGCGCCATATCCCCTTACGGGAAAGCCGTTTCCCGGTTCTACCGAGAAACAGCGCGCTACCCTGCCCGCTCTTCAGCAGCTTGGGCCGGACTTCCCCCAGATACCGTTTCAGCCACAGCGCAGCCTCCCCCCCAAAGGGAACCATCCGCTCCTTATTTCCCTTTCCCCGCAGGCGGACGATGCCTTCGGCAAAGGAAAGATCCCGGACATTCAATGCCACCGCTTCGGAAACCCGGAGGCCCGAAGAATAAATTAGCTCAAACAGCGCCCTGTCCCGCAGACCTAATGGTTTCTCCGTATCCGTGTTCGCCAGGATTTCCTCCACCCGTTTCCGGGAAAGCACCTCCGGCAAATGGCGGCTCCGCTTTGGCGGTTCCAGGATCGCCGCCGGATTATCCTCCCGGATCTTTTCGTCCCCGATATACCGGAAGAATGACCTCAGTGCGGAAACTGCTTTAGCGGCGGAACGGGAATCAATGACATCTTTTTTCCGGCGCGTTTCAAGATACAGCGAAATTCCCAAAGGCTCCACGGTTTCAACCGCGAGCCCCTCCGTATCCAGAAATTCCAGAAACCGGCGTATCTCAAAGCGGTAGGTCTGGGCGGTCATGGGGGAACGGCGTTCCACAGTAATAAGCCGGGAATAAAAACGTTCCAGCAATTTCGGCGGAACCTTATGCCCAGCCCTCAGGCCTGCCGCCTCGGACACCGGCATCTAAAATGCCCTGTTATCCGTACCGGTCTTCTCGCCCCGCCCCTTTTCAAATTGGAGTAAATAATTCGGGTCACGAAAAATCGCCGGGGTATTGTAAATATCTTCCCGAATGCCCTTTTGCGGGGGATCAAACCGTTTCGAGTGGCTGGTCACTTTTTCCCATTCGGTTAAACCCAGATAGCCCCCGTCCGCCATTTTCGTCTCCTTCTGGACTTGTGCGGCCTCCGCTTCATTCCCATTCTTCCCCCGGAACCCGGTGGCAATAACCGTCACCTGCAAGGTATCGTCCTGGCCGACATTCTCCACGGTGCCGACCTTGATAAGCGCATTGGGATCAGCCTTCTCCTTGATGTAGTCGGCGATCTCCTTCATTTCAAAGGCCCGGATCTCATCCCCCGCAGTAATGTTAATAAGGATATGCTGGGCTCCCGCAATGGTAGTATCCTTGAGCATGGGATTGTCGATAGCCTTTGACGCAGCCTCCAAAGCGCGTTCATCCCCGTTCCCTATACCGATACCCATGAGGGCTTCCCCCTGGCCGGACATGGTGGTTTTTACATCCGCAAAATCAACATTCATGTCCCCGGACACGGTGATAAGATCCGATATACCCTGCACACCCTGGCGCAGCACATCGTCGGCTTTAAGGAAGGCTTCCCGCTTCGTAGTTTTCCTGTCAATGATTGACCAGAGATGTTCATTGGGAATGATAATGAGGGTATCCACCGCTTCCCGCATTTTGGCAATCCCCTCTTCGGCGAGGCTCATTTTTTTCTGTCCCTCAAACTCAAAGGGGGTGGTTACCACACCAACGGTGAGCGCCCCCTGTTCCCGGGCCACCTGGGCAATTACGGGAGCAGAACCGGTGCCGGTGCCCCCTCCCATGCCGGCGGTAACAAAAACCATGTCGGAGCCCTTAAGAATATTGGCGATAGCATCCCTGTCTTCCATGGCGGCCTTTTCACCGACCTCCGGTTTACCCCCTGCGCCAAGCCCGCCGGTGAGCTTTGTCCCCAGGGTTAAATGGGTACCGGCGTTGTTTTCATTCAACGCCTGCTGATCCGTATTTGCCGCGATAAAATCAACCTGCTTCAACCCGTTTTCGATCATACGGTTCACCGCATTGCAGCCGCCGCCCCCAGCGCCGATCACCTTGATCTTTGTCGGCCTGGGCCCCATCACCGTTTCGTCATGAACCTCAAGATTCATCATACCAATCCCTCCCAAATTACTTTTTTCATCTATACTTAAGGGCAGCCATGTACGCCCAATTGCACGTTAAAAAAACTCCCGCTTAATCCATTCCCCCTATTCAACCATTTCCATTCCCCTGGGTGGTTCCGAAATAACCCAGGATATATCAATCGTAAAAAATATTTCCTTTGAAAATGCGGAGAAGGCAAAAATAAACGCCCGGTGCTGCATGGCGGATCTACTGGAAACCGACGAGGACATTATTATTGAAGGCATGGGGGGAAGGCCGCCCATGCCCATTCCGAAATCCGAGATCGCAATGATTGTGCGGCCCCGGCTGGCGGAAATTTTAAGCATGGTAAAGGATAAACTGGACACCCTTCCGTTAAGCAGGCCATTGGGCGGCGGGATCGTGCTTTCAGGCGGGGGGGCGGAATTTTTGGTG
>BNUR01000199.1 GCA_025997495.1 Spirochaetia bacterium | reverse complement strand
GAAAAAAGTAATCTTTGTACTTTTTATGGCGTGCCTGGGTTCTCTTGCCGCATCAAAAATTTCTGCGTCAAAGAAACCGGGCGCCTCTTTTGTCCGGTACCATTCCCGCAGATCCCAGCCGAAGCTGAACCGGAAATAGAGGCTGCGCCAGGAAAGGGAATAAACGTATAATTCAATACCGGCGGTGGTGAAAAGATCGTCAAAATTAATAGTGTCTTTATTTTTTTCCATTCCGTGCATCAGGGCCATATCAATAAAGGGGGAGATTTGAAATTCAAAATCAAAGGGCTTCCAATAACGGCTGTTGAACCATTTGGATGGGGTAAATCGAGGTATACCAATGGGCAGCTCCAGGTTGAAAAAAAGCAGTTCCTTGGCGTATGGTCCATCATTTGGTACCCCCCGGAGATATTCTCCTGCCGCAACACCCCAGTCTCTTACCCCATCAATATCCTTATCGATATCCTTATCATTAAAAACCAGCTTCGAACTAAGGCGCCCGTATATACCGAAAAAACGAAGGGGAATATAATGAGCGGTTACCGTAGGGCTTAAAGTAAATCCCCACCGTTCTATACCGCCGCCGTAATCACCGGTATCGCTGCTATAAGGGTTATAACTAATAGAATTTTCTAAGGAGACATTCAGCCCCTTAAGGAAATTTCCTATCCAGTCTATTTTACCAAAGCCGATACTATGATAAAAACTGGTGCCGAACCCTTTTCTGTATTTACCAACATCCCCATCCCCCCAGGGTTTGTAATTGATACTTTCGGAGAGCTGGGCAAAATAGTTTAATTCACCAAACTTCCAAACTGAGATGCCAAGAGGTATATACCATCTGGCGTAGAGCCTGCTGTTCATATACACATTGTCATCGAAAAAATCTTCCTGATTTCCTTTCAGCCCTGTTTCAATTTTTTCCTTCGTACTGTTTTCTTCGTTGAGTATGGTGGACTGGTTAAACCCGGCAGTAATGATAGTTTTCTCCCAGGGTAGTTCCACGCTCAGGCCGGTGACGTTTGTATATTGAAAGGGGCCTATGGTCTGAAAGTTAAAAAGATTATCAAAGTTGAAATTCCAGAATTTTCCCAGGAATTTAAATGGTATATCCGCGTCAATATCAAAGGGAATAGAAAACTTATCGCTCTGACTTTCATAAATAAAGCCCAGGTTCACCCTCAGGGGTTTCATGGTTCCAAGAAAATTATAGTCCCGGGCTTTCACAATTACCCTCACTCCGTCGCTGTCGCCGCTTCCGCTGGTGAATCTCGGCTGCGGGAGGGCGATGATATTCCATGAATCCTCGGTGTGAACCAGGAGGTCCACCGGAATCAGGCCGTCTTCATCCGCTTCACCGGTAGTAAAGTCGATCCGGCACTCATCATCCTTCAAAACCCGTTCATTAATCAGATCCTGGGTTTTACGGCGAATCAGCGCTTCCAGGGCGTCCTTCCCGGCAATCTTTTGGCCGTTTTCCAGATCCAGAACATGTAAAAGAGCGAATTTACGGGTGAGTCCTTTGGTTTCAAAATTAATAGTTCTGATATAATAAACAACATCATCCTTACCTGCCGCTTCCTGTTCCCCGTTCTGCGCGGCAGTCTGCCCGCTTTCCTGCGGATCAATTTCCGGTGTCACGGGAGGCAATTCCTGCGCACCGTTCTCCGTGAACGCCGTTTCCTGACTGAACCCGGAAACAGGATTTATCACCGCGCCGGTGACTAAAAATGCGAGAAATAATAATGCTGTTCTCTTAATCATACGTTCATTCCCCGTTAATTATACGTTCAAGAAGCCCCGGCTCTATGGAGGACGCCGAAACCAGTTCCGCCCCATAAAGGTGATGAGGCGGCAAAGGCCGTCATGTCGGTGACAACCCCGCCGCCTACGCCGATGAAAATCCCGTCCCGCCCCAGCCCCGCTTCATGTGCCGCACGGAGTATCTGCTCCACCGCCTGCCAACTCTTGTGCGCTTCCCCGGCTAAGAGGGTACAGACAGGGGTAAGCCGGTTATCCCGCCCTGTTCCTGCTATGCCGCAGGCGATGCGCTCGGTGTTCCGGTCGCAGGCCAAAAGGCACGGAGCGTCCCCGGCATACCGGAGAGGATGTCATCAATCCGGGGGATTTCCGGTTGAATCCGCACATGGGACTGTGCCTGGCCAAAGGTAAACGTGTAGTTCATCGTAAGCGGCAATGTCGATTGCGGTATTGTCTTTATCAATGGGTGATCACCTCATACGTATAGTGTAACACCGGGGGAGGGCGGAATTTTACCCGGCACACGAATAAGCCCCCTATATATTCCTCTTTTATTCGTGAAGTTCGTGTGGTTCGGAAACCTGGGTTTAGGGCAAAAAAAGGCCTTTTCCGGACTACAGCCGGAAAAAATGCATAAAAAAGAGGAGGCGAAACATTCGACAGAGCACAGACGGCCGGAACACGTTCCGTGATACCAAATGTTTATTTATATTCGGAATAGTATACCATGGGAAGGGGGGAATTTCAATAGAACACAATTTGAAAGGATCCGGCGGTTTATTGCACTTCGTAACCACTAGTCGGAAAGGCTCAGAATGCAGGATTCAACGAAATTAAGGAGTTTTGCCCGGAGCATAAAGCCCGGAATTTCCACGGCGGCAAGAAAGGTTTCCCAAAGTTCCATGAAATGCACCGCCTCCCGGCGATCCAGGGGGAGCTGTTTCCCCACCAGGCTGGTTTCGCAGTTTCTGTCCCGCAGTACCTGCTGCCCGGCAAATACTATCCGTAAATCGGTGAGGATATTTTTCTGTATCCGGGCCATAAATACCGCCCCCCCGCCGGATTCCTCAAATTTCCTGTAGAGCGAATACTGCCATTCCTCCAGGGGGATGCGGATCCGGGTGAGCAGTTCCTGGGGCCTCAATGCCAAGGGGCCGGGCAGTGCGGAAAACCGGGAGGCGGAGACCCAGCGTGTTTCGTAGGCGGTCCGCAGTTCGTACCGGGCATCCAGGGCAATCAGGGGGGCGGCGGCGTCCAGCCGGCAAACGGGGTTGCAGATATTGCCCCCAATGGTGATGAGGTTCCGCAGCCCCAGGTTGGCGATGTTTGACAGGCTTTGGGTAAGAGCCTCCGGAACGATCTTCCCCAGGCGGATGATTTCGCTGATCTTCACCATGGCGCCGGTTTCCAGGTACCGCTCCGTACGGGTAACGCGGTGGAGTTCATCCAGCCCTTCCAGGGAAAGAATGTTCTGGGGGAGGGTAAGGACGTGTTTCCCCTGGTTCCGCAGCAATTCCACGCCCCCCGCAAAGGGGACGGCATCGGGGAAGCGATTCCAGGCGGAAAACAGCTCCGGCATGGTGGAGGGGAAAAATACCTGGTTATGCTGATCGGCCATATAACCTCCGCTGTCTAATATCCGAAGTGGCCAATACACCGGCTATGAGGCTTTCCGGTTCGGTACAGCGGCACTTTATGCCTCTGAAGGCAAGGAGGATTTCGTCACGGGTGGGCCGGAGGGTCCTGCCCAGCAGGGTTTCTACGATGAGGATCTTTCCGGCGTCACAGTATCCGCAGTTTTCCACCCCCGATTGGGCAAAGCCATCCCGGATATCCTGGTACTCATCGGTTTGGGAAAAGCCTTCTATGGTGATTATTTCGCTGCCCCGGATACGGAAGGCGGGGATGAGGCAGGAGGGAACCACCTTGCCGTTGAAGATCACCGAACACCCGCCGCACACCCCGCTGAGGCAGCCCGCTTTGGCCCCCAGGAGCTTGAAATGGTTCCGTAAAATGTCGATGAGCCGGCGGTCCGCCTCGGCTTTTACCACCACATCTTCGCCGTTCAGGATAAAGCCCAGGGTCAATTCGCTGCCTCCGGTTTATGAACTTCCCGCAAATCACGGTTACGTTTCTCCGCTTCCCACACATCACGGGCGGTGAGGGGGATTTTTTCAAAGGGATAATCCATGGCCTGGGACACCGCCTGCACGTATGCCGCGGGGATACAGCTAAAGGGCAGTTCCCCGATACCCTTGGCCTTCACCGTATCGTTCCAGATAAAGTCAAGGTGAATGGGCGGGATGTTCCGGTGGACCTCCTGGTTCACACCGAGGATTCATGGAATATCATCGCCCTCCCGCAGCCGAGATTCACCAGCGGAAGCGGCGACAGCGACGGAGTGAGGGTAATTGTGAAAGC
>BNUR01000198.1 GCA_025997495.1 Spirochaetia bacterium | reverse complement strand
ATCTCAATTATCAGGGCTGGAGGGATTTGCAGGTTAAAATTCCTGCCAACATCCCCCAGTCCAGGCGGGTGCTTCCTAAGCTGGCGGCCTTGAGCTTTGTCAAATTCCGGGTCTGGACCCCTCCCACGGAACCGGTGGGTGATTTCCGTATTTATTTTGACCACCTCAAAATTCTTACGGATACCTTTGAAACCCCCTTTGATGGAATCGAGCTGGCTTCGCCTGAGCGGATCCAGGAACTCTGGAACGGCCAAGGCCAACAATAAGGAGCAATTGAATGAAACGATATGTAATTATAGCTTTGATGCTATCTTTGGTGGGTTTTGCCTTTGCTCAAGTAGAAGTCGGCGGCGACAATGCCGAACGGATTGGGATAGACTCCGCCCAGCAGAAATTAAAGGAAATATCCGTCGAAAGATTCGAGCAGGACGGTTTCTGGCGTTCCCATATGTCTCCGGACGAGGGTTATACCACCACCCGCCTTTTTGAAGGAAGCCCTGCGGCAAAGAAGGTCATTCCGGAAGAAGAGGGCATGAATATCCCCGACCGCTACGTTCTGGGTACCCGGGTCGATTATCTCCGCCGGGGCCACAGCAGCTTTATCATGTACCCCATGCGCCCCATCCCCATTGAGGGCATTACCAAGACAATTTCCATCTGGGCTGCGGGCCGGAACTTTAACCATGAACTGTACATTCAGATACAGGACTTTTTTGGCAGGCCCTTTGAACTCTATGTGGGAAAACTCAATTTCCAGGGCTGGAAGCAACTGACCGTTGCCATTCCCTCCCAGGCGCCGGACGGCCGGAATGGCATTATTCAGCGGAATTACCACTACAACAACCAGATGGGGATTAAGGTGGTAGGATTCAAGGTTAAGGTGGATCCCGAGGAAGCCTTTGGGAGCTACTATCTCTACCTGGACGATGTCCGGGCGGTAACGGATCTTTTTGCGGAAGAGAGCCGGGATCCCGACGATATGGTAGATTCCTGGTAGAGGCGGTGCCTGATACGATAAGGAGGCCGGCATGAAACAAATTGTTCTGTCAATTGTTGTATGTTTTATGCTGGCAGGCTGTCGTTCCGCGCCGATCGCGTACACAAAGATGGTAAAGTCCGACGGTGTGGTATCCCAAGTTGTTTACTACAAGACGGACTTTTACCGTACTGAAGTTGAATGTTTATTACAGGCAAGTAACGATAGTTCCTATTTAGGGTATAACTATTTTATTGTTATTGACCGGGAATCAGAATCCGGGGCTAAAGTTTCCGGAGTTCAAATCGGTTCTAATGCCTTAAGTACTACCGACTATTACCGGTATAGAATTTGTTATATCCCAAGTCTGGCAAAGCAGATCCCCGACGGCGCTGAATTCTACCAGTGCTACGATTAACCCGAATTTATAGTTTCACGTTTTTTTAGCCATGGGTGAAATCTAGGGCAAATTTGCGTTTTTCAGGGAGGGGCGTTTGTTCGGCCTGTTTAGACAAAAAAAGACCGGCGGTAACCGCCGGCCCTGCCCTTGAGGCAATCGGACATATAGTGATTTGGGAGGGGAACTATATGCCCGACATATATAATATCGACATTTTTCATCGGAACTTAACATGAAAAGCAAAAAATCACTCGCTTTCGGAAACAGAAATATCCACCTCCAGGGCAATCCGGTAGGTTTTCCCCCGTAGGATGGTCAGGGGCTTTATCACCGAATAATCACTCATCTGGAAGCGCACCTCGTGGAGCCCCGCTTCCACCGCCAGGGGCTGGGCGCCGCCTTCCACCGGTTTGTTGTCAAAGAAGATCGCCGCGCTTTCCGGGGCCTCAAAGAGTACAAGGGGGGTGGTGTCCTGGAGGGTAATGACCAGATCCAGGGTCTTGCCCCGTTCTATGAGGAAGCGGCGGTTTTCGTTCCGGTAGTCGTTGGAGATTATCACCAGCCGGTGTTCCCCTTCCTTTAAAAGCTTTTCTTCCTGGAGCCGTTCCACCACCTCATCGTCGATGAGTACCGTAACGGGCCGCCCGGAAAGTTGTTCCGGGTACCGCAGGCTGATCCGGATCGCCCCCTCATCGCTGAATAGGGGTTTGACACTGAGTTGGAAGCGCATGCTTTCGATTTCTTCACTCAGGCCCTTAACCACCGGCATCACCCGGAACAGAAGGGGAAAGGATTCGGGGACTACTATCCCCGCGGGGAAGGAAACGTAGGGGCTGGGCCGTAAACCACTGTTTGATCGGATGGGTATCTGATAAATGACTTGGAGTTTATTCGGGATTGGTTCGATGCAGAGCTGCCGGGCGGAAAGATCCGCCACCCCGGGTTCCGGTATCCGATCCAGATCCCCGTACAGTACCATGGCAAGGCTTCCCCGGTGGGGGAGGTAGGTCTGGGGAAGGGTAAACTCCAACTCTATCCCCCGGAAAAACCGGATATCCTCCCCCAGGCTAATCACCGCCGAACCGGTATAGGAAAGAGTGATGGAATCACCCCCGGGCAAGGCCAGGGACGCCAGAAGATTTCCGGCGTTTGCCACCCTCAGCGGCTCAGCTCCCGGGTTACTACCCGGAAGGATAAACATGAAAAGGAAAAGGTATGGAAGCGTCCGCCACAGGGGGCTTATCATTTTGAAAATAGCAGTCTCCCCGGATCCTGCGCTCTCCCATTTTGCCGTAACTCAAAATGCAGATGCGGGCCCGTTGACTGGCCGGTTGAACCGACCCTCCCTATAAGACTACCGGATCGAACCCGGCTTCGCAAGGCCGTTTCAAATTTTGAAAGGTGCCCATAGAGGCTTCTCCAGTTTCCCCCATGCTCAATGATGACATAGTTACCGTAGACCGGATCCGCCCCCATATCGATCACCTCCCCGTCCCGGACGGCATACACCTCGCTCCCGGCGGGGGCCGCCAAATCCAGCCCCTGGTGGATACGGAAGTTTCCCGTAACGGGGTTTACCCGGGGGCCGAAGGGGCTGCTCAGCCGATAGTTCCGCAGGGGGTAGCGGAAACCGGTTTGCAGGAAAAAGGCCCGCTCGGTGGGGGAAAACCCGGCCCCGGGGATAAAGAGGAATCGCTCACGAACCCCGTCCCGGTTCAGGGTGATGGGGATTCCCTCCTGAGCGGTTCCGGACCAAATCAGCAGTTCCAGATCCGTTTCGGGGGTTTCGGGGATGAAAATACCGGGCATGGAGGGGAGGAGCAGGGAGGCCGAGGCGGTAAAGCTGTCCGGGTGGGCCAGCCGATTCAGGGTAGCCAGGGTCTCATAGGGGATATTTGTACGGGCCGCCAAAAAAAAAGCGTCCAGGGAGGACGATGCATCTTCCCGGTTACCGGGCTTATAGGCGTATACCGTGAGCGCCCCCGCCAAGTCCTCCGCTGTTTCCCCGGTACGTTCCCGGTTTTTGATCCGCCGCCGGGCCTCCGCCACATCCTCGGAGTACTGTTTAAAAGCCGTATCCGTCATATCCAGCCGGGAAATTACCGGAAAGGAGGCCGCTTCCTGGGCCGGAAGTAACGGGACGGTGAGGAAAAAGAGGAGGAAAACCGCAAAGAAGAAGTTATACATCACTATGAGCCTAAAAAAAGGCAAGGGTTTCCCCTTGCCTTTTACCGATAACCTACCGGTTGTAAGCGGCCTGCCGCTTACGCTTGTGCAATTGCTTCGGTTGGGCAAGCATCGGCACAACTGCCGCAATCCTTGCACTTTGCAGGATCGATCCAGCGAAAGTTATCCTTTTCGATGATAGCTTTCTCGGGACACTCATCCTCGCATGAACCGCAGTTCACACATTCTTCACTGATCTTATACGCCATAGTACACCTCTCAAAATGAATTATGTATAAGATACCATAGGCGGCGGGGATATTCAAGGGAAATTTTCAGAAATATCATTAAACAAAATTTCCTTCCCAGATGGATTTGAGGTCAACCTCTAACCCCGGCAGAATTGAAACAGGGATAGCGCCGTCCTTTTTGTATATGGTGGATACAAAATGGCCGTTTTCCAGAACATGAACCTGTACCGTTTGCGTATCCGGATTAACAACCCATTATACCTACGCCGATTACCTTGCATGGGAAACGGACAAACGGTACGAACTCATGGACGGGGTGGCCTATATGATGGCCTCCCCCTCGGTAATCCACCAGCGGTTCAGCGGGGAACTTAACCGCCAATTCAGCAACTTCCTCTTGGGAAAACCCTGCGAAGTATTTGCCGCGCCCCTGGATGTCCGCCTTTTCCCCCGGAAAGACCGTACCG
>BNUR01000197.1 GCA_025997495.1 Spirochaetia bacterium | reverse complement strand
TTCGGCCCATGCCGGTTGTCGGGTATCTTCTCCGCCGCTTTGTCTAGATTCCTCATTAGCCGCTCAAATGTTTCCCCACCCATACCCCCGATTTTATCATAAATCAGGCAAATTTAGAATTGCTGCGAATCAATGGGACCGTATTCCAAAAGACGATTAATATACTTATCAAAGGCTTTCAAGCTTGTTTCCGGATTGTCCATGTATTCGGCGACCGTGAGCCCCTCATTGACACCGGCGGTTGCTGTTGCCATAAAAGAAGTGGTCACATGTTTGTTCTTCAAAGCAATAGTATCTTTGATCTTTTCGTACCGTTGATTATATGCGTCATTATACTTCATTTTGCATACGCCTCCTCGCAAAAATGGATACATTCCTGGGGATCTGAGCCGAATGCATCTGTTCCCGCATATTCCACCACGTGCTGATCCACTGGACCGCCGCCGATGATAACCTTCACCTTGTCCCGGAGGCCCGCTTTTTTCAGCGCTTCCACCGTGTCCTTTATGGAATCATAGCAGGTAACCAGTAGGCAGGACAAAGCTACAACCTTAGCATTATTGTCCTTCACCGCTTTGACAAAGTTTTCCGCCGGCACATCCACCCCCACATCAATAACTTCAAAACCTGAAGCGGTCAGCATATTGGCCACAATATCCTTGCCGATGTTGTGAATATCATTTTTGACCGTGCCAAGTACCACCTTGCCGCCGCTCTTCCCGGTTCCCGCCGCTTTTATTTTGGGCAGCACCAGCTTGCTGATATCCTCGAAGATGGCGCCCGCCATCATCAAGTCCGAAACGAACATCGTCCCCGCCGAAAAAGCGTCGCCGATGGCTACCATGGCCTCCTGGCACTCTTCCAGAATTTTGGCGGGCGCCGTATTGGCGTCCAGAGCCTTTTTGACCTCCGCCAAAGCCTTTTCATCATCCAGGTTGGACAACGAATCCCTAATCACACCCATAATGAACCTCCATCTCAATGATATGTACATCATAACATGTCAATATTGACATATCAAGGAAAATCTTTCGAAATTTCACTTCATTTGGTTACTTTTTTAGACCCATTATATGGAAGGGATTTATGATTTGATCCGCCGCACTAACGGGCGTAGGCTTCTTCGCAAAACCGGATACACTGCTGGGGATTGGCCCCAAAGGCATCCGCCCCTGAGTATTTGACCACATGCTCGTCCACCCAGCCGCCGCCGATGATTACCTCCACCCGGTCCCTAAGCCCCGCCTTTTTCAGCGCGTCCACGGTGTCTCTGATGGAATCATAGCAGGTCGCCAGGATGCAGGACAGGGCGAGTACCCGGGCATTGCTGTCCCGTACCGCCGCCACGAAATTTTCCGGCGGCACATCCACCCCCACATCAATCACCTCGAAACCCGAGGCGGCCAAAAGGTTCGAGACCATGATCTTCCCGATGTTATGGATGTCGCTCTTGACGGTGCCGATGACCACCTTGCCCGCGTTTCTGCCCGCAGCGGCGGCCTTAATTTTTGGCATCACCAAATTATTGATGTCTTCGAAAATCACTCCGGATATGAGCAAATCCGAAACGAACATTTTTCCCTGTAAAAAGGCTTCGCTGAACTCGACCATGGCGGTTTTACATTCTTCCAAAACTGTTTCAGGGGGAATGCCGGCGTCCAGGGTCTTCTGTACTTCCGCTAAAACTTTCTCGTCTTCCAGCTTAAATAAAGAGTCCCTAATCCTTCCCACTTGAACCCCCTGACAGTTTGGTGTAGTATACTATGTCTATAGTGATATGTCAATAAATACATGAGATACCGATGAGAAATGAAGTACGCACTTTAAAATACGCAATCCTGGGCCTGCTCTGCCGCGGACCGATGACCGGGTATGATCTCAGCAAAGAATTCGGCCATGGGCTTCTGCGCTACTGGAATGCCACCCATAGCCAGATTTATCCGGAACTAAAAAAGCTGGTGGAAGAAGATCTGGTGGTTTTTGATGTGGTATCCCAGGGAAAGCTGGAGAAGAAACTCTATACCCTCACCGATGCGGGGCATGATGAGTTTTTATGTTGGCTCACCCGGGACGAACCGCCGGAAGTGAATACCAAGGATGTGTTCAAACTACGGCTCTACTTTTCCGACAGCATGAGTGACGCCAATCTTCTCGTCCAACTGGAATCCCAGCTTAAAGTCCGACAGGAACGTTACGCCAAGCGGCTTGAAAAAAGCTACGATGAAATCGATCCCACCCTGCTTAGCCGCGCCGACCGGGGGGACTACCTTGCCATGGAATTGACCATCTACCGGGAACTGGCGGATATCCAGTGGCTTGAGCGGAGTATCACTTTGTTAAAGCGCGTCATGGCCGGCGAGTTCCCCCGGGGACGCCCCGCCACTAACCAGCGTTTACAGACCTAAAAATTCGGGACAAAGAAGTCGATGGGCTTGGTTAGTTGTATTGCCTCTTCCAGGGTAGCCGCCACATTTCCCGCCCCGATCTCGGTGATGAACCCCGCCTTTTCCAGGGCGTGCCGGGGCTGTTCCCGGACTTCGCTGATGATAAGCTTGATCTTGCCCTGCCGGCACTGGGCCAGGAAGGATTCCAGGGCGGTGATCCCCGTGGAGTCTACGGCGGGGACATCCCGCATACGCAGGATAAAGGCGCTGGGCTTCTTTGCCACCTTCCGCAGGATATTCTGGAGCATATCCGCCACCCCAAAGAAGAAGGGCCCGGTAATTTCGTATATTTCAACATCCCGGGGATGCGGCGGCAGTGTGGTTCGGTTGTCGTCCCTGGGGGAGCCCCCCAGCCCTATCTCAAGGTCGCCGATTTTTTTGCCGCTCCGTATCTCCGTTACTTCGATAATCCGCTTGAGGAAGAGAACCACCGCCATAATCATCCCCACTTCAACGGCAAAGGTCAGATCCGTCGCGATAGTGAGGATGAAGGTGGTGAGGAGTACGATGGTATCGCTCTTTGGCGCCCGGCGGACGATGCGGGTGAACCGGGCAAAGTTACTCATGTCCCAGGCCATCACCATGAGCACCGCCGAAAGGCAGGCCAGGGGGATAACGGAGGCGGCAGGGGCCAGGAAAAGGATGAAGAGTACCAGGGTTACCGAGTGGATTATCCCCGAAACAGGGCTTACCGCGCCGGATTTGATGTTCGTGGCGGTTCGGGCGATGGCTCCGGTGGCGGGAATGCCCCCCATGAAGGCGGCGGCGAGGTTGCCTACTCCCTGAGCCACCAGTTCCATGTTGGCGTTATGCCGATCCCCGGTCATGGTATCCGCCACCACCGCCGAAAGCAGGGATTCGATGGCCGCCAGCAGGGCGATGGTAAAGGTATCCGGCAAGAGGTCCCGGATCAGCGCCCAACTGAGGGCGGGCATCACCGGTACGGGGAGGCCCTGGGGTATACCCCCAAAGCGGCTGCCGATGGTTTCCGTTGGCAGGCCGCCAAAATAGCAGGCCAGGGTTGCAACGATAACCCCGACCACTGCGGCGGGGATTCGGGGGTACATCTTCCGCACGAAGAGCATGACCACTAAGCTTAGGATACCGATACTTATGGTTATGGGTTGGGCTCTGGGAAATGCTTCTATATACTGGCCCCATGCCGTAAAAAATTCCGGGGACGTTTTTGCAATCGGTAAACCAAAAAAGTCCTTTATCTGCTGGCAAAAAATTAACACCCCGATGCCGGTGGTGAACCCCGTGGTAACCGGGTAGGGGATGTACTTTATCAGCCGCCCCAGGCCGGAAACCCCCATGAGTATCAGGATGATCCCCGCCATGGTGGTGGCGATGATGAGCCCCCCCATGCCGTGCCGGGCGATTACCCCGTAGATGATCACCACAAAGGCCCCGGTGGGCCCGCCAATCTGGAACTTACTCCCCCCAAGGAGGCTGATAAAGAACCCCGCGGCGATGGCGGTATACAGCCCCTGGGCAGGGGTACCCCCGGCGGCAATGCTGAAGGCCATGGCCAAAGGCAGGGCCACGATACCCACGGTAACCCCGGAGATACAGTCCTTGCCGAATGACTGCCGGGAGTAGCCCTGTTTGGAAAAAAGTTCAAATGTCCGGGGGATAAAATCCTTAAGGGAAACCAGTTTTGCCAGATTGAACGGTGTCATGGGTAGTAATGCCATTGTACAGAAGGGAATAAAAAAAACAAGGGGTTAACGGCGAGGGCCAGCAATTCTAAATTTACCCTGAATCGACAAGTCCGCCATCGGTATAGAGAAAGACGAGGAAAGCAGACCATGAA
>BNUR01000196.1 GCA_025997495.1 Spirochaetia bacterium | reverse complement strand
GGTGGTTAGAACAGTATATCATAAGAGAACGGATATGTCTTTATTTTTTCACCCATTGGGTGGTTGTAGTTTTAACATAATTCCTTGTCTTATATGGAGTTAGCTGAATTAGTGTACGGATTCAGGTCTAATTGTACCGAATTCGGTATAATTAAAATCCGGGTTATAGAGGGCTTCCCATTCTCCTATATATTCAATCGTACTTTTCAAGCTAAGCCACTTAATGATGATATGTTCTCCCATTTGGCTATGCGCTATATCGGTAAGGGAAATGAAATCTTCATCTTTCATCCTGATTACTGCTATTTCCGAATTTTCGATGTTAATTTTTGCCATTAATTGCTCCTTTTGGGATATAATTTTAATTAATCCTATAAGAAACTAATGATTAGGTCTAGTAGTCTTCTTCCTCTTTATGCCGTTTCATTTCCCTTGGCTGGAGTTTGCCTTGTCCTATTAAATCATAGCAGAGGGTCTGCCCCAGGGGGGCAAGGAACGCTTCTGCTTTCTTATTGAGATAGTCCACCCTTTCCGCCGTAGTCATTGCCGCCGTTGCGTCCTGTGTCCGCAGCCGGATGGCGTGGATTTCCTTTATAGGCTCCAATGCTCCCGCCATGTCGGGATCGTTGAGTATCCGGGGATCGTTCATGTATTCGTCTACTGTTTTCATAAGGCTTCGGCCCTACGGTCCGCTATCTCCTCTGGTTTAAATATTCCTATGTCCCTGTAGTTTTTTCTTTGCATAGGCGATAAACTTTTCTTCGGCACCGGTCAGAAAAATAAACTTGTTGACCACAAGATTATACTCCCAATAGAGTTCGATGTCTTCTATATCTATTGTAACAAGATCGGCAGTAACGGTGTGGTGGCTTGCGCCAAACGCGACATACCGTCCTGTATTGCACAATATGTGGTGGAGATTCACGTCACCGGGACTCAAAACCGTATCCATCTTAGCGCCGTTTTGTCTGCACAATTCAAACATGACACTAAGCGGAGATAGGCTGGTTGTCAGGCAGATAACATTTTCATCCTTCAACTCACTTAATTTGATTGAACTTTTTTTTGCAAAGCGATGGGTTTTTCCGGAAATCAGCTTGAGCTTTGCTTTATGATTAAAAACTGAATAAAACTGCTGCGTATCATAGGGTATGCAAAAAAAACCAAGGTGCAGTTTGTGTTCCAGCATAGTTTTTTCTGTTATCTCATCAAAATAATTGACTATTTTTAAATTTACCCCGGTGTTTGATTTGATAAAATTGGGGAAAAAATCTTCCGGTAGTTCAAGATCGTTGAACGTTGAAGGCAGACCTAAGGATATATTCTGGCTTGTACGTGTCTTGAGTTGTTTTATTTCGTCCAGAACATGTTCGTAGGAGTTCATGTATGGGCGCAGACTGGATTGCAAAACACAGCCCGCTTCGGTAAGCTCAATGCCCCGGGGAGAACGGGAAAAGAGCACGATATCCAATTCATCTTCTATTTGTTTAATAGACTTCCCCAGGCCTTGCTGTGAAATATTCAATTTTTCCGCTGCCTTTGAAAAACTCTTTTCTTCGCAAAGCCCCAAAAAATTGACAAATTGCCGGTGATTTATCGTCATATTCGCCTCCTGTTCATTTTACCCTATTCAGTATAAAAGAGCTACAACTATTTGTTTTATCTATAAAAAAATGTTCTGTTTCCCCCTGGCTCAAATTCTCATATATCATTTGCTCATTATATAGGTTTTAGGAGGAAATTGCTATGGCAAGTCCGTTTAGGGAAATTAACTGGAAAATTATGATCCCCGTAATGTTGTTTGTGGTTTTTCAATCTGCATTCAACTCGTTTTCATCGGTCCTTTCCGATATTCAGGCGAGATTCCCGGAAGCATCGGCTACAACCGTTCAAATGGTACTTACCTTCCCGTCCATTATGAGCATACCCATATCCCTGCTCGCGGGAATCCTGGCATCATACATAACAAAGAAGCGCCTTGTTTTGTTTGCCCTCGGGGCGGAGTTCATCGGCGGTATGCTGCCGCTTTTTTATCATGAGAGCATATACACCCTCTTTATCAGCAGCGGCTTTATCGGAATTGGGCAGGGCTTCATGATTTCCTGCTCCACGGCTATTTTAGCTGAAAATTTCGAGGGTACGGCCCGCGGCGCTGCTATGGGTCTAAAACAGGTTGCCAGCAGTCTCGGCATCATGGGGCTGACAATTTTAACGGGCCGTTTGTCAACTATCGCATGGTATAAGGCGTACTATGTATATCTGATCACCCTTCTGCTCATTGTACTCGTAGTGATATTCCTGCCAAAGGGCAAAACGGACGACAGACTTTTAGGAAAGGGCGTCGGCCTTTCAGGTCTTAAGACCATTTTCAATCCAAGCACGGTATATCTCTTTATTCTGTTTTTCTTCCTGGGGGCGTGTAATTTTGCGTTCTACACGAACATCGGCATGTCGGTAACAACAAAAGGACTTGGCAACGCATCGGTAATCGGTATGGCCACCGCATGGAATCCGGTTTCGACGGTTGCGATTGGTTTCCTTTACGGCTATATCCTGAAATTATTCAAAAAATACACCCTGATGGTCGCAACAATAGTACTGTCCACTGCGTTTACCGTCCTCACCTTTGCGCCAAGTATTTCAATTATCGTGTTAGGCGGAATCATCTATGGCGTAGGGGCAGGTTTGCAACAAGCTTCCGCTTTATACTATGTAACGGAAGCGGTGCCGAAAACCGCAACCGCCCTGACCATTTCAATTGCGATGATGATGACCAGCCTGGGTATTACCTTTTCGCCTGTCGTTATCAACGGCATAACCAGGGGGCTTGGCAACACAGTTAACGGTACTTCGGGGCTGACCATTGCGGCTATTGCATACGGGATATTCTTTATCCTGGAGCTTGTCCGTGAGGGATTGTTCAACAAAGAATCACGAATAGGGATGAATTAGGAATGTATGTCTTCCTGGTTTTTGCGGCTATCGTTGCATCAATAGTATTAGGGCTAAGGTTTAAAATAAATATCGGGATTCCGGCGCTTCTTTTCGCCCTGCTCATAGGGCGGTACGCGCTGGGATTAAGCTTTGGTTCTGTTTTGCAATTTTGGCCGACAACAATATTTGTGCAGCTTGTCATCGTGACGCTGTTTTACAGCTTTGCTACGGGAGCCGGGGCTGTTTCGTATATAGCGAACCAGACAATTTGGCTCACCAGGAAGACGCCGCGGGTAGTACCGATTGCATTCGCTTTGCTCTGTTTTATCCTCGCCGCGATAGGTATACCGCCTGTCGGGACGAGTATGCTGCTCTATCCAATTTTTACGGGGTATAGCCGAAAAATCGGTATTGACGAGACCTATGTGGGCGTTTTGAGTATTATCGCGGGGATTGGAGGAATGTTATCGCCCACCGGGTATCTCGGCATACTGGTGGCGGGAATAATAATAGAGGCGGGATTAGATGCGCCGTTTTACAGCCTGCAGATATTCAAGTATGCGGCGCTTACTTCCTTTATCCTTATGGCAGCTTTTTATTTTATTCTTGGACTCTATAAACCGGCGCCGGTTATTGCGGAAGCTGAAAAGCCCGGCAAGGCGGACAGGAATCAAAAAAGGGTACTCATAATTATTCTGGTGATCGTATCCTTTATGTTCCTGCCGCAGATCGTGGACAGACTATATGCGAATCCAATCACGGGTTTTTTGAAGGGCATTGATATTACGGTACTGTATGTGATAGGCATCCTCGCCTGTGTAATAGCTAAGATCGGTAATGAACGGGAAATGCTGAAAACCGGCGTACCCTGGAATGTGCTTATCCTTGTGGGCGGCATGTCCTGCCTCATGAGCGTTTTAACCAAGGCAGGTTTTGTGGAAATGACCGGCGATGCGCTGCGGCGTATAGGGGTTACGGATATGCCTTCTGTGCTGATAATCTTTCTCTTTGTTATTGGCAGCGGCGTATTGTCCTTATTCTGTGATGGGGTAAATGTGGTGACTCCGCTGTTTGTGTCTCTGGCGATTTCGCTGTCATCGGTCGTACAATTTGATCTGGCCCTAGCGATGGCTTTTGTGCCGATAGGCGCACTCTGCACGGGTATTTCGCCGTTGTCAACCGGAGGGGCGCTTGCCGTATCATTTGTCGAAGAAAAAAGACAAAACCGAATACTACGCAGGCTCCTATTTTCCGCATTCCTGTCATTACCGATGCTGTGTGTAATTGTATTAGCGTTTTCCTTGGGGAAAATATAAGTTTTTAAAGAG
>BNUR01000195.1 GCA_025997495.1 Spirochaetia bacterium | reverse complement strand
CCCCCGACGGAACCGCAAAATTTGTAGAACAGCTTATTCCCGGTTATCCCGGAAGGTTACATCTATTAAACCGGCCCGAAAAACAGGGCTTGGCCCAGGCGTATCTTGCCGCCTTTGACTGGGGTTTGTCCCGCGGTTATGACGCGTTTCTCGAAATGGACGCGGATTTTTCGCACGACCCAAAATACATTCCCCTGATGCTTACGGAAATTCAAAACCACGATGTGGTAATTGGTTCACGAAACATAAAATGAAAATCATATTTTTCATAACCTGTGTTTTGGCAGGGCTTGTATCGTTTTTATATCTGACCATGAGGAATCGTGATATCATGGGTGAATACTATGCAAAAAGTTCCGTAAATGTTGAAATAGACAGGGATTATGCGAAAAACGTTGCCCTGGCGGTAGAGACATCGCCTAATCCCTGTTCTTACTGGATGTCGCCGACAACGATAGGAGACACCGAAACAAAAAATACTGTTATGCATATAAGCGTGCCGCTGACGCGCCCTTTTTGGAACCCCGCAATTCAATTTCCCGAAACGGAAGCCGTAGAAGCGCTTGCAGCGATTGACCATATAGCCATGTTTATCGGCAATAAATTGTTTTATTTTTCACATGATGATGTTCAGAAGTTCCGTCAAAAAAGCAGTAATGGGTATATGTTGTATTATATACCCGGTATTTTTTATGAGAGATCTCTTATATATAAGAACTGGAGCAACTATTACGGGGATATTAATTTAGGCATTAAAGCATTAACGGCATTTTTCCTGTATCCTGCCCGATTTGCGCCGGCATGGCTTTGTCTTATTTTATTGATGTTTTTGTACAGGGCACAAATAAAAAACCTGTATAGCGTTGCAATTCGGCATAAAAAGGCTGGCGGAATTATTTTGCTTACCTTGATTGTTTTTACCGGTTTTGTATTGCGGTGGAATGGATATGTCCGGCATTCCGGCTGGACGGACGAGATATATTCTGCCGTAAGAACAGGAAATCCAAATCTGCCGTTAATCAGTACTTTTTCGGATACGGGGAATCCGCCTTTTTATTTTATGCTGCTCCGGTATTGGTTTAAAATCTTCGGTTGGTCTGAAGCGTCCGGTACCATGCTTTCTGTCGTGCTTGGAACATTGGCAATATGGTCGCTATATGTGTTTGTTAAACCGTTTTCGGGAAGAAAAACCGCCATTTATGCGGCTCTGTTTGCTGCGTTCAGCGGGTTTGCAATCGGCTATTCACAGGAAATGCGCAGCTACATTCTTAAGATGTTCCTGGTTCCGCTTATTTCATTTGCATTCCTCAATTTTCTTAAGAAGCCATTGTTTAAGAATATAGTCCCTTATGTTTTACTGTCGGTATGCATTGTGAATACACATTATTACGGAATACTACTGGTAATGGCAAACTTTGTGTTTTTTATTATATGGATGCTGTATAATCACAACTTAAACCTGAAAAAAACAGTATTGTTTGTTTCAGGCAATATTTTAATAGCCCTTTCGTTCTTACCATTTTTTCTTTATATGCTCCTTGAGAAAGGCTATGACTTTACAAGGGAATTCGCTCCAAAAAAAGGTCACACTTTTTTGTTATTAGTGATAGTAATATTTACGGCCGCCTTTTTTGTATTCAGAAAAGATATAGTAAAGAAAAACACCGAATCAAAAATTATTAAAGACGGTCAAAATTGTTTTGTTGCATACTTATTGCTTGTGCCGTCATTAATTTTCACCTTGTCTTATCTCATTTCTTTTTTCAAACCAATGATAACTTTCCGTTATTTATGGCCGATAAATGCGCCTTTTTGTTTTGCCCTGGCAGCGGTTATGGTTTCCTGTATCGGAAGTCAACAAAAACTTAAATTTGCAGTGCCCTTTGTGGTGTATATGTTTATTGTTGGACTTAACGGAATAATTCCTGATATACCAAGCGGAGGAACAGAAGCCTATAAGGAAGCCCGCGCTTATATTGCCGCCGATGCTGCGGCGCATCCTGACCGAAAGGCGGCAATGCTTGACAATGCGCCCCAAAATGCAGCTTACTATGGCTTTCCGGATCTGTCCCTGTATTCACCGGGTAGTCCTGTCAATGTACTCTATGTTTATAATGATATATTCCACATGCACGAAATAGAGGTATATGATGACTTGCGTTCACATGCTATTAACAGCAAAGGTATGTTAAAAATTTATTTTGACTACGACTATCCGCGCGCAGACGGCGGGATGATTTTTAAGAAGTATTTTTAGGTATAAAGATAGCATTACAATAAAAAAGCGGTACAGCCCGGGTTAAAGCCCGCCGCCGTACCGCTCCTTCCACTATTCT
Organism: Spirochaetia bacterium; assembly: GCA_025997495.1. GTDB lineage: Bacteria > Spirochaetota > Spirochaetia > Treponematales > Breznakiellaceae > Termitinema. Next base: position 1,967 of record BNUR01000195.1, on the reverse strand, counting down.
ACCTCACCCAATCGCCGCAGACCCGGTCTCCCCGGTCCGTATGCGGATGCACTCTTCCACGGGGAGTATGAAAATCTTCCCATCCCCAATTTCCCCGGTACGGGCGCCCCGGACGATAGCGTCCACCGTGGGCTTCACAAAGCTATCGTTCACCGCAATTTCAATGCGCACCTTCTTCAATAGATTTACCTCAATTTCAACACCGCGATACTGTTCGGTGTAGCCCTTCTGCTGGCCGCAGCCCATGGCGTTGGTTACGGACATTTTGTAAACCTCGGCCTTGTACAGTTCCTGCTTAACATCGTTCAGCACATGGGGCTGTATATACGCGATAATCAGTTTCATTTTCCGCCTCCTTACATGTTACTGAAAATCTGGAAGCCCGTGTACGCTTCAGATTTGTGCTCACTGCGATCAAGCCCTATGGCTTCTTCCCTGACGCTGACCCGCAGCCCCACCGTTACTTTGATCAGGGTGAACAGGATGAAGCTGGTAAGTGCCGCCCATGCGCCTACAGACACGACGCCGATAGCCTGGATACCAAGCTGGGCGAACCCGCCGCCGTGGAGAACTCCCACCGCAACACCCTCCACATTGCCCCAGATGCCAACCGCCAGGGTGCCAAAGATACCGCAGCATAGGTGTACCGAAGATGCGCCCACCGGGTCGTCAATCCGCAGAACCTTATCGATGAACTCAACCGCGAGAACGACGAGCACACCGGCGATAAGGCCGATGACAATGGCTGCCCCGGGACTTACCACGGCGCAGGGGGCGGTAATACCCACCAGGCCCGCAAGAAGTCCGTTCAAGGTCATGGAGCAATCAGGTTTCTTGAACCAGGCCCAGGAGAAGCACAGCGCGCCGATAGCCCCTGCGGACGCCGCCAGAAGGGTGGTGACACAGACCCGGGCAATATTCAGGCCGCTCCAGATGCCGCCATCACCCACGGTGGCTATACCGGTTGAAGCGCCGTTAAAACCAAACCAGCCAAAAAACAGGAGCATGACCCCAAGCGCCGCGTAGGGAATGTTATGGCCGGGGAACGCTTTAACCGAAACCTTGCCGTCGGCTCCCTTGATATATTTTCCCGTCCGGGGCCCCAGCACTGCGGCGCCAATGAGGGCCGCCCAGCCGCCCACGGAGTGAACCACGGTGGAACCGGCAAAGTCATGAAAACCAAGCCCCGCGAGCCAGCCGTCTCCGCTCCAGATCCAGTGCCCGGAGATGGGATAAATGAACGCCGAAATAAAACAGGTATAAATCAGGTAGGATGTAAACTTGGTCCGTTCCGCCATGGCGCCGGAAACAATGGTCGCAGCAGTCGCCGCAAAGACTACCTGGAAAAACCACGTTTTGTAGAAGTTACCTGAATCAAGGCTCAGTTCCATAGGGCTATTGAAGAACTCCGAAGTCCCGATAAACCCGCCCGCATCCTTCCCATACATAAAAGCCCAGCCGATGGCCCAATACACGATGGCCCCAAAGCAGAAGTCCATCACATTTTTCATGGTAATGTTGACGGCATTCTTTGCCTGGGTAAGTCCGGTCTCAACCAGGGCAAATCCTGCCTGCATAATAAATACCAGGATTGCTCCCAGGAATAACCAGATCGTGTCCAGGGAAAATCCCAGGGTTTCGATACTTTCCTGTGCAAACGTGGAGACCCCCATGCACAGGAAAAGTGCCGTTAGAACAATAAACTTTTTCCGCACCTTTTTGTCCTCCTAAAAAGTTGTTACTAGGTATATAGCAAGGACCGTGCCAAGAATGAATAAATGCAATCGCAAAGTACGCAAAGGAAGAGAAAAAAAGGTGGTGGTGAGTATAGGCGTTTAAGCCCTAACTCCGCTTATTTTAGGCAGTCTATGCCTATTTTTTTGAAAATTTCGCGAGTCCTTTTTGGGATTTCGCTACATTGCCACTCGCCTTGTATTTTCATTTGGTAGACAGCTTTGGCAAGTTCA
>BNUR01000194.1 GCA_025997495.1 Spirochaetia bacterium | reverse complement strand
CCGCCCGCTTCTGGAAGGGCCGTTTGACCAGGATGGCCATGCGCCGCTTTATCGCCCCGTTGAGTTCACCATAACTTTCGAAACGCTGATCCCTCAGCCATTCCAAAAGCCAGGTTTCAATCCAGCCGACGCTGCCTTCAACTTGCCCCTTATCCCGTGGTGCTCTCACCCGGGCCGGGATAACCGCTACCTGGTAGTAGGCCGCTAAATCGTGATACGCCTTATTGATAGCCGGGTCGTAGTAATTCGCCTTGGTTACCGCAGTCTTGCAGTTGTCAGGAACAATAACACGGGGGAGCCCGCCCAATTGAGCGAAGGTATGTACGTGAGCGGTAAGCCAGCTTTCCTGTTTTTCATCGGGAAACGCTTCCACCACCGGATAGCCGGAGTCCTCGAGGGTCGCAATGAAAAAATGCGCCTTGCGCAGTTTTCCTGTTTCGCTGTCCACCACACATTCCATCGGACCTATGGTCCGCAGTGTCCCCCGCCCAGTCCACGAACAGTTCCTTCCCCGGCTCCCGTTCCTGGACCATCACTACATCTTTCCCCGTAGTATTCCGCCACTGTTTGTAACGGCAGCAAAACTGACTGTACCCAAGGCCGTCCGGATTATCCTGGCGGTACGACTCCCACACATACCGAAGGTTGACCCGCTTCCCGCCGTCCAGCTTTTTCTGGATAGCCTCCCAGTCGATTCCCGCTTTCTCCGGTCTCCCCCCCACTGCCTGGGGATACAGTAACCGGGTAAGTTGGTCGTCGGTCATTTTTACTGCCGCCTCATAGGTCAGCCCGACCACCCTACAGCGTTTCTGCGCTTCACCAACGGTGGACTTGCCGCAGTTAACACTCTGCGCGATTTCCCTTTGGGAATAGCCTTGCTCCCCAAGCCGGCAGACCTACGGTCTGATACATTTCAATGATTTTCATAGGTTCCTCATCCCTCATATTGTCCTCCTGTACCTGAGTCTTTTGCTCATGATACAGAATTGGTCTTGAGATGTCGGAACCGCTGCCCGGATGTTTCCGGAACCGGTGGCCGGATATGACCGGAACCTATGCCCGCCAGTTTTCAGAACCGGTGGCCGGTTGCCATCGGATTCTCTGGCCGGATACGTCCGGATTCTCTGGCCGGATGCTTTCGGATTCCCTGGCCGGATGTTTCCGGATTCCTTGCCCGGATGTTATTGGATTGCCTGGCCGAATGAGGCCGGATTACTCATTTTGACGCGGGAAAAAAAATATCCGGTGTGAAACTGCATATTGGGGTTGATATTCTGGGTCTGCCTCAGGCAATGCTTGTCACCACGGCGGACAAAACTGATCGTAACGGCGCGCAGTTGATGATCGGCTGTGCTGTTTCAAATTTATCGATGTGTCGGAAAGTTCTGGCAGACGGCGGATACACGGGGGAAAAATTTTCTGAAGGGGTTAAAGCCCTGATTGGGGCGGATGTAGAGGTAGTAAAACGCAACGAATTACACAAATTTGCGGTTTTGCCCAAGCGCTGGATTGTTGAGCGTTCTTTCGGCTGGCTTGAGGATTACCGCCTGCTGTGGAAAAACTGCGAACGGAAAATCCATAATACGCTGCAAGCCTCCAAGTTGGCGTTTATTTCCTTGTTATTGAGGAGATATTAAACAGGCTTTAAGTTCCGCATAGCCCGGTTTGTCGGGGGCATAATAAAAGCTGAACATCGTTGTTTTAAGGCAAATTTTGGATGTTTCCATTAACACAAGCATACCGCAAAGTTTCTTTTGGTGGAATTGTCTACTTTTTTATACACCTTGCGGTTGGTTTTAATTCAAAATCCGTCTATGAATTTATACACTTGACAAAAATAATGATATATTTCATAATAATATACTAAAGAGTATAATGATGCCAAATATGATGATTACTGAACCAAAAAAAGAATGTATTGCCTCTATTGCTATGTACCGTGAATTGGTCGATAAAGGTTTAGATATATATGATATCCTTGCCGAATTCATAAAATACATCCTTTTTGATAAAAAAATAATAAAATTTAAATCTCAGGATATTAATAAATATCTTAAAGAAGTTTTTAACTATAGTGTTCCCGATGTTGCGGTAAAAGAGTCAATAAGAAAAATTGAATCAATTAAACCAGAAGGCGACGAATATACAGTTATATCTGATTTGAAATATGATGCAAAATTCTTGGAGAATAAAGAACGATTGGAAAAAGACACTGAAGCTGTCTTTGAAAATTTAATCTCATTTATTGAGTTAAAACATAAACGAACTTTAACAGCTTCTGAAAGGACAAGCGTATTTAAAGAATTATATGATTTTTTATTAAAAAACGATTCAAGAAATCATAATTATACAAAGTTAATAAGTCTTTGGATTATACAAAATTCTTCAGATGGCAGTGTCAAAGATGTAATAAACACAATAAACGAAGGCATCTTGGTTACAACGGCTTTCGAATATACGCCGTCTGAGAATAAAGATAAAACATGGGATAAACCGTTGACTTTATATTTTGATGTTGAAAATCTATTTTCACTAGAAGGATTAAATGGTGAACCATACAAGAGTCTTTCTAACGATTTGTTAGAACTTATTCAAAATTGCAATAAAAAGCGTAAGGAAAAATTAATCAATATTAAATATTTTGGTTCTGTAAAAAGGGAAGTAGAAAGTTATTATAATGCTGCATTTGAATTATTAAGAAAAGGAAGAAAGACATTTCAAAATAAAACCGCGATGGCTAATATATTGGCTTCTTGCGAATATCCTTCAGATGCGCAAGAAAAGAAGACAAGATTTTTTCAATGGCTAAAATATCGGGATATTATTGAATATGATGAATCTACCTATTCAGAAGAGGATTATAAATATAATATTATTGACAATGAAACTATCATAAAATTGAAAGAACAATTTTCCCGATACAATGAAAACGAACTTGAAAATATTCAGAAAGTATTAAATAAAATAAATTATCTTAGAAAAGGGCAGAATAATTCCTTTTATAATTCTGGGCATTTTTTTGTAACTGGAACTCGTGCTATGTTAAATATTGCAAAACATTCAGATATTTTGCGTCCCGAATCTGTACCACTTGCCACGAATGTTGAATATCTCACAGAAAGAATTTGGTCTAAAACCAATGCATCTTTTGGAAGTAATAAACCAAATACTGTTAATGCTGTTATCATTGCAAAACTAATTCTTTCAAATCGAGTACATGTTTCAATCAATGAGAAATATGAAGAATTACAAAAGGAGTATAAAGAAAATCACTTGAGTGAAGATGATGCAAATGAGATACTTGCAAACCTAAAAGAAACCCGAAATAGTTTAAATAAAATTAATAATGAATCCGCAGAACAGATTGTCGAGTTTTTGGATAGTCCTATTGATGCAATTATTGAAAAGAAAAATGCGATACTTGCTCAGGTTCAAGAAAAAGAAGAACGTATCAGTATTCTTGAACGAGAAAAAGAAGAAAGTATCAGTATTTCAGAACAAGAAAAAGAGAAGATTAATGAGCAACTAGAAAAATTTCAAGAAGAAGAAGAAACAAAAAAATATCAACAGAAAAAAAATCATATACAACGTTTATTTATCCCATTTATTATTATTTCATTTATAATCTCAGGGATTTCTGCTTTTATTGTAAAACTGTTAAGCTCTGGATTGCCAAAGCTAATGTTTGATATATTAAATACACTTGGTTTTATGAACGGTATAATCCTTCTTTCGATAATGTTTATTAATTTACGTTTATTAGAAAAAAAGAGAAATAAAGATTGGTAACCAGGTAAAATATGGAAAAGGAGCCAACATTAATAACACGAATATTTAAAAAAATACAAATTATATTTTGTGCTACTGTTTTGATAACAACTTTTGTGGTAAATTGTAGTATAATAATTGATAAGATTAGCACCTACTTGAGTGATCCTGTTACATCCCCAACTGTACCAATTTTATCTCAAGATGATGAAGAACAGGAAGTAACTGTACCTTTAGGCAAAACTATGAAGTTGTCTAAAAACAGTTTATGTATAATTACTATTAATAATATTTCCAAAATTGATGAAACAGGTATTTATGGAATAAATGGAATTCTTAATAATGGCCCACTTACATGCAAAATTAAGGATAAAATACAAGGTGAATCAATAATATTTGATAGCTATACTATTCAAATAATGAAAGTAGCAAGTGATTATGTCGAATTTAGAATTATAAAAAAAAATAACTGATATACCAAGGGAAATTCGGCCATCTTCCCCTCGATTATTATCAATCGTCTACTTTTTCATACACCCCTCCTCCAGTTTCCCCTTCCCCCGCCTTTATGCTATAC
>BNUR01000193.1 GCA_025997495.1 Spirochaetia bacterium | reverse complement strand
TGAAAACTTCCTTTTGCTAGAACCAGTCGTAAAATGTGTGGCTAAATATATGAAAAAAGACGGGCAGATGGTTTTTGAAACTGTCAAGCAAAATGTTATCATTTTCTTTTCAGCAGAGATTGAGAGACAAGCAACGGAACATACATTGTCACAAATTGACCGGGAATTAAGTTCATTTTGTAACAATAAGCAAATGAAGACTTTTGATGAAGCGAATATGCAGCTAAATGAATTTTGGCAAAATCAGAACTTTTCGCAGATTTATCGTAAATATCTCCAAAGTTTTTCTGATTTAGCAAGAAATCAGGATTATCTTTCAATTCTGCGTGTTTTTAACAATAAAGGAATTATAGCACGTTCGGGTGTAGCAAATCTTTGTGATCTGAATACAAAATCAAATGCATTCCAAGAGATGGCAATAGCGTTATTAAAAGATGATAATACCGCAAAAGATACAATAATACAAATGATAGACAGGTATCAAATTTAATGAGGTGTTGTTATTTGAGGAAAATCATGATAAAATTAGGAGTAAGAAAGCATGAATAATATGGAGGGGGATTTGTAGACATGGCAAAAAGAATAGCGCTTGAATTTAATGATGAAAAAATAAACGCCAAAGATGGTTTTATTGCAGACTTTCAAAAGGCCATTCAGTCGGCAAATATAAACTTTCTAATTGGATCTGGGTGTTCTGTACCGTCTATTTCAGCCCTCAAGGGATTAGAAGAAACTATAGAAAAATTAAAAAAGAAAGATAAAACCAATGAAGCCGATAAATACCTACATGATTTCATTTGTTCATTTATTGACCATTATGAAATGGTTGGTTTCCCTGATGAAAATTTTACAAGCGTATTAGAAAATTACAAACAATTTGTTGCGGTGTTACTTCAAATTCTTTTTGAGCGGAAAAGTAATATCTTACATAAACAGGCGACGATCTTTACTACTAACTATGATTTATTCTTTGAATTAGCATTCGAAGATTTCGCAGATTCCATGACTTTATTTGATGGTTTCAAACGACTTCCTTCCATAAATCAACATCCAGTATTTTCTACATCAGAGTTTTTTAATACTATTTTTAATACAGGAAACCTTTACAAATATCGTGTAGAAGTTCCTTCTTTAAATTTAATAAAACTACATGGCTCATTAAACTGGTATAAAAAAGATGGCAAAATTATTGAGTCATTTGAGCATATTGATGAAGCAAAAACTTTAAAATCGTCTTCCAAACAAGAAGACATAAGGGAATTTAATGATTTGTTTAGTATAATTTTACCTCAAAAAGATAAATTTAAAGAGACGCTACTTAATCAAACATATTATGATTTACTCCGCATTTTCTCAAATGAATTAGACAAAGAAAATGCCCTACTAATAGTTTCAGGTTTTTCTTTTGCAGACGAGCATTTATATGAAATAATTACCAGAGCTTTGCGTAATCCTACATTGAAAATGATAATATTCTGCTATGCAAAAGATGAAGTGAAATTATTTAATGAAAAATTTAAACAATATAATAATGTTGAAATAATATGTTCAATGAAAGATACTATTGATTTAGCAAAAATTTGCGCTATTCTTAAAGCGATTTTACCATCAAGACAGGATTGAAAATGATGAAAAAATCGATAAAGAATGAACTTATAAAAGAGGCAATATTAAAAATTGGAGAAGTTTCTGGTATTGATGGCAGAACCATCTATATAACTGTAGATAAAAATAAAAACGCATCTGATTTACTCTTTGATGGGAAAATAATTAAGAATATATCAGTTGGAAGTTATATTGAGATAAAAAAAGGATTTTTATCTCTCATTGCCAAAATTGAAGGGGAAAGGTTAAAAGAAGAAGATATATTCAAGAAACAATTTGAAGAGTATGGGACAATTGATAATAACAAACGAATTTTGACCGTGAAGCTTTGTGGTTATATAAATCTCAAAGGAAATTTCGTTGGAGGTATTAAAGAGTTGCCTTTAATTGCCAACGAAGCATTTATATTAACTGAATCAAAGATACATACTATTCATAATTTATTAAAGAGCGATACACCGCTAAAAATAATAATTGCAAAAACTGATATTGAAGAAATGTCTGTATCTTTACCAATTGACGGACTTTTTAACAGTCATATAGCGATTTTTGGTAATACGGGAAGTGGCAAATCAAATACCTTGGCGGCGTTATATCAAGAAATGATTAAAGTTTTGTCATACAGGGAAGGTTTCAAAGAAAATTGCAAATTTTTCTTTTTTGATTTCAATGGAGAGTATTCTAAGGAACATTGTATAACCAAGGATAAAACAGTTTATACTTTAAGTACGGGGAAAAAGAAGGGAAACAAAATTCCTATTGCTTTCGATGATTTTATGGACTTAGAGACTTTATCTGTTTTGTTTGAAGCTACCGAAAAAACACAACGTCCTTTTATGAAAAGAGCATTAGGCTTTTATAAAAGGGTGTTTGATAAAGATGATTATTTTATTCACTTTAAAAAAATTCTGACAAGTATCATTCGAACAGTGTTGCTTATGGCAAATAAAGAAGTGGCATTTATGATCCTTGATTATATCGAAGAAATATTAACATATTTCTATGACATTGATACTACTGATTTAAGACGAGATGATATTGAATATCACAGCAAAAATGCTACTTTCTTCTTAAGAAAATCGGGTTCAAATAATACTGAAATATATTTCAATTCTTTTCCAGAATCTATTAAAGATACGAAATACTATAAATTTGCTGATGGTATTAATAAGAAATCATTGAATAATATCTCCGATATAAATGAGTATTATATATTCATGGTACTACAATTAATATATGACTTACAGCAAAACAAAGTACAGTTAGATCACATTTCCCCGGTAATTGGAAGATTTAAATCTAAAAGGGGAGATATAGAAAAATTATTTGAGATTAAAAAAGATGCAAATTTATGGCAGAGCTGCAATATAGTTATTTTGGATTTACATAGTGTAAATCTTGATATGAGAAAGACAATTCCACTTTTGCTGGCAAAACACATATATAATGAACACAAAACGACAGAAAAGGGCAATTCTCTTTCAATAATTATTGATGAAGCCCACAACATACTCTCAAAAACATCTTCACGCGAAACTGAAGATTGGAAAGATTATCGGCTTGAAACATTTGAGGAAATAATCAAAGAAGGACGTAAATTTAGTGTTTTTGTAACTATATCAAGCCAGCGCCCAAACGATATATCGGAAACTATCATCTCACAAGCTCATAATTATTTTATTCACCAATTAGTAAATCAAAAAGACTTGCAGACTATAGGCAATGCCGTTTCTTACATTGATAAAGTAACCGAAGAATCAATACCGACACTACCAGTTGGCACATGTATTTTTAGTGGAATAGCGACACCGATGCCATTAAAAATTAAGATAAATGAGTTGCCAGATCATATGAAACCAGATAGCTCAACTCTTAAATTTGAAGAAATAACAAAGGACAGCTATGAATTTTAACCAATTAGTTACCGCAATAAAACAAACTCATACCATTTTCAGATCCGAAGCTCTGAAAGCGGTTAATATCAGTCTGACTTTACGCAATTGGCTTATTGGATATTATATATCAGAATATGAGCTTAACGGTTCTGACCGGGCGGAATATGGGGGAAAAATCTTCGAGCTATTGGCAGAAAAGCTCATAGAGGCAAGTAATTGCAATAAACGCCAATTATACCGCTACCGTGATTTCTACCGGATTTATCCTCAAATTGTGGGTACACTGTCCCCACAATTCAGAAAGTTTCTCCTGGAACCGATAAATGGGGTAATAGTGGGTACAGCGTCCCCACTTTCTGAATCGAAAGGGTATTCGGTAATGGAACGGCTTTCCTATAGCCACATTGAGTTATTGGTTGAGATTCAGGATGAAACCAAGCGTTTGTTTTATGAGGTTGAATGTATACGGGGTAATTGGTCTGTCCGGGAACTGAAACGGCAAATTACCAGCCTTTATTATGAGCGTTCCGGTCTTTCCTATGATAAAAAGAAACTCGCATCATTAGTCGGGCAAAATGCCGAGATTACTGAGCCAAATATGATTATTCGCAATCCCTATATTTTTGAATTTGTCGGGCTCAAGCCGCAGGAAGTGATGAGTGAATCTCATTTGGAAGATCAGCTTATCACCAAACTGGAGGATTTTCTCCTGGAATTGGGAAATGGCTTCTGTTTTGAATCCCGCCAAAAACGTATTCTTATTGGGGACGAGTATTTCTTCATCGATCTGGTATTCTATCATCGAATTTTAAAATGCCATGTCCTGATAGAATTGAAACTTGAACAATTC
>BNUR01000192.1 GCA_025997495.1 Spirochaetia bacterium | reverse complement strand
ACATCCTTGCCGTAATCCTGGCCCTTGGCCCCGTTTCTCCCTGTTACCATGCCGTAGTAATTCATTGCAATCAGGCCCGGAGTAAAGGTATCCGAAACGGCGTAGAAAACATTCAGTTCGTTGTAGAGGACAAAGACCGATTCATCAACATATATATCAAAGCCCGGAATGGCCGCAATGTCCGCGTCATAGCCACGGGTTTTATCCTTATTAAGGGTAGAGAAGCTGATATTGTCGAATAGGGCAATGGTGAGCCTATCTATGCCGGTGTACTTCAGATCCAGGTGTATGGCGCTCTCTACAGGGGCGCTCTCAACGCCTTCCCCGTCTTCAAAGGCAAGCCGTCCGGAATAACCGGCGCCGATTTGCAGGCCAATGTTCGACAGGGCGCTCACCTCACCGTAGAGGCCGTAGTCGTTGACGATGTACCCCAGGGAGCTTCCGGCGCCTTCGGTATGCTCCTGCCGGAAGGATGCTGCCACCTTGACGATAGTGGGAAGGGTGTATGCAAGGCTTGCGCCGACTTTGTAGGTATAGTAACCCTTAACCTCAATGGGCGGCGTTCCTCCGACGGCGCCGGGTACGGAATAGTTTTTAGCGGCGTGGTAGCCGTCGGGGGCAACGAAGAGGTTTAACGCCACGGGCCCTACATACCCGGAGGCAAGGAAGGCAATAGTGTCATCCCCCAGGCCGAAGGAATCGGTGGTGTCAAAATCAAAGTCCTTGTCTTTGTTAAGGGCGAAGGTCAAAACGCCAAGGTCCTTGTCGCCGCCGATCTTTTCGATGACGCGGTCGGTAAATTTTCCCAACTGGAATTTGGTATACCGGGTAATCCGGCCCCAGCCGTAGAAATCACCCAGCGGGAAGCCGCCCTCCGGAATGTCCGCGAAGTCAACGCCAATCACGCCGCCGAAACGGTCTTTCGGGTCGGTATAGGCGAATTTGATTTCCCCATCCCCATATTTGCCATTGGAAAGAAAGTGAACCAGATTATCCTCCACCGGGGGCGCGTCACTCACATAGCCGTCATTCTTGACATCCGTATGGGTGAAGCCTACCAGATCACTGTCGATATCGATCTTCACCGAAAAACCTCCGGGCGTTTGTCCCGCAGATCCCTGATCCGCTTTGCCCCCGGCAAAGGCCCGGACAAAAACCATGGCCAGTAGAAACGCTATACATGCAATCTTTTTCATATAAAACTCCTTAAGGCATTGCCTAATGTTGGTTAAGACAGGACTCGATCCTGTTTCAAAATCAGTTCAACAAACCGGGGTTTTGCTTTCCGGCATTTTTCTTGTACTCGTCTATGGCTCCGAGCATCTCATCATAGGCCGTCAACTCGTCCTGAGAATTATTTGTCCAGAGTGAAGCAGCAGGATCGCTGATTGAATCTTTGAACGGCCCCAGGTCGTATACAAAGTCCTGCCACCGCCATTGGTTCATCCACCGTATCTTTGCGCCCTTGGGGCCATGGAGACTGTCGTCGTTTGATCCCGGCAGTACCCGCATGGGAAGCCAGATGTACCGGGCGTCGTAGTTTTTGTACTGATCCCAGGAATCGGAGAGATACACGTACTTGCCGTAGACCAGCTTACCGGCCCTGAGCTCAGGCAGTTCGGGCCGCTCGCCGTAGAGGGGTTTTGTATAGCCGCTTTGAGCTTCAATAGCGGCATAATAAGCCGCAGGATTACCGGAGTAGGATGAGGGATTAACCGGTACATACCCTGCATCCGAGTATCCTACAAGCCCCCAGGGATGATCGGGATAGCGGAGTTGGAAGATATTGGTGGTCTGGCCGTCATAGCCCCTTGGCACGGCGGAACCGTCCCCGGCAACGCCGAAGAGCAGCGTTGCCGCAGTACCGTCGAAGTTACTATAGCTGTTGGGGCCGGCATCGTAGGCGGCGTTTGTCCATCCGGTGCCCGCATTGACACCGGTACCCGGAGCGGTGTCGTTAGCGCCGGCATTCACATTATCCATGGTGTTGTGCTGGCCGGGCGCCGGTTTGTCGTGGGGGTTGTTACCAAGGATGGGGAAACCGGCTCCTGCCGTCCGGTACAGGCCCTGGGCATTGGGGTACCAGCCCGATGAATAGGAAGTAACGGCGTAATACCGCTTTGTGCCATCGGAGGAGTTATCCATGGTCTCCCCATTGGTCTCGTAATGGATAAAAGGGGCCGGGGCTTCCCGCTGGACTCCGTAGAGCCAGTTGAAGTTTTCACCCATCTTATTCTGGTATCCTTCCTGGAGCAGCTCAATCTCGTTTCCGCCGCCCGCATAGAGGGGTATCCCTTCAATGCCTTCGTAGCTCCGCCGCAGTTTGTTAATGCCCATGATGCGGTTTTCTTCGGTGGAACCAAACTGATAGGCATTCCCGTCGGTATCCACCAGGACGCCCTGATCACGGGTCATACCCCGGTTATTACCGTTATCACTGTGATGGTAATTCTCGGAAAAGTGGGTGTGGTAGGCCCAGAGCAGCTTATACGGCCCCTGGGGCTGTTTCGCCGCGGCGATTGCCACCCGGGCGGTGCCGTAGCTGGAATCGTAGGTGCCCCCCTCAATATGAATGAACATCATGTAGGGGTAGGTTCCCTCACTGTCCGTATAGCGCTCGGACACATTGGGGTTATACACAACCTTGGGCCGTTCAATAATGGTCTGGTAGTTATAGTACCGGTAGAGCTGTTTCCGCCGCCACACCGGGACATCACGGTAGAGCGCGTTAAACGCGCCGATTTTACCAGAATCAAGGCCCAGGGAACCGGGATGGGGGTTGGCGTCCGCTCCGGCGGCAATAAACAGCGGGGGATTCTCCTGCGGGATATGATCCTTTACCTTGTCCCAGGCCGCCGCCGCAGTGGGCCAGTCCCCCGCAGTCACCAAGTCGTACTCGTCCCTGAATACCCTCGGCGCTATTCTGGCGCTTATTTCGCTTCGTAACGCGGTGTCCGTCAAGCGGTATGGGGCATCGCTGCTGTCGATAAGGCCGTCGGCGTTCCAGTCCCCCAGGGCTTTACGCCACACATTCACGTTTTGTATGAAGCCGGGCTTGTGGGCGGCATCCAGATTGGTGTCCCCGTCCCAGTCATCGGCCTTCCAGCCTTTGGTGTCATACACCGTATTGTTGAATACCGGCAGGGCAAGCCCTTCATCCTTCCAGTTGTAGAGATCCCGGGAGGAATACCCGTGGACCCCGGCCTGTCCGCCGCCGTTATAGGTACGATCCTCGCCGTAGAACCACCATTGCTGTCCAACCGGATCGTACATCACCCCGCCGCCGTGGGCCTGGAGGTGGTTACCCTTGTCGTCGGCCCAGAGTATCTTGGGAATAAACCGGTTGTAGGCAGCGCCGGTCATCCGCCCCGGAGCCTGAGCAATGTAGGCGTTCAGGTTGTCCAGCACATAATCCACCATTTCTTTGGTGGCTTTACCGGTCAGATAGGACTGCCCCTTGCCGGTCCAATTGTCCAGGATCGCGTTGGTGTAGCCGTACTTGGGCAGATAGGCCGAGCGCAGGGCTTCCGCCTTGCCGAGGGCGAGAGACAAATTACCCTTATTGATGGTGTAGGGTTCCCCGGTTACGGACACCGTTAATTCTGCGGCATTGGCAATTTTGGCTGTCCGGGGATACCCGTTCCAGTGGTTGCGGTACGCGCTGACAAAACGGAACTGGACATAACGGCCCGGCACACTGGAGAAGGTCGCCAGCAAACGCAGCTTCCCCTGGGCAATCTCCTGGGTAGTAATACGGTTACTGCCGTTTTCCAGGGTAACCCACTCGCCATACCCCGCCAGGGATTCCGCCGGGGCCTTTTCACCGGGGCCGGGCTTTTTATCGGTAACATACACCTCAAACTCCCGGGCCACACCGTTGTTATTGGCGTTATACCCCCCCCGTGTCCCATGTCCAACTGGGAACGTATTCAACCCGGGTAACATTCCGGTAGAGCTGCCCCAGATCCAGGTTGATGTAATGCTCACTGCCGTGGGCATGGAAGGTATCCAGGGTCTCAACATCGGAAAAAGCGGTTCCCCAAAAGGTTTCAGCATTCCCATCAATAATATCTTCCGCCTGCCCATGCCCGGTACAGCAGACTTCCACCGCCGCAACGCTTACCGGGATCATATCGGGTAGGAGATCCGCCGCGTCTATATAATGGCTTTTACCGGGGGTAAACACTTCCCCGCAGGACATCAAAACTATTCCCGCCATAAGGGACAGAACCGGCAGTAAACAAAAATTCTTTTTCATGTTCATTCCTCCGGGGGTATTCTGGGGGGGGATCGATCCGGTCCAGAACGGCGATAAGGGCGGCGGCAGAGGAAGGGAGGAAGAAGAAAGAGAAGAATAAGATGGGTGAAAACTTCAACTGGCTCTACGGAGTCCAGCGGGAAGCCCCGGCCCCTTTTATCCATTACAAGCCCAATGGGGAGACCAT
>BNUR01000191.1 GCA_025997495.1 Spirochaetia bacterium | reverse complement strand
GCGCGTTCAAGGAGAACGGCGCGTTCAAGGAGAACGGCGCGTTCAAGGAGAACGGCGCGTTCAAGGAGAACGGCGCGTTCAAGGAGAACGGCGCGTTCAAGGAGAACGGCGCGTTCAAGGAGAACGGGGTGTCCATTGAAGGGCGGCGTACCGGGGCCGGCGATTTGGCCGGCGGCAAAGCACAAGCGGCATTCCGTGCGGAACTGCGGCTTAACCCGCTTAATTAGTAACCTACACGGATGCCGAAATCCACCCCAAAGCCCGCACCCTGAAAAGTTTCGATAAACTGCGGGGATTTGGTTCCTATTCCAATCGTGAACTCAAGTACCCGGAAGTTCAGGAGCAGATCCACCCGCTGTTTCCACATCAGATCTTCAAAATGGGTACCGGCGTCCACTATGAGAATATCCTTCAGGTTCAGCTCTCCGGTCAAAGCAAAATCCGCATAGACCGAGACCGGCGTATCGTAGATGGTGTTGAAAGCCAGGGCGAGTTCCGGTTTTATAGCAAAAATCCGTTTGTAAAAGGGCCGGTAGACCGCATCAATACCGAGCTTAAAGGGACGGTATATCGCTTTATTGCCGGCGACTGAAACGCCTTCAGCCGCATCGCCGGTTATGGAATAGGCATCCGTTAACACCGCCGAAAAAAGCGGAATATGGGTTATGGCGCCCCCGATGAGGAAGTTGCGAAACAGGGGATACGTTCCCCGCAGGGCTAGATCCAACCCGCCTTTCTTGAAAACGTCCATTAGATTCGTATCACCGGGATGAGCAAGGGGAAGGGGGGTATATATTTCGGTGTCCTTCACGTATACCAGGGGCAAAAAATAGGATGGGCGAACCGTAAAGGTCCACCGCTTGATCCGTGTGGAAAACCAAAGCCCGGCTTCCATGAACGATGCCGCCCCCCGGTCAAGACCGGCGGAAGAAGGCATTTGAAACTGCCCAAAGGAATCTACCCCGGCAAAGAAGCCTAATTTGAAGTTAACCCCCAGGTTGAAATTAAGGTAAGCGCTTTCATGAACATCAAAAAACGCCCGTAATCTATTATCAAGGTTAAAAACCATGTCGGACCAATCAAGGGTGGCATCTTCCTTGAGGATCCCCGCCGTTCCCAGATAGCTACCGAAGCCGGAAAAAGGGGCGCCGAAGTCAACGCCCGCTTCAACAAGGCGATGGGGACTATCCTGCGCCCGGAGAGACAGGGCGGAAAGGAACAATATGACGGCGGCAATTTTTTTCATTTCTCCTAACAATATATCGTATTTCCCGGAAAATTTCTAAACCGTCCCATACGAAATTGATAAAAAAACACCAAAAACCTACTTTAGCCTATTTGTTCCAGGATCGCCGCCCGGAGTTCCCGGCGATCTATACCCCAATTTCGCCCAAAATGTTCTAAAAGTCGATCCGATAAGGCCATAAAGGGGGCAAAGACGGGACTTTCCGGGGGGAAAAGGTGGCTTATCATATCCGCAAATGACCCGCGGTTGACAATAAGTTCCCAAAACCGGGCAAAATTTTTGATCCGCTCCATATTCCGCAGGGGGAATTCGGCGGTTTCCAGGACTTCATAGGGCGGTTTGGGGTTAAACCGCATCCCAAAGGGTTCGATGTGCCGGTTTATAGCGGTTCCCGGAAGGCACTTCAGTATGCCAAGCTGGATCTCCGCAGGCCGGACCTTCCAAAGCCGGTCGAAACCTTGGGCAAAGGATTTCATATCCTCTCCGGGCAGCCCCGCGATAAGGTCTGCGTGAACAATGGCATTGGTTTCCCGCCGCAAAAAGTCCAGGGTTTCCAGTTCCTTTTCGGGATCACCGGGCCGGCCAATCAAAAGGGCGGTTTCCCTGTTCAGAGTCTGTATCCCGATTTCCAACCGGAGGCTCTCCGGCGGAAACCGGGTGAGTATCCTTCGCAATTCCCGTGGAAACCTTGAGGGTACCATCTCAAAGTGGACAAACATGGGGGGCTTTAAACGCTCCAGAAAAAACTCCAGGATCCGCTCAGCCCGCCCTATGTCCAGGTTAAATGTCCGGTCAAGAAACTTGAAACTCCGTGCCCCACGGGAGATCAGGGTTTCCATCTCCCCCAGGAATTGGTCCAGGGGAAATTCCCGCACCTGCTCTGCCGGAGTCAAGCGGCTTTTGGCCGCACTGCTCAGGCAGAACTCACAGCCGTAGGGGCAGCCGCGGGAGGCCTCCACGTAAGTAAGTTTCCGTGACAAATCCTCCTCTGTGTAGAACCGGTAGCCCCCGGCAATGGACGAGGGATCTACCGGAGGGGCATCGATAAACTTGACGCCGGGCGCCATTTCCGGCAATAGGTTCAACAAATGATTGCAGAGTTTCCGGAAGGTAGTTTCGCCCTCGCCGCGGATCACGTAATCCGCATAACGGAACAGCGCCGCATCCTCCGGCAGGTAGGAAGCTTCGGGGCCGCCCAGGATAATTGCCGGAGGATGGCCATCCCATAAGGGGGCCAGGGCCTCCAGCAATTCTGCTGTGGCGGTATGGTTCCAGATAGAGACGGAGAAGGCCAATATGCGGGGACGGGCCGCAAGGATGGGGCCGGTTTTTTCGTGCAGGGGCTGGCGCAGGGCAAATTCCAGGATTTTGCAGCGAGGCTCAAGGTCACCCAGGTTGGCCTTGAGGAGACGCAAGGCCAGGGAGGGGTGTATCCATTTGGCGTTGATGGTGGCGAGGATTATGCCGGACAAAGGCCTACCGTGACCGAAACCCCGTGGCCCCAAACAGGTCCAAAGTGCCGGTGGTCCATTCTTCCTTGGCGTCCATCACCAGGCGCTCCACGTCCTGCCATGTGTCGGCGCGGGGGCCGTCGAGAAACCGGTTGGTGGAATTGGTGAAAACGATGGTGCGGCAACCCTGGTCACGGAGGCGCTTTACGTTATCCGGGGCGTCGTCGATGTAGACATGGGCTCCCACGGCGCCTTTGTCGGCCATGAAACAGATGTCCCAGTAGGGGATGTCGTAGGAGTCCAGCCAGTCCACGGTTTGGGTGATGGAGGTTTTGTGGAAGTACTTGAGGAAGAGCCGGTGGGTGATGATGCGGATGCGGATGCCGTGCATGGAGAGTTTCCGCAACACCGCCGGGGCGTCCTTGATGGGGACCATGTCCCGGAAGAGGTTGCGCTGGGTTACGGCAAACCGGTGGAGCCGCTCGTAGCCGCCGAATTCGGCGATGCCCCATTCGTCCAAGCCATAGCCTACGTCCGTGGTAAGGGATTCTATGGGCTTGTTAAGCCACTGTGCGGCGATACTGCGCATGGCGCCGTAGAAATCTCCTACCACGCCGTCAAGATCCACACCGATAATAAAACTACTCTCGTCCATTTACAGTACCTTTGAAAGAAGGATCACCATGCTGCGGCCCTGCATGAAGTATTCATCCTGATCCGGCAGGGGGCGTTCCTGGCCGGGGAGGGAGATGTCCTCCGGGCTGGGGAGGCTGGTGTCTACCGCCAGGTACCATTTTTTGCCGGCAAGGGGTTCGCAGACCTTGCACTTGACCTGCTTGACCCCGGCATTGAACATGATGAAGAAGTCGTTGTCATCCCGGTCAGCCAGGATGTCCGCACGGCTGCCGTCCATGCGCAGGGCCAGGCAGGGATCGGTTTTTTCCCAATCCGGGGCCGCGCCCTTTTTGTCAAACCACATGATGTCCGGAATACCGTTGTAGGCACCGTCCCGGCCGGTGTAGAATTCCGGGCGCATAAAACCGTGGTGGCGCAGGCGGAAGGCTATCATCTCCTTTACAAAACGGAACAGGGCGCGGTTCTTTTCCAGCAAAGTCCAGTCGTACCAGGATATTTCATTGTCCTGGCAGTAGGCGTTGTTGTTGCCGCCCTGGGTGCGGGCAAACTCATCACCCCCCAGGAGCATGGGGGTTCCAATGGAGATCATCAGGGTGCTGATAAAATTTTTCAACTGCCGTTCCCGCAGTTTTTCTGTGTTAGAATCCCTGGCGGGGCCTTCGACGCCGTAATTGGAACTGGAGTTGTTGTCCCCGCCGTCCCGGTTTTCCTCGCCGTTTTCCTCATTGTGTTTGCCGTTGTAGCACACGAGGTCCCGCAGGGTGAAGCCGTCGTGGCTGGTGAGGAAGTTTATCGAATGGAAGGGTTTCCTGCCGTCCCTAAGGTACAGGTCGGAACTGCCGGATAGCCGGGTGGCAAGGTGGCGCACGTGATGGGGGTCACCCCGCCAGTAACGGCGCACCTCGTCCCGGTAGCGGTCGTTCCATTCCGCCCAGCGGCCGCCGGGGAACCAGCCCACCTGATAGGCCCCGCCGGCATCCCAGGCTTCGGCGATGATCTTGGTGCCGCTCAGTACCGGTTCTTCGGCAATGCGTTCCAGGATTGGCGGGTTCTCCATGAGCCGGCCCTGCTGATCCCGGCCCAGGATGGATCCCAGGTCGAAGCGGAAGCCGTCCACGTGCATTTCCGTAACCCAGTACTGGAGGCAACTGAGGATAAGGGTGCGCACCACCGGATGGTTACAGTTTACCGTATTGCC
>BNUR01000190.1 GCA_025997495.1 Spirochaetia bacterium | reverse complement strand
ATGAATTGTATATCATTCAGAAGGGGGCGGTAAAGATTGCCAAAATCACCGAAAACAACGAAATCCTCCTGGCGGTTCTGAAACCGGGGGATATTTTTGGGGAAATGGCTCTGCTGGAAGCCAAGCCCCGTACCGCCTGTGCCATAGCCTACGAAGACTCCACGCTTCTCACGGTGAATCGGGCCAACTTTTCCCTTATGGTTTCTACCCAGCCCCAGATCGTCGCCCGGCTTACGGTTCTCTTAGCGGAGCGGATCTGGTTAATCTATAAACAGCTTGCCAATACCCTGATTTCAGACCCCTTGGGCCGCGTCTACGATGCCCTGATGCTCCAGCTTGAAAAGAACCGGGTAAATCTGGAAACCGAAAAATCCTATGGGTTTGACTTTGGCCTTAAGGAATTGATAAACATGGTCGGCCTGAGTCAGGAGGAAGGGAATATGATGATGCGGAAGGTCGTGGAAAACCGTACCATCCAGATCATGGACGATAGGATCCTGGCCCTTGATATCGGGGACATTTCCAAACAGGCCAACCATTGGCGGCGTACGATTCAGAGACCTAAAGTCCCATAACCCGGTTTGCCGATAATGAAAATAATGAAACGGTACCGCGCCATCCTGCTTTGCCTCCTCTTCCTGCCGGGGTTTGTCCATGCCCAGGATGCCGAAGATGCTGAAGCGGCGGCTCCCTTACCCCGCAGTTTCCTCAATATATTTCTGGGCATCGGCCTTGAGACGCTGAAGGCGTATCTCCGGGATGATGATTCCTTTAATTTCCGGGAGGATCGGGATGTCTCCCTTTTACCCTCCGCTTTACCCTCCGCTCCGGAGGAAACCCTGGTGGAAACCCAGGGCAGCGACTTCATCCGCCGTGCCATGTTCCAACTCCGTACCGGGGAAGTGTTTATCATGTCCTTTACCCTGAACACCGCCCTGGTGGATCACTATTCGGTATTTACCGCCTTTGTGAAGAAGTACGGGGAACCCACACACTTAAGCCCCCGGGAAGCGGTGTGGGAAACCGAGGAGACCCGGGTCTCCATTGAACGTCCCCTGACGGTAAAATATATCGACAAAAACAGTTTTCCCGGCTTGGTTCAGGGCGCCACCGCAAACGGGGAACGGGAACTGCTTCGGCGTACCAAATTTCTGGATGGTTTTTAGGTGAACCGCCGCGCCCGCCTCCTTGCCTGCATCCCCCTGATCTGCCTTATCACGGTAAACGGCGCCTGCCTTGGGGGGGGCGCCAAACCCCAGTCCCGGCTTGAAACACAGGAACTGCGCATCAGGATGGCGGATGGAACAGAAGTTCCTGTCTCGGCGGAAATCGCCCGCACCGATGAGCAGCGGGAACGGGGGCTTATGTGGCGGAAAACCCTTGCGGACGGGGAGGGGATGCTTTTTGTGTTTGACCGGGACCGCATCCTGAGCTTCTGGATGAAGAACACCCTGCTTCCCCTGTCCATCGCCTATATTGCCTACGATGGCCGTGTCCTGGAAATCCACGACATGGAACCCCGGAACTTAACCCCGATCCAGTCCGCCCGTTCCGCCCGCTACGCCCTGGAGGCGCCCCAGGGCTGGTTTACCCGGATGGGGATTAAGGTTGGGGACGTACTGCCGGAACTCCCGTAAGAAGAAGATTAAGAAAAACAACCACAAAGGACACGAAGGACACAAAGGTGAAGAAAAGAGAAGAAAGGGGGAAGGGGAAAGGAGAGGGGGCTTGTGATCTTTTTCTCTTTCCTTCGTGTTCCTTTGTGATAAATTCTTCTCTATATACGTTTATAGTTCCCTAATCTCGTTTAAGAGGTCGCCGAAGCTTTGGCCGTCCGGGGCGGGGGCGGCAGGGGAGGGGAAGGTTCTTTCGGTGCCCTGGAAACCACGGGATATTTGTTGGAGGAATTCGTTCAGGGCCTTGGACATGGCGTCCAGGGTAATCCGCCTCCGCTTGATCGAGGTGACATCCACATCCAGCACCAGCCCCGCTTGTAAATGGTAGGGGTTAATCCGGTAATTAAAACGGGTGTATTCCTTTTCCAGGAAATCCAGCCGCTCCTGCGGGCATCGTTCCCGCATCATCCTGATACGCGCTTCGATCCTTTCCTTTTCGCCTAAGTAGGTGGGGTTCATTTTTTCCACATCCGTCTCACCGGGAGGGCAGCCGTCCCCTAAGGGAGGCTTGTCCTCCCCGGGATTTTCGGGCCGGATCCGGCACAGTTCCTCCTCGAAACGCCGCATCTGCGCATCGTAGGCCCTGCGCTCCTCCACCAGTTGTGCTCCGTCGCAGTACCGCATCCGTATTTGGTAGCGCTCATCCGGCAGGGCTTCCGTATCATCGTATTCGCGGATGATGAGTTCACGGGCATTTTTGAAGTTTTCGATAAACTGAAAGCCCAGGCGGGAATTGTCCAGAATGGCGCAGAGGGAATTCACCGCGGTATTGAAACCCCGGTCACGGATGTGTTCACTGTCCACAATCTTTTTTAGGTTTTCCCGGATGTTTAACTGATCAAATTCCCCGCTGTCTATTTCCGCACGGGTATTCTTTAGCCGGTCAAGGATCTCCTTTGCCACCAGGGAATACCGTTTCGCGTTGGCATCCTCCGTATTGTCATCGGTAAACTCACCCACCCTGGCAAGCTTGCTGATAAGGATCTCCGCGTCTGTCAGTTCTTCCAGCCCTTCGTCCAGCCGCTCATCCCGCAGTGTTGCCGCTTCCCGGTCGATAGTATCGGTAATGTTTTTGGAAAGGATGTCCTTGATAAGGTACTCCATGGTTACCTGATAGTGGAAGATGGGGTTTGAAAGATCCGATTCCGGAATATTGATACACAGTTTAAGATCCGTCACGGTTGCCGGCCGTTCGGGATTGTCCCGGAAACTGCTCTTTACCACCGTATACGCCTTATCCCCCCGGATAAAGGCGCCCTGGCCATTTTGCCGCAGCAGGCTGTTGGTCTGGTTTTCCAGTTCCTTCATGCCCCGCTGGATGTGGCCCTGGAGGTGGCGGTACATGTTTCCCAGGGATTTTTCCACCTCCCCGGTATTGATGGCGGGAGTCGTCCCCGGGGCATAGGCGCCGGCCAGAGCATGGACATTTTGCTCAAAATAGCCGAGCAGTTTTTCTTTCAGTTCACCGCTTTGCGAAAGGCTCTCGGCGAGTTCCCCGGGCAGCGCGGCGTTTATATGATGGATGATCTTTTCGGTCTCCTCTTCCATGAGACGGTTCACCCCGTTTTCTTCCATTCCCGGTTCCTTTTAAAACTACTTCCCGGCTCCGGGGCGCAGGTCGATCATGATAGAGTCAAGCTCATAGTCATCCCCGGCGGTTCCGTACACAGAGAGGGTATTCCGGTGGAGGGTATTCCTGCCGGGGCTCAGAACCCGCAGCCGCGGGGGATACGGGTCTACGGTTAGCAGCACCCGGCGTATGGCTGTTTCGCCGTTGGCAAATTCCGCCCGAACCAGTATGGGCAGGGGGCCCTGGCCGAATTCGGCGGAGTCCAGACGGAATTCCCAGCTCTCCGTGCCCTTAGCTGTGCGGAAGGTCTGCCCGTTATCAAGACTTACCATAACCCGGCGTACCCCATAGTTCTTCCGCTCGCTCCGGGGTATGGCGTCCCACCGGGCGGCGGAAAGTTCCATCCATGCCCGGCCTGTAAGTACGGTACTTCCGGTGATAAAATCCCCGTCGTGGTGGCTTTCTATGGATAGGGCAGGCCCATCCCAACGGTAGAACAGGGTTTGTTCATTACTGGATATGATCACCTGTGAGGGGGTTACAACCCGTGCGGAAAATACAATAACCCCGTTTTCGGGTATCATATTGCCGGGGTATTGGTAGTAAAAATTACCCTGGGCATCAACCGGGACATCCGCCAGGGTTTCCCCGTTTCCCACTATCTGGACGGTCCCGGGGATTACCCGCCCCGTGGTTTTTCCGCTGATATTTATGGCGCCGGAATAGGTGTCCCCGGGCAGGGGATTAAAGAAGCCCAGTTCGAAGTCGGCGGCTTCGGCGATTTTGGTGATGTTCCGGCTGGCGGTGGCGATATTCCCCGCCGGATCCCATGCGGTAATCCGGAGGTTATACTCCCCCTCGGGAACTTCTTCAATATCCAGGGTTCGCAGTATTACCGGGCCGAAGGTATCCGGCCGGAAGCTCATCCGGTAACCGGAATTATCCACCGCCAGGACTTCGATGATAACATCCTGAATCTGGACGTTATCGATGACATGGGCGGCGATATCCAGGGTATTGCCGACTTTCTGGTCGTTATAGGGCGCCTGAAAATCCATTTGCGGCGGGGTATTGTCAATCGTAATCAACGCGGTGTCCACGGTTTCCCGGCCAAGATTGTCCCGAGCCCGCATGAGCAGGGCGTACTCACCATCCGCATAGAAATTGGTATTCAGGGGAATCCGCCATTCCTCCGCTCCCTCCGCTTGCTGGAAGGTGTTGCCGTTATCCAGGGACACCCATACCCCTTGAATACCGTTTTCATCGCTGGCGGAACCATAAATATACGTAATC
>BNUR01000189.1 GCA_025997495.1 Spirochaetia bacterium | reverse complement strand
CGGCGCAGCAGGGCGGCCCGTCTTGCGGGGCTTACGGAAGTCCCGGTCATCATCCGAAACTATTCCGACGAAAAACGCCTGGAAATTTCTTTGATAGAGAATATCCAGCGTGCAGACCTTAACCCCATGGAGGAGGCTTCCGCCTACCGGACTCTGATGGAACTCTCAAGTCTTTCCCAGGACGAGGTGGCGGCAAAGGTGGGGAAAAACCGTTCCACGGTGGCCAACGCATTGCGGCTCCTCAAGCTGCCCCCGGCGGCCCGGGACTGTCTGGAAAAAGGGACACTCACCCCCGGTCACGGGCGGGCTATCCTGGCGGCGGATGGGGAGGCGGCACAGGAACGGCTCCTGGGGGAGATCCTCCAGGGTGGGCTGTCGGTGCGGGAGGCGGAGAAACGGGCGGCGGTATTGAATGCGGCCGGCAACGGTGTTGAGGCCGGGGCGGTAACGGCAAAACCGGCGGCGGTTTCTGTGCGAGACCCGGAACTGGGGGCCATGGAGGATCGCTTTCGGGAGCGGCTGGGGACGAAGGTGGCCATACACGGGGATATGAAAAAGGGCAGTATCAGTATTGAGTATTATTCTATGGACGATTTGGAGCGGCTGCTGGAGATACTGGGGTAAATGTTAAAGCATGAACTTTTAGAAATTATCGCTAATGGTGAAAGTTCCGGTGTGGAATTCAAACGGGATGACCTTCGCCCGGAACAATTGGCGAAAGAAATTGTTGCCCTTGCCAATTTTCAGGGCGGGCAGGTTCTGATTGGCGTTGAGGATGATGGAAGCATTACGGGCATTCAACGAAAGGATCTTGAGACATGGATAATGGATACCGTTTTTGGACGGTATATCCATCCTTCAATTATTCCCTTTTATGAGGCGGTTGCTTTAGACGACAAGAAGGTCGCCGTAATAACGATACGCAATTGTACCGGCAAACCCTATTTCGTTCGGCATAATAACCGGGAAGAAACCTATATCCGTGTGGGCAGTATCTCCCGGCCTGCAACCAGGGAACAGCTCATTCAACTTTCAGAAAGCGGCGGATTGCTCCATGTGGAATTATTGCCCGTATTCGAAACCACCTTTAAAACCCTGGATCAGGCGCGGCTTGAGGATTATCTATCCAATATTGTCGGCGATACGGAGATGCCGTCAAATGTACCGGATTGGGAAAACCGTCTTACCGGTCTTGGTTTTATGACCGTGGACAATATGAACAGGTATGTTTGTACCGTCGCAGGAATAGTGCTGTTTGCCCATAGCCCCCGGCATCATTTCCGCAGGGCCGGTCTCCGCTGGATGTCTTTTAGCGGTAATGATATGGATTATCAAGCCCAGGATGATACATTCCTTGACGCCCCCTTACTTGGGCTTTTTGAAGGACAGGCAGGGAAAGGCCGTCATCTTGTACAGATGGGATTGATTGAACTGAGTATAGACAGGACACGGCCGTTTATATCAGTAGAAGCAGATAAACCTGATGAAAATTTCCGCCGTGAACGGGAGTGGCATTACCCCCCAGATGCGGTGCGGGAAGCGCTTCTCAATAGCTTTGCTCATCGGGACTGGACCCGTTCCGCCGAAGTTGAAATGGTAAATTATAATGATCGGCTGGAAATAAATAGTCCCGGTGCATTACAGAATGCCATGAGCGTAGAAAAGATGCTGGCCGGGCAGCGTTCAGTCCGGAATCCCATTATTCTGGAAACGCTGCGGGATTATGGGTATGTTGATATGCGGGGGATGGGAATACGCCGAAAAATTGTACCCCTTACCCGTGATTTAACCGGCAAGGATCCCATTTTTGAAGCCGCAGAAGATTATGTAAAGACAATACTTCCAAGGAAGAAAACGGATGGCTATTAGTAGGTAGACATGGACTAAATTGTGTATACCGGCGAAAGAATAATTAACCACGAACCACACGAAGCGAACCTTCGGTTCGTGTACGAACTGAGGATACTATAATGATAAGTTCGTGTAGTTCGTGGTTTACCTTCTTCATTGGCAATGGTGCCTACCTATTAGGCTAATACCTTGTACGCCGGAATTGGCAATATGACAAACGCACAATTGCGGGATGCCCAATAATTCGAAGCGGGACATACCGGTTTGCTTTGCTACTTTTCCGCAGTAAACCTATACCCGTTCCCTTCAGCAGTCACTGTCCCAATAGCCGGATACACCAGGTGCATCCCCGCAACAGGGATATTGTTTTGCGTAACGTAGGCCAGTATCCGCTTGCGTATAGCCGCCGCCGCTATGGGGTCCGTGTCATAGCTCACCGACTGATCCGGTACGGGAAATTGAATAAGCTGGGCATGCATCAGATCTCCCCAGATGAGAAGCTTCTTGCCGTCGGACTCCAGCATAAACACGGTGTGCCCCGGTGTGTGGCCGAAGGCGGCGATGGCCTTGATCCCCGGCAGCAGGTCGGTAATGGCGGCCCCCAGTTCGCCGGGACGGAAGGTTTCCACCCGTGAACCGTAGGGCGCTAGGGCTGCGGCGGCGGAATTGCCCGCACCGGGCTTTATCCAGAAGTCCTTTTCCTGCTGTGCCAGGTACACCTTGGCCTTGGGGAACAGGGCTTTGCCGTCCCGTTGGAGGCCGCCGATATGGTCTCCGTGCATGTGGGTCAGAAGTACCGCGTCCACCTGGGCGGGATCAACACTTAATGTCTTCATGGAATCAAAGAGAGCCCTGCCAAAGCCGGTATCCACCAGGATGATCCGGTCCGGGGTTTTAACAAGAAAGGTGTTGACCTCCGATGTATAGGTTCCGCCGGGAATATAGCGATCCAGTGCTGCCCGGTCGGGGTTAACCAGGATGGAGGTGTTCCCCGGCCCCTGATTTTCCACCAGCATGTGGACTTCAATGCGTCCAACCTTGTAGCTGAAAATAGAACTGTCCGCAGCAAAACTGTTTACCGCCATGGCGCTGAGAAAAATACCGCCAAGAATACTAACTTTCATATATGCTCCTTTTTCTTAATACGCCCGCAATATAGCTAACAGCCGCTCCCGCTTAATTGACCGCAAAAAGTTCGCCAGCCGCGGCCCCTGGTCTTTGCCGATCAGCGCTTGATACGCCGCCCTGAACAGCACTTTTCCATCCATACCGTGATCTTCGGCAACCTTGTAGATGGCCTCGGCGCAGGACTTGTCGTCGGTGTACTGTTCGATACCGGCAATTACCTTGTCCCGCAGATCCCGTATGGCTTCCGTTTCAGTATCGCTGAGAGCGGCCTGTTCTCCCTCACCGCGCAGGCAGAACCGGAACTCCTCCGGGGCGGATTCTTCGACCCAGTACTTGGCACAGGCCGCACGGGCTTTAAGGCCGGTGATCTGTTCCGGCGCGGGGCTGGGGTTCATACCGGTAATAGCCTGGTCTATGTTGCCGCCGGCTATCTGGATCAGATTGCAAAGGTGGCGGAAGGGGATCTGGTAGGGCATGATCGCCGGAACCGCCCCTACCTGGGAAAGTTCGTAGATGCGCCGGGCCTTGCGGTAGGCGGCATCGTCCTTGGCCGGCTCGGCTTTCCAGGCAATGCGTTCCAACCGGTCGTAGTCTTCGTAAATTTTTATCACGTCAAGGTCGAAGGAAATGGTGAATTCCGTGTTGGGCCGGGTTCCCGCAAAGAGGTAGCGGGTAAGTTCCGGCGTGTAGACCTGCAAGACGTCCTTGAGGTCTATCACCTGACCGGAGGAACTGGACATCTTGCCGGGCACACCCTTGGTACCGATAAAGTCATAGCGGAAGGTGACCGGGGCGTCCCAGCCGTAGACCTCCTTACTGACATGACGGGCGGTGTCGAAGCTGCCCCCCTGGCTGTGATGGTCTTTACCTGCGGGCTCGAAATCAACCTGCTCGTATTGCCAGCGCATGGGCCAGTCGATGCGCCAGCCGAGCTTGACCCCCGCCGCCTTACGGATATCCACAGAATCCTTGTGACCGCAGGAATTGCAGTGGTAGCTTAGGCCCCAGCCGCCGTCCCAGCCTTCAATGTCCGTATCGTCCCGGTTGCATTTATCGCAGAACACGCTCACCGGCCACCACTCACCCTGGATTTTGTGATCCTCGTCACGGAACTTGTCCAGGATAGACTTGAGGGTATCCCGTCTTTCCAGCGCCGCCCGTATCCCCCCGGCATAGCGGGAGGCCCGGTACCGTTCGGCCTGGTAGAGATATTCGGGGTGGATGCCCACCGCAGGCAGCATGGTTTCAACGTCCACCTCGTGATGCCGGGCGTAGCTTGCGTCCCGATCCCAGGGGTCGGGCACCATGGTGATGGGAAAACGGAGAAACTTTTGCAGTTCATCCTGTTTGGGCATGTTTTTCGGCACCTTGCGGAACACATCGTAGTCGTCCCAGGAATAGATGAACCGTACCTTTTTACCCAGATCCCTTAGGGCCCGGGCCACTAAATCTACGGAAATTATCTCCCGGAAATTGCCGATATGCACCGTTCCCTCCGTCCTTTCCCCTATGCTATAATTACCCCATTCAGGAGCATTTTATGGACAAGCAGCGCGAAACCTCCCACTGGGCTGATGAAACAGCGGCAAAGATAATCCGGGAGAAGGGCGAAAAGG
>BNUR01000188.1 GCA_025997495.1 Spirochaetia bacterium | reverse complement strand
ACGCCCTAAAAATGGCTTTACCGGCATTGCAAAAGCAAAAACCCGCGGACTTTATTATTGCCGGCGCGGACGGCGTCACCGGGGGGAACGGCCTGGGGCGTAACCATGCCGCCTACCTCCGCAAACTGGGGGTACACGTGCTAAGTACCGGAGAATGTTGTTTCTACAAAAAAGACCTGGTAGAAAACATGGGCAAGATCCCCTACGTGCTGCGTCCGGAAAACCTCAACCCCCAGGCGCCGGGCATAGGCGCACGGGTCTATACCATAGGAACCGTGAAAATAGCCGTGGCGGTACTCCTGGGCCAGAGCGGTTTTACCCGCCTCCACGGGGATAACCCCTTTGCCCGCATCCAAGCGCTCCTGGAACGGCTTAGGCGTGAAACCCCCTACGTTATCGTTGATTTTCACGCCGAGGCAACCGCAGAAAAGCGCACTCTTTTTACCCTGGCGGACGGGGCCCGTTCTGCGGTAATCGGTTCCCACAACCGGGTACAGACCGCCGACGAAACGGTGCTTCCCGGAGGAACAGCGGTAATCACCGATGCGGGGCAGACAGGCAGCCGGAATTCCGTAGGTGGTGTGGATAAGGACGAGCGTATCCAGGAATACCTTACGGGGATCCCCGACTGGACCAGGGAAGCTTGGGAACAGCCGGAACTCCAGGGGGTGTACCTGGACATAGACAGCCAGGGAAAGGCCGTTTCGATTGAACGGATACAATGGGCAGTAGAAGAGGCTCCAATGCCAAAGGGAACTGGGGCAAAAGGGAAGGAAGAGGAGGAGAAGCATGACTGAGACGGGGAGAATTCGGGAGATACGGGGGGAAACTATCACTATTACGCGGGAAAACAGTATTGCCTGTTTTGGCTGCATGAACCAGGAATGTAAGGTGAAGGAACTGTCCTACAGTGCGGAAAACCCCGGCGGACTGGACCTGGCGCCGGGTCAGTTGGTGGAAACAGAGGCCGTTGCATCCGCTGTTAAGCAAGGTCTCACCGTATTGCTGCCCCCGGTACTGGGTTTTATCGCCGGCTACATTCTAACCGGCGTCCTCTTCCCCGCAGTCGGAGACCCGGCCCGTGCGGCAGCCGGGGTATTGCTACTCTTTGCCGCCGCCTTCATCCTCTACTTTATCCGCCGCCGTTCCCCCCCGGTGACGCCGTCCGCGCCGGCAATAATAAAGTCCGCGGGTTTTTGCTTTTGCAATGCCGGTAAAGCCATTTTTAGGGCGTATACCCCGGCCTTTCCGACTATTTCGGCGATATAGAGGATCTTCAAAAAATCCTCCGGGATTAGGTGTTGATGGGACGGATGGGATAACCCGTGTCGGGGGATAACTGGCTCAGGATACGCTCGAATTCCGCCGCCGCCCGGTAATCCTGGAGCTTCCGGCAGGTATCCCGCAGATTGAAGAGGGCCTCGTAATACATGGGAACCAGGCTCACCGCTTCTTCAAAGCAGTGCCGGGCTTCTTCGTAGCTGCCCTCCACAAAGTAGAGAACCCCCAGGTTGTTCCAGGTTTTTGGGGAACAGTCATCACGGGTCAGGGCGGAATGGTAACACTCCTCGGCGAGCTCAAACTGTTCCAGTTCATAGTAGATCAGCCCCATGCTGACCCAGGCTTCAGTTAAATCGTCGTCAATATAAATCGCTCTTTGGAAACTGGTCAAGGCTTCTTCATAGTCTCCGGTTCGTTGCTGGGCAATACCCAGGTTCATCCAGAGCAGGGGATTTTCGGGCTCCATAATCAAGGCTTTTCTGAACAGGGGAATCGCCTCATAGGGCCGGTTTGCCTCCGTTAAAGCAATACCGGAGTCGTTTAAAGATGCCGCTGTTTCCATTATGCCCCCTTCCGTATCAATATACCCCATTATTGGCCTAAGAACAATGCCTAGTTATTTTTTCTGATAATATCCGCCACCGCTTCCGCCAGTTTCCGGTGTTCCGGAGGCTCAAGGTGAATGCCGTCCGCCGGGCTGGTATGAATCACCGTACCGGCGTCAAAAAACAGGACACCGCTTTCCTTCGCCAGGTTCTTATAGTGGTGGGTCATCTTTTTAGAAAGTTCTATGGTGTTACCGAATATATGGTAAAACCCCATGGACTCCGCCGTCGGGGGCGGGCAGACCATCAGGATTTTCGGAGATCCTTCTCCCGGGCCGGTTCGGGAATCCTGGATGGTACTTACCACCTTCTGTACCCCGGCGGCTATATCAAAGGGTGTCGGGTTGAAGCGGGGTTTCAGGTCATTGGTTCCCAGCATGACCACCACCCAATCCAGGGGTTTGTGGCTCTCCAGGATGGGGATGAGCTGGCGCAGGCCGTTCCGGTCACCCTCTATAGGGTCCTCCCGGCAACTGGTCCTGCCGTTAAGCCCCTCTTCCACCACCCAATAGGGAGGGTCTTCCCATGCGCCCGCATTGAGCAGACGCCATAAGACCATGGGCCACCGGGTTTTATGATCGTACCGTTCCCCGGAAAGAGGAACATAACCCCAGGTATTGGAATCACCGTAACAGAGAATAGTTTTCATAGAATCCTCCGGAAACGAAAAAACCCGGCCGGAGCCGGGCTTAATCCGAAAATTTGTTTAGGCGGAAAAGAGGCTCACTCGATAATGGCGATAATATCAGCCATTTTGAGGATAAGGTGCTCGGTTCCGTCAATCTTGACCTGGGTACCGGCGTACTTGTCGTACATGACTTTGTCACCGGCCTTAACCGTGATCTTCACTTTCTCAGTCCCTTCCCCCACCGCAACCACCGATCCGGCCTGGGTCTTTTCCTGGGCAGTATCGGGGATGATGATCCCTCCGGCGGTCTTCGCCTCATTCTTTTCCAGCTTAACCATGACTCTGTCGGCCAAAGGCTTTACCTTCATATGATCCTCCATTCTATTAGTGATAAGTAGTAAATGTTTCGATACATAGAATATACCAAAAATACCCCGTGAAGGTCAAGAAATTCGTGATCATTCTTCCCGGATAAGTACTTCCCGGAATCCAACGGAACCAAGTCTTCCCGCCACGTTTTGGACGTCATCCGCCCGTACGCCGGAGATCACCACCCGGTAAAAGTCATTATATCGTTCATAGGACGGTTCAAGCCCTACGCTTTTCACGCGATCAAAGGCCTCCACCGCATTTCTGGTGACCGTATAGGCCCCAACCTGAACGCGGTACCGCTTATTTGTTCCAACCGGGGGAAACCCCGGTTTAACCACCGCCGGGTTGGCGCTAACCGCCGCCGGTGGTTGTACCGGCGCCGGGGTCGAAAATAACGGCTGTTGTGCCGTTACAGGCGGCTGCCACGTTGTAGACGGTTGCGCCGGGTACGCCGGCTGCTGCGCCGCTGCAGGCGGCTCCGCCGGATATGAGGGGTATACCGGTTGCTGCACCGTTGCGGGCGGTTCCGCCGGATATGCCGGATATACCGGTTGCTGCGCCGTTGCGGATGGATCCGCCGGGTATGCCGGGTATAATGGCTGTTGCGTCGTTGTGGAGGGCGGATCCGGAATAGGCGCTATCCAGGGGTCGAATTCGGATGGCCCCGCCGGTGCTGCCGGAGGGGGTTCCGGAGTTGCTATAGTTGCAGCATTTTCTCCGGTCATCTCCACAATCACTGGGGCGGTACCGGTACTGATCATGTCCAGCACCTCCGCCGCGGCCCGGGAAACATCGATAATTCTGGTGTTTACAAAGGGGCCCCTATCGTTCACCCTGACGATCACTTGCTTCCTGTTTTGAATGTTGGTGACCCGCAGCATGGTGCCGAAGGGCAGGGAGGGGTGGGCGGCGGTCATCTGGGAAGGGTTGAAGAGTTCCCCCGATGCGGTGGGATGCCCCTCAAACTCTGTGCCATACCAGGATGCGATTCCATCCTCACGGAAGGCAGCGCTGTTGCTGCCGCTAAGAGGAGGCGTTTCATTGATAGTGATATCCTGGGCCCGGAGGGTACAAAATGCGGCCAATACAAGGAACACTATGAAAAATCCGCGTATCTGTTTCATACAGAGATTATCGGCAGAGTATGGAAGAAGCTTAGTATTAAATTATTTCCCGCTTTGGAAGGCAGCCATCCTTGAAGGGAAGGCTTTCCTTTCCAAGGATATACCGCTCTATCAGATCCGCCACGCCGTCATCATCGTTGGATTTATCGGTGACCATGGCGGCGATGTCCTTGATTCGCTCATCCCCGTTGGCCATGGCCACCCCGGTACCTGCCCAGCGTATCATGGCCTCATCGTTCATGGAGTCCCCGATGGCAAGCACCGCGCTCCGGGGAATGCCCAGGATTTCCGCCACCTTTGCCAGGCCGGTACCCTTATCGACGCCGTAGGGCAGTATTTCCAGGAAATAGGGTTTGCTGGTAAAAATGGTAGATTCTGTACCGATGTAGGTTTTCAGGATATTTTCCAGAGGCCGGAGGGTCATGGGATCCCCGGGGATGAGCAGTTTATAACAGCCGTGGCCCACCATAGCCCGAAAATTCTCCACCACCACCTGCCTTAAGCCCGTAAGTTTTTGATCGTAGTCGGCAAATTCGTTGGGGCGGGAGATATACATGATATCATCTTCGTAGAGCTGTACCGGAAAGCCTTCTGCCGATGCC
>BNUR01000187.1 GCA_025997495.1 Spirochaetia bacterium | reverse complement strand
CATCAGTCTTGCGGTCAATCACCTCGTATATCACCCGCAACTCCGGAAACTGTTCCGCTACGGCCCCGCCTATCTCCATCTTCCCGGTATACCGGATTTTCCCCGGTCGCGGCTCCTCCCGTTTACCTTGCTGTTCTGCGGTTTCCAGCCACCATTGAGGGTCTTCCCGGCGCAAATTGCGCTTTATGATAAGCTTATGACCGCTCTTTTTGCCATCGCTGTCCCTCAGTATCGCTTCAAGGGTGTCCGCCGAATCGTTCCCCGAGTCAAGCCGGAACAGCGCCGGTTTGTCCAGGCCGATGGCCGCTATATCCGCACACAGCGCGCCGATAAACTCAGGCGTCCCCTTCTGGCAATGCTGGCTCCCGGGCCTCAGCTCACTCGCTATCATATACCCCTCGGCGCCGATATACGCGAACAGCAGGTGGTAGCCGACAAACCCGCGGACTTTAGTCCGATGTAGGTATAGCCGATTTTCTCTTTCTTCGTTTTTGAATTATCCATCGGTGAGGTGTCGATGTCCACCGGTATCATCTCCCGTGTACCGACCTTTACCCCGCTCAAACTTGCTTTCTCAAGCAGCTTGACATTGCATACCTGCAATTGCTTGAGGAGCGAATCAACATCCCCTGACATCTGCTCCAGATACAACCTGACCGTCTCCGGCGAAAATACCTTCTCCAACTCCAGCGCTTCTTTGAATACCGGGTCGTCTCGAAAATCCCTCAGCGATTCGTAACTGGTGTTTCCCTGAACAAGGGCTCCCAGCATATGGGCAAGAATATTCCCCGCGCCTTTTTTGAGTTTACTGATGATAGAAGTAACTCCCATACGGGAAATAAGTTTTCCGGCCAGCGGCAAGCCCGCTATACTTTCTATCCGTTCCGTGGTATGCTCTATCTTAATCATATCCGTTCTCCTGGTGTTTGTTTGGTGGTTAGAACAGTATATCATAAGAGAACGGATATGTCTTTTTTTTCACCCATTGGGTGGTTGTAGTTTTAACATAATTCCTTGTCTTATATGGAGTTAGCTGAATTAGTGTACGGATTCAGGTATTAAATTGGGATATTGTTGTATCCCATTCAAATTCATCATAATAGTAATCGCCATTAAAAGCAATTTGATTAGCTAGTTCTTGTGATATACTTTGAGCAAAACCTGCACTGCTTCCAGGAGAAAACAAAGCGGCGATTTCAGGAACTTCTCCTGCCTTAACCCATTCCGGCATATCTGTTTTCCATACATGGGTATTTTTCGTCAAAGTACCTTTTTGTATCATTTCTCTAAGAACATCCATACTAAAAGGTCCTGTTGATTTGCCATTTACCGCAACTTTATATTCTATACGTGGTACAGAATCAAACAAAGAAGCAATTTCAGAAACCTCCCATGCCTTAACCCATTTTTGCATGCCTTCTTTCCATACTTGCGTATTTCTAGTCAGCATGCCGTTTTGGGCCATTTGTTTAAGACCAACTAAGGTATACGGGCCTGTTTTCGTACCGCCCACAGCAACATAATATGCCGTAGCAGTTGTTTGAGCATATAACGAAAAACTAAATCCAAATATTACTAAAAAACTAAACATTCGCAACAAATTTGAAGGCTTTTTAAATTCATCTTTATATGAAGTTAATTTTACCAATTTTGTACCCTCTTATGCCTAATATTTTGTCAGTATATTTTCACATGTTTTTTTTGACTCGCATGGATGCGGAGAGACTATTCAGATATTTTCTTCGAAATTAATGGCACATAGCGTATGTTGAGACTGTAGGAAAACTCTTTCATGCAAAATTTTACCCCCATTTCATGCCATAAAACTACGGTAAAACACTCATTTAGAGGCGTATTTTTTCTGCCAAATGATTTTTCCTACAGTCTCGTTATGTGCAGTGCCCCTCCTACATCAATTATGTTAATATATTATTTTTTTATCAACCATCCAATTTCCTTACTTACAGTTAAAACTGGTGACCATTTAATAGGGGCATACCAATCAAAAACAACATTACTAACTTCTCTTTTCATTCTCTCCTCTCCACCAAAAGCAGATATTATATCTTCAGACATAACTCCAGCAATAAGACCGAGAAGACCAGGGTTTAAGCGTTTTGTGACTTCAATACCTATTGCAACTTTATTTTTTTCGAGTTCATCACTTTTATTAAATGTTGCTACAATGTTGTACCCAACTGCTATAAAATAGCAAATTATTACCAGTGCCAATACTTTTTTCATATACATTTTTCCTTTTACAGTATTTTATATATCAGATACGTAAGTTTGCTTAGATTTACATTCTTTTTGTTCTTTATTGCATTTATATAAAAAGAAAGGGGTTGATAATAATAACAATACCTGTAAAACATCAAAAAGTATTGCTATTCCCGTAACGGATTTTAAAACATATAAACTTACAATCAATAAGCAAAATATGATTACAATTATACCATTACAAATCAGTTTTATATTTTTTGGAAATATTACACCATATTTTAGGGAACATTTACGCATAAAAACTGCTCCACTTACACCAATCAAAATATATAAGGCAATTAGTATTCCACCGACAATCATTACGTTAACACTCCTAAAATTTACATTGATTATATCAAAATCCTTTTTTGTACGTCATTTCAAATGTTCCAGAATCTGTGACTGGTGTAATTTTTCCATCAAGCGCCTGTTGCTTTAAATACTCCTCTGCTGTATTTTCTGCAGTAGATGTTGCGGATGCAAGTTGTCTTGCAGTTATAGATCCACCATTAAGCCTTAATACCGTTTCTAGTTGTGCATTTGATATTGGTGGGTGCTTGCTACTCTTATGGAAACTTTCTTTTAAAAATATAAATGAAAACAATCCTCCAAGTAAACTTACTACTACTGGTATGTATAAAAATGGAAGGTTATACTTAGTATGCACATAAATTGACGCTACAAAAAGTAATGCGGTTCCAACTCCCCAGCCTATTTGTATAATTAGCTTTATCGTATCAGGTAGATGACGCAGGAAAGTCCCTATTTCAGAACTTGTATTTATAGAATTTCTTCCTTGTAATACATTTTTGCAACGTAAACAAATAGGTTGAGATTTAGTCAAATCCATACAGGAGTTGCAATACCAACCGCCGCAAGTCATGCAAAGATTACTAGCTTGTTGGTTTGGATGGTTAGCGCAGTTCATCATGAAAAATGATAGGTAATTTTACCATCGGTATCTACCTGTTCGATAGCCATGCCTTTTGCAATAATTTTTTTATTGCAAACTCTGCTTCGTCAGATTCAAGGCTTGTTTGTGCAATAATCTGACGTAACGATAAAACTGGTGATTTATCCGTCAATGCAAGAATTTCTTTCTCAGCACTAACTTTTTGAGTAATCGCTGAACCATTTATAGGAACGGTCGGTGCCGTTACATTGACAACAACATTTTGGTTTTGATTAACATTTCCGCCCGAATTTCCATGCAAAGCATTATACAAATCAACCTGTCCACCTAAAGTGAACAAATCAATTAACCAGCCGACGCCAAGAACACCACCTGTAAATAGAAACAAAAATCCAGTACCGATTTTTTCAAGGTAAAATCTGTGTGCCCCAAAAAGACCTAGAAAAAACCATAAAAGATAAGCAACACCTTTTGATTTTATGGGAACTACTGCCATTTTTAGCCTCCTTTTAGACTATATGTAAAATTCTATCTTGACTTTTTTTATTTGTCAAGTATATTTATTCATACTCGTTATGCGAAGTAAAAATCTGCCACACTATTTTTCTTTAATATATTCATACGAAAGCCATATTGTATTTATTATACCTTCCGTATTTATTTTTACGGCAACGCATTTTTGCCGTTTATTTACTTTAATTATATTCCCTTCATATTCTTTAAGTGGTCCCTCTATGATTTTTATTTTTGTTCCAATTTGTATTGCTTTTGATATTTTTATACCACCATTATGCCGTTTAAGCCATTGTACAAATTTCATATCATGTTCACGCAATTGTTTTGTATTGTCTGAATATTTTAATGGATAAAGTATATATTTACATTCCATTATTTTATCCCATGTAGGTTCTCCATTGTTTGAGAAAAACACATATCCGGGAATAATGTGACGATTTTCTTTTATTGTTTTACCATTTTTTACAATATTTCGTTCTGATAATGAAGAAATCACCGTATAGCCACATTCCTTCAAAAATGTTTCAACGGCGGTTTCATTACCGCTTTTACAAAATACACAAAAAAATGCTTCTTTATCCATTTTAGACAAAGCTCCGCCATCCCTTTTTTTGATTTTTCAAAAAAAGGCTGCTTCCTTCTATAATGTATACCGGCGGTTTCAGAAGCCTGCCATTGCAGGTCATCTTTCCTTACGGTAATTTTCTACCCGCGCCATCTGCCCCCCATGGCCCCAGCGCAAAACCTATCCGACGGGCAATGCCCGTCATCTTTAAGCCGCCCCCAGACGGCGTAAAAACCACTACCACCCTACAGGCACTTGCCACCTATACCGGGGGGCGAGGGTATTAAAAAAGGCGGTTTTGCCCCCTCTGGGGCAATTCCCCGCCCTTTTGGGGGACGATGTCATACTGCCGCAGCACCACTTTTCTGACACGGGTGGGAGCGGCTGATGAAGGGGTAACTTGACTGTATACAAATGTAGACACAAGGC
>BNUR01000186.1 GCA_025997495.1 Spirochaetia bacterium | reverse complement strand
CACAAAAGACGAGGGTCCTGGAAGGGGAAGCCCGGGAACTGCTGGAGTCCCTGGGGATGGGGGATGCGGCGGATCGCTGGGCGGCGGACCTGGCTTGGGCGGAACGGCAGTTTGTGCAGATACTCCGGGCTATTATCGGCAAGCCGAAAGTATTGCTGCTGGATGAACCCGTTTCGGGAATGGACGCCAGGGAGACCGCCCTGGTGGAGAAGCTGATCGAAAAGATACGGACCATGGGTATTACCATAGCGGTAGTGAGCCACGATATTAAGATGCTCATGGATACTGCGGAGTGGGTAACGGTACTGAACTTCGGTGAAAAGATTGCCGAGGGGACGCCTACGGCCATTAAGCGGGACCCCCTGGTGATGGAGGCCTACCTTGGAACAGAATAGTAACGCTATTCTTTCGGTACGGGATCTATCCGTTTCCTACGGGCACATACCGGTTCTCCGGGGGGTCAGTCTTGAGGTTCTCCGGGGCGAAATAGTAGTGCTGCTGGGGTCCAACGGGGCCGGTAAGACGACGCTTATGGAAACCATCATGGGGGTCAATACTCCCGGCGCCGGGTCCGTGATCTTCGGGGGCAGGGATATTGCCCGTGGGCCGGTGGATAAGAATGTGCGTGACGGCATCACCCTGGTCCCCGAAGGCCGGGGGGTGTTTGCCTCCATGTCCGTGATGGATAACCTCCTCCTGGGCGCCCACCAGGAGCTGCGGGGTGTGGATAAAAAGCTGGCCCTGGTGTTTGACGCCTTCCCCGTATTGGCGGAGCGGAAAAGCCAGAACGCGGGAACCCTTTCGGGGGGGGAGCGGCAGATGCTTGCCATAGCGCGGGCCCTCATGTCCACCCCGCATCTGATCCTGGTGGATGAACCTTCCATCGGCCTTGCGCCTATCATGGTGGCTGCTATTTTTGATATACTGGTTACGCTGAATAAGGAGGGCTACTCAATTCTTCTTTCGGAGCAGAATGTCTACCGAGCCCTAAAATGCGCCCACCGGGCCTATGTGCTGGAATCAGGCAGGGTGATTCGGGAGGGCAGGGCGGCGGACCTTTTGCAGGACCACCGCAGCACCTATTGGGGAGTGTAGGGTGGAAGTATTGATCGCGCAGATTATCAACGGCCTTTCCCTAGGCAGCATCTATGTGCTTCTGGTGACGGGGTTTAACCTGCTTCTCCTGGTGGCCATGATCATCCACTTTTCCTTTCCCGTGGTTGTCGTCCTTTCGATGTACATTGCCTGGTTTGCGATGCAGCTTACGGGCAGCATTGCTGCGGGGGTAGCCGCAGCAATTGTGTCCGCCGTTATCATCAATATGATCTCGGCGCCAATCTTCCAAAAGGTGATGGGCAATCGCGGACGTAGTAAGTCCGGCGGTTCGGTAGATATTAACGCCACCATGGTTGTTTCCATGGGCATGGGGATGCTTATCACCGAATTTTGTTCCCACAGTATTAATAAGGGCTTCCCCATTTCCTTTCAATGGCTGTCCGGCGCACGGGAGCCGCTTTGGCAGCACGGCCTTATCAGTGTCAGTTACGCACAGGTGCTTACCCTTGCGGTGGGGATTATTGCGGTGGCGGTGTTGTTCAGGATACTGTATTCGACAAAAGCAGGCCGGGCCTTCCGGGCTATCGCCGAAAACCCCGACGGCGCTAAACTGGCGGGGATTCCGGTTTTTAAAACCGGGCTGCAAAGTTATATGCTCACCGGGATACTGGGGGGCATCAGCGCCGCGCTGATGGCGCTGCTGCTCGGGTCCGCCTCCCCTGACTTGGGGGACCTCTTGAGCCACAAGGTGCTGGGGGTGTCCATCATCGCCGGCCTGGGGAATCTTGGGGGAGGCTTGGTGGTTGCCCTGCTCCTGGGTATAGTGGAAGCCATCGTTCAGGGTTTTTTTTCCGGGTCCTGGTCCAACGCCGTGGTTTTCGGTATCATGCTGGGGGTGGTTTTGGTTAAGCCCCGGGGTATTTTTGGAACGAAATTGTAGGGAGTATTCGTGTCGGGTCCGTTGTTTTACTATTTGTGTTTTACCGCAATTTTTCTCCTGGCAAGCTGGGCTCTCTACCTGCCCTACCGCATGGGGCAGCTTCACTTTTTAGTGGTAGCAAATATGGTGATTGCCGCCTACCTCGCCGCCATCCTGTCCGGGGCTGCGGTGTCCGGAACGGGGGCTTCCACTGCCTTTGACCTGCACTGGCCCTTTGCCGCCGTGTTAATCACCGCCACCCTGCTCAGCGCCCTCATCGGGTTCCTGGTTTCTCTGGCCATCGGAGACGCCCTCTGTTTCGCCGTCGTAATCGTTGGGTTTACTGCCATGTATCTTTTCAAGACCATCGTGGAAAATACCGGCGTCCTGGGCAGGACCATGGGGATGTTCAACGTGCCCCGGATCATCAATTCCACCCAGGGCAACCGGATTATGTTAGTACTGGTCATCTATGCGATAGTGATACTAACGGGCTTTCTCCTCCGCCGCTTTGACAAATCCTCCCTGGGCCGCGCAGCATCGGTGATTTTTGTGGACCGGGACCTGGCGCGTTCCCTGGGAATCGATATGAAGAAAACCGGGATGATTCTCCAGACCCTGTCCAGTGCCCTGGGGGGGCTTGCGGGGGTACTCTACCTCTACGTGACCCGTTCCATTTCACCAGGCTTTATCACCTTCCGTAATCTGGGGCTCTTCATGACCATCCTTTTTGTGGGGGGGTACACTACCCATTGGGGGGCACTATTGGCCGCTCCGGTCCTTTGGGGGCTTCCTTTGATCCTGCCCGAGGCTCTCCAGCCATGGAAAAATGTCTTCTATGCGTTTATGCTTATTTTTATTATACTGATTAAACCCGAGGGGATCATAACCCGGCCGGTTTTGCGGCGGATCTCCCGGAGGGTAAAGAATTTGTGCCGTAAAACGGCTTGGGGTAAGAAATGAATAAGAAGTTTGTTAGTTTTTGTGCGGCAGTACTAGTATTCAGTGTCCTCTCATGCGGGAAGACTGATCTAAAATCTGCGGTGGTTGTTGATGAATGGCAGATACCCTTTCTCAATGTGCTTACCGGCCCTATTGCCAGCATCGGCGGCTACCTCCAATGGGGGGCCGAGCGGGCTACTGAGGAAATCAACGCCGCCGGGGGCATTGCGGGGAAGCCGGTACGGATAGTGGGGATTGACACGGGCATGGAGCCCGCCAACGGCATCACCGAAATGTCCAAGCTTCTTGATACGGCGCTTTTGGTGATGGGCCCTGTACCGGAGCCGGTAATCCTGGCCGCGGTCCCCCTTGCCGCCGAAGAGGAGCTCTACTCCTTTACGGCTACCACCTCCTACGAATACGTTGCGGATTTTTACCCCTGGGCGATTAGCTGGTTCCCCCCCACGGAGGAGGCGCTCCCGCCAATAGTGACCGGCTGGCTTAAGCATACCGGCGGCAAACGGGTAGTGCAGTTTGTGGAAAACTACAGCGTATGGGCGGGCATGGCCAAAGCCCACGAGCAGGGGATCCGCGATGCCGGGGCAGCCGTGCTTAACCAGGTTGATGTGCCCGGCGACGCGGTCAGCTTCGGTCCCCTGGCGGTCAGCGCCCTTTCCCAGAATCCCGATTCGATCATCTTTGCCTGTAATGCCCAGAAGATCCCCAGCATCATTGCTGAACTAAAAACCCGGGGCTGGAACAACATGGGATCCCTCCTGGTGTTTTCCTCCGGGGACGATGCTTCACTTTACACCGTTGGCGGCAATACGATTAACGGAATCATGATCTACAATCACACCGATCCTGCCCTGAGCAATCCCCGGTGGGACGCCTTCAGGGAAGCCTTTAAGCAGGAGTATAACGGTATTGAACCCTTCAGTCTTTCTACCAACTACTACGATGCGGTCTATATGATCAAATGGGCCATTGAGGAAACCGGCATTACCGGTGATCCGAAAAAACTGGCGGCGGAACGGATCCTGATCCGGGATTACTGCAACGAGATTCAGGACTTTGAGGGCATACAGTTTACCTGGAGCAATATCCGGGGCTATCCCCGGAACAAGCCGGACTATCTTTTTGAGATACGGGACGGCGCAAAGGTTAAGGTGTTGGAGATTGTGCCGGACTAAAGGAGCCGGGCGTCAGGGCGAGCGCATACTCACCATTCCCGTGCCTGACCTGCCGACTTTTGGGAAAGCGGCCCTTCATTCACTGTTCCGCCATAGCCATTTCACGGCGGATCATGCCGTTAATCAGTTCAGCCGGGGTTTTATTGGTTGCCATCATTTTCGCTTTAAGGTATTCGGCTGAAAATGTATCAAGGATCACCATCGTTTCACGGTTTTTGATAAACGGACCCTGAACAGCAGGGGTTGTTTTCGGCG
The DNA here is from genome assembly GCA_025997495.1 of Spirochaetia bacterium. GTDB lineage: Bacteria > Spirochaetota > Spirochaetia > Treponematales > Breznakiellaceae > Termitinema. Next base: position 376 of record BNUR01000186.1, on the reverse strand, counting down.
CCGTTTTAGTTAAAAGCTCGTCAAGGGCATCCGCTTCTTCGTCAGTTAAAATTGGCATAGTCAACCTCCATCTCATCAAACAAAGCGGTTGTCATCGCCCACCGCACATCTTGTTCGGTAACACCGTGCTTAAATGCCGCAGGATTGAATACAAGAGTCATACCGTAAATGTATCCTATTTCCGGCCTTTGGGAAAGCCGTAGCAGGCGCTAAAAATATCTCCTTGACACAAAGAAAGCGGCGTGGTACCAGCAATTTTACTTTTAGGAAAAACAAAGACTTGGCACGGTTTTTTCGCCGAATTGTCGCTTGTTTAAGAAGTTTTGAGTACATTTTTGCTCTGCAAGTACCGCGTTTTTCGCTCCAAACCTACAGA
>BNUR01000185.1 GCA_025997495.1 Spirochaetia bacterium | reverse complement strand
ACCGGCGGATGCACTGTTTTGCGGTCAATTTCGATCTGCGGAACATAGAGGGTAAACCGGTCAATCTGCCCTTCCCGCTGGTAAACCGGATTGGTATTCGGGAAGACCTGATACATTACTACCATGAAATGGTGTTTGCCTGGATGGACCGGCGTCCGCTCTATAAAATGAAAGTCCGGGCCCTGTTCATGCTTATTCTGCAACGGCTCTACGAATTGAAGGTGTACAACATCGACACCGCCGCCGGGGATATCCGGGTACAAAAGGTAACCCGGTACCTCACTGGTCATTTTTCCGAAAAGATTTTGGTTAAGCACATGGCCGACATGGTGGGCTTGAATGAGGTATATTTCGGCGCCCTGTTTAAACAGGAAGTCGGCATGACCATGAACCAGTATCTGAACAGAATCCGTATCAGGCAGGCAGAAGCAATGCTCCGAAACGGCCGGGCCACGGTGGGAGAAGCGGCCGATTGCTGCGGATACAGCGATGTGTTCCATTTTTACAAACACTTTAAAGGGATCTGCGGGTTCCCGCCCTCTGCGTGTATCCCAAAGAAAAGCATTCTTTAGAAAATTGAGAATGACGGGGGGCTTTTTTATGTGCGCGGAATAGTTATCCTGAATGGTATCATCGGCAATCCATCGGCATTGGAGATCTGCCGGTCCGCCGGGTTATCTGCCCAGGCATAGAGCAGTTTTTCCGGGTTTTTTATACCGGAAAGGTCCGCCAAAAGGGTATCGCCGTCTTTAATTACCGCCGGGATCCGTACTGCCTCTACACCTGCAACAATACTGACATAGGGCGGGCTGTTTGCCCTGAGCCCGGCGCCGCAATTGGAAAATTTAACCACAAGGGTATTGTCCCGGCGTTCGACACAGTATACCTGCGGCCCCGGGGCGGAATTTTTTTCCCCGTATACCACCGCTTCCGCGGCAAGGGCCAGGCGGTATCCTACTTCTTTTTTTAACACCGGATGCAGATCGTTCCATTCGCCCAAATCCAAAGCCACCGCCATACCGGTAACGGGCACTACTAATGCTGCGCCCTGGGCTTCCCGCATCATTGCCCAGACACCGGTTTCGCTGTTTTCTTCCGGCACGCCGAAAAGGGGAAGCTGAACGAACAAAAAGGGAACCCTTCCCGCAGCCTTTTTTTCCCGCCAATCCTGTATAAGGGCAGTAAAGAGAGCGGCGTATTCGGCAGCCTGATCTGAACGGTCTGCATTGGATTCGCCCTGATACCAGAGTATTCCCCGAACCGGATAGTTTAACACCGGGGCAATCATGGCGTTGAATAGACCCATGGGTTTCCATTGGATAAAAAAATCCGCCGGGCGGGGGGAAATAGTAAAACCTATTTTGTATTTCCATATTCCGCCCAATTCTATATCATGATCCGCAGAAAAAAGATGAAAGGGTTTCCCCGGTGTAAATCCTCCGTTTCCATTATTGCAGACGATGCGCAGGCATAGCTGATTCTCCCCTTTCCGGACGGCGTCCACCGCATACTTCCGGGGAGGATACCGGTAGGTAGTGCATCCTATTTCGGCGCCGTTCCAATAAACGCGGTCGGCGTCAACGATGGTTCCCAGCCAGAGCTTGTATTCCCCGCCGGGGCAGCCGGGGGGAATCGTAATAGTTTTACGAAACCACAGAACGCCGCAGAAATCTCCAAGGGCCGAAGAGGAAAACCAGGATGGCAGGTGCATTTCTTCCCAGGATGAGTCATCAAGACCGGGGTCATACCATCCTTCCGCAAGGCCACGATCGTTTTTTTTCAATGCGGCCTCCCAGGAATTTACCGCCGCCCCGGCATTATTGATAGTACGTTCACGGAATTGGGGATCCGCATATTTTTCTCCCTCGGCAATTTTATGGGGAAAGGCGGCCAGAGCTTCCTTGCTCATCAGGGATTCTATCGGGGCGCCCCCGACGGCAGCCACGATGAGACCCTGGGGGATAGGATGCTTTTCAAATAATTTTTTTGCGAAAAAATACGCGGTTCCGGAAAAACTATCCAGGGTTTCAGGGGCTGCCGGAAGCCATTCGCCCCCCGAAAGCGCATCACGGGGGCCGCCAAAATCCCACGCAATGGGAACCCGGAATTCCCGTATCAGGGGATTGACCGGGGGATTCCATTCTTCGGGGTATTCATCCTTAAGACGGGCCATGGGCAGTTCCATGTTTGACTGGCCGCTGCAAAGCCACACATCCCCAATATAAATATCCTCAATTAATTTTTCTGTTGTATCTGTCCCGTATATGGCCAGCACATAGGGGCCGCCGGGCTCCGCCGGATCCAGGGTTATTTTCCATACACCGCTTTCATCAGTTCCGGCCACGTAGGTTTTCTGCAAAAAAGAAATGGTGATCCGGGAATAGGGAACATCCCGGCCTTCCAACGGAAACGGGACTCCATGCTGCATAATCATGTGGCTGCCGCAAAGGACGCTTAAATTCAATAGCTGCATTTTAGAAAAATAATACACCCGATCTTTTACCGGATCAATAGACTATATACACTAGGTACTAATTAAAGCTTTGCCGAAGGATACACCCTTGTATTACAAATTCGCATCCATCCATGAAATACGCCGGGTAAGGAAATCCCTGACATACCCGACTTCACCAGTATAGAGGGCATTATCACATCCAAAAAAAACCAACAATGCCGCGATTACCGGATACACCCATCGTTTCATACATTTCCTCCGTTCGGCGCCTATGGCAAATATATATAAGGGGCTATTTTGTCTAACAGCCCACCACCGTCACATCGTCCCCGGCTATCCACTTGAGCCGCTCGGGCCAACCGGGCTTCTCCGCACGGCGGTCAAAAATCACCAGATAACATTGCGCGGGCAGGCCGTCCGCCGAAGGACGCACCCCCGGCGACTTTGAAAGGCGCTCCCGGTAACCCAGGGTCTGCCGGGCGCCTTCTTCCACCAGAGTCTCGAAACGCTTCCCCTGCCGCAGCAGCTTGATCTCTATGATGTGCCACCGCCCGTGGTACTCCACCGCAAGGTCCATGCGGCCGCGCCCGGCGGCATATTCCCGCTCTATCCGCCCCAACCCGTTGGTTACCCGCTGCAAAAATGCCATTAACAGCAAGTGGGGGAACGCTTCGGTATAATCCGATTGCTGCTCCCATACTTCAGAATTATTCTGCCAGAAGGACTGGAACTCTTTAAGCAGCGCGTCCATGTCCAGAGTCCCGTCCGGCAGTTCCCAGCGCCATTCCGGCTCCGGTATGGCCAACTGCGCGCCATAGGTAATCTCCCGCGCAAGCACCTCCCGGTATATGGGGTTTGCCACCTGGGGTGTGCCTTTTTCTATGTTCACCAGTCCCAGATCCAGGCAGATGCGGAAAGCTTCCCCCTGAGCCAGCCGGAGATCTGCCTCGCCGGTCAGCAAGGTTTCCATCACCGTACGGATACGGGGGTCTTCCAGTCGATAGGCCAGGGCATCCAGGTGGGTCTCCCGCGCCTGCACCATCTGCTCCCGGGCTTCTTCCAGGTGCTCAACCGTCACCGTTTCCGTGTTGGCCTCGTCCAGCACCCGCATAGTCGCCCGTTGGAACAGGGAGTTGACTATCCAGGGCTGGCCCCCGGACTGCTGGTATACATAATCCAGGGCTTCCTGCGTTATCTGCTGCCCGGTCTCGCTTGTCCGCAGGGCAAAGAGCCGCGCTATGTCTTCCTTTTGAAAATTGGTTATTTTAGCGGAATCTGATTTGACATTAAAAGGAGAGCCGGGGTTGGGGGCCATACCGCCTTTTGCTGCGGTGATATAGTCCTTGAGGTCCCGCATACCCACCAGCGATATCGAAATGGGGAAGATCCCCGCGCCGCGCCCGGCAAAGCCCCCCCGCAGTTGGCGCAGAAAACTGATAAGGGTCTCATCCACCAATACATCGACTTCATCAAAAAGCACTACCAGCGGTTTGGGGGCTACCAGTTCTGCCCAGTTTATCAGGACATCACTCAACATGCTGCTACTGGCAGCTGTTTTAAGCTCCGGAATCGGCAGTCCCGCAAATTTGGCATACTCCTGAATGGCTTTGCAGATATTCGGCATTGCCCGTTCAGGCTCGGCGATTCCCTGGCAGCGCTCCACGCTCACATAACAGGCAATGGCCTCCGTGCCGGCGTTGATCTGCCGCATCCAGCTCTGGAGGAATGTGGTCTTGCCGGTCTGCCGGGGGGCATGGAGTACCCAATAGAGCTTGTCGCCGATGTAGCGGTGGAGCTGCGCGCCTTCCAGCCGCTCTTCCGGCGGCAGCATATAGTGGTCTTCCGGATTGCAGGGGCCGGTGGTATTAAAAAAGTGCCGTGTTTTTTGTGCCATTCTGTATTGAGTATAACCCAATACCGGGGAAAGGAAAAGAGTAAAGTTGTTTGGTAACTATTCACCCAGATCAATAAAGCCCGGTAAACTGCCATTAAACAGTAGATTTAGGGCTTCAGTGGCTGACACATTGTTTTTAGCACAGGTCGATAAATATCCACGAATTCTGCAAAATATATTGGCATTTTCAAGCGAGCGAAAACAGCCTGAGATTTTCTGATGAACTTTATTAAGACTTAGAAAACCACCGCCTTTGGCGGTGGTTATGTCCTTACGGCTATGCCATAATGCTAGTAAGGAGAGAATAGTATGGCAAAATGGAAAAAATCCGCACATGTGGTATATCAGTGCAGCTATCACTTGGTATGGACACCAAAATATAGATACCGGATATTACAGGGAG
>BNUR01000184.1 GCA_025997495.1 Spirochaetia bacterium | reverse complement strand
TTCCGCCATCGCCGCTATTGCTTTTTCCGTGAATTGTTCCTTGTTTTCCATCTGATAGCCCCTCCCTAAAGGCTATTCTCAGTATATCATATGATCCTCCGTTTACCCGGAAAAAGTTGTTGCACCCCTATTATTGGGGTTTTTGCAGCCCGTAATAGCGAATGCCGCAACCAAAATTCAAAAAAATGCCCTGAAAATTTGCTTTTTCATAAAACCTCCAAACAGACAAAATACATCGGTTCAAAATCATTAAAACAGTTCATTTCAATCCTCCAACAGAACCGTCCCCTTCCTTTATGACCAATCCGCCGGGGCAATACCCCTTACCCCATTCCTCATTGGGCGGACTCCCCGTTGAGTAAGCCATAGCCATCCCCACAAGCATGTCCATATACCCCTTAGGCAATAGGGTGTAATACGCCTTTAGCCGGGAAACCAGGGCAGGTTCAGTCAAAAAATCAGGTTTTTGTTCCATAAATTGCTATTGGCAGAATTATACTATGATAATAGCAATATACCAATCCATTTTTTGCCATTAACAACAATTTTTTTTGCCTAACTTGCTAAATTTCCCTAAATCTGCCAATCTTTAGGGTATGGGGGACTGTGAAATTTCGGCAATGAACTGCCGTATTAAGGAAATTCGCCTGGCATTGCATCTCTCTCAGGCGAAATTTTCATCCATGATAGCATCATCCTCAAGCTACTTATCGCGGGTAGAGAGCGCCGAAAAAGTGGTTAATGACCGTTTGGTAAAACTCATCTGCGGCGCTTTTTCAGTAAACGAAACCTACCTTCGATATGGGGAAGGGGAGATGTTTACCGAAATCCCGGATGAAAAATTTATGAATCTGGTTCATAATTTTAAATCGTTGCCGCCTAAATATCAGGAATTCCTCTTTAAGATGTTTGATATGTTTTTAAAAATGAGGGATGAGTAAAAACAGAATTCACCCAAGAGGTCTCCGCCGTTTAGTCCGCAGCGTCCGGTCCAGAAGCACGCTGTACACCCCCCGTGAGGCGATCACATCGGTGGTAACAAAGGCGGACAGGGCCGCCAGGACCAGGCTCACCATGTGGTTAAAGCTGCCGCTCATCTCCATAATCAGCACAATGCCGGTAACCGGGGCCTTAAGCACGGCGGCAAAAAGAGCGCAGGTCCCCAGGAGCATGAAGTTCAGCGTCTGGGCATCCTCAATAAAGCCAAAGCCGAGGAGCAGTTTCCCCATGATGCTTCCAATCAGCGCGCCGCAAGCCAGGATGGGCAGGAAAATCCCCCCGGAAGTTCCCGAACCGAAGGAGAACGCGGTAAAGAGCATTTTTACGGCGAGCAGTATTACTAACATCAATAGTGTTCTGTTGGTATCGTAAAGGGAATCAATAAGACTGTGGCCGCCCCCTGAGACATCAATAAAGAAAAAACCGAAAGGAATGGTAACCAGCAGGGGAAGTATGGGACGGATCACCTGGGGGATATGAAGGGTTTCGTAGAGGTCAAGGGAGCCGTAGAGGAGGCGCTTAAAGAGATCCCCAAGCAATGCGCACAGTATCCCTAACAGAACCACCCAGGGAAATATGTGGATGGGCAGCAGGGTGACGTGCCGAAAGTCAAAGGCCGGTTTCAGGCCGAAAAAATAACCCGCCGCCACGTCCGCCGCCATGGACGCGCCCATGGAACAGGCCAGAACCAGCGGCGAGAAGGAGGACTGCATTTCCTCCATAATAAAAAGCATCCCGGCCAGGGGCGCGTTAAAGGCTGCGGACACCCCGGCGGCGGAAGCGGCGGAGAACAGAATTTTTCGCTCCCGGTGGGGCCGGCGGAACAGGGTAAGCATCCCCATGCCTACATACGCGCCTATCAGTACGGACGGTCCTTCATGCCCAAGGGAAAGACCGGCCCCTAATCCGATAACCGCGGTGACAAACTTCAGGGGCAGTTCCGGCCCCCAGTCCAAACTTAGTTCCCGCATCAAAGCCCCTTTTACCTGGGGTATGCCGCTGCCCCGGATCATAGGCCGCGCCTTTGCCGCCCAGCCGAGGAAAAGGCCAATCAAACACAGCGCCGGGATAAGGCCGGCTGTCCAATACCAGGGTTTTCCCGGCAGAAAGGCGCCGTAAAGCCAGTGCCGCAGGGTATTGGCCCGGCCAAGCAGAACACGGAACAGCACAATCACAAGCCCAACCATGAAGCCGATGAGAATACTTTCCAGAACCACCGCCAAACGGGTGCCGTACCAGAGCCGCATCGCCTTTGCCAGCCGGGTTTTCGGTTTACGCATGTAGATACAATGATACTCCAAACAGGCCGATCATGAAAGCCGTCCTTTCACCAGTTCCATCTCCGGCCCCTGTTTTCCCGGCCGCACCCGGGCCTTCACGGAATGGGGCTTAACCTGCGCCGCAAAAGTTTCCAGGTCCAGGGCGCCTGACCCCAGCACATCATCGGGGTGATAGGTGAAATTGATTTCCGTGGAGGTTCCCTCCGCAAGCGCCCGGCCCCAAGCGCCGTGAAACCGGACCAGATCCCGCACAGCAGGAAGGAGCGCTTCCTTCTTCGCCCGATGATACTGCGCCTCCAGAAACGTCAACTGCATACCCTCGACAGTAGAACTGTCCCATTCCACTTGCGACGAAGTTTCCCCCACAGTTTTACTATACACGGCAAAGCCTTCCAGAAAAACCGAGGGCTTAATCCGCAGGGGCCGTAAAACCTGGTTGAACCAGGCCACCGCCCGGCCCCGGTTGTAAAACAGATCCGCTACCTGTGAAACCTGCTCCGCCATATCCAGATCCCCGGCGGAAAAATCCGGCGTTGAGCGAACCAGGTAAGGGGCTTCACTGTCCGCCTCCAGGCCGTATTCCGCTGCCTTGTCAAAAAGAGCTGTCCCCGGCAGTATTGCTAAGCGGAACATATCCAGGCTGTTGGGATACAAGGCAAGGGCAAAATCCAGGCTCCGGCGATACCCCCCAAGGCTGTCCCCCGGCAGGCCGTAAATAAGATCCAGGCCGAAGACCACCCCTTCCTCGTTGAGCAGGCCGATCCGTGCGGCGAAGCGGCCCCGGTCAAGTTCCCTGCCAATCAAAAGGGAAACCTTTGGGTCGGCGGTCTGAAGCCCTATCTGGAGGGAGGCCCCCAGGCTTGCAAAACGCCGGGCCTGTTCACGGGTAAGGAGTTCTGCCCGAACCTCAAAATGCCAGTGCGTTTCCGGCCCCGGGTTCAGGCGGATTTCGGCGGCAATCATATCGAGAATCCGTATCGCCCGCTTAGCATTACTGTTGAAGGTCGGGTCAAGGACAAACACGTAGGGAATATGCTCACGGATAAAAAGCCGCAATTCTTCCCGGAGCCGTTCCTCGGGAAAATACCGAACCCGCCGCTTACCTGCCCCCTTGAAACCCTTAGATTCGTAGCAATACGCGCAGGAATAGGGACAGCCGCGGGCCAGTTCCCAGAGTACCCCATCGCGGTCCTTGACACTAAGTGCGCCGTCCAGCCATGGTGAGGGGAGGTTTTCAAGGGCAGTCGGCGCTTGTTCTGGCAGTATAGCAAACTGTCGCCCTATAAGTTCCACCACAGCGGCCTCCCCCTCACCGGGGATCACCGCGTCAAAAGAGCCGCCTTCAGAAACAAGGAGGCCTTCGGGGAGGGCAGTCGCCTCGGGGCCGCCGCAGAAAAGGAAGATGTCCGGATGCCGGATGCGCAAATAGTTTGCAGCTTCAAGGATAATGGATCGGTTCCAGTTGTAAAGGGAAAACCCGGCGGCCTGGGGATTTTCGGCGTTGATTTTTGCAGTCAAAGCCTCGGCTCCATCGGCAACAAAGGTTTCCACCAGGGAGAGGGTGAGTTCCGGGAATGCGGCTTTCAGGGCGGAGGCGATACAGGCCGCCCCCAGGGGAACTGCGTCGGGGCCTTCCGTAAAAAGAACCGAAGCTAACACTATTCGCATTGTTTAAGCATACCCGTGGCGCCGGGAAGGAACAATAGCGCATTCTTAAGAATTGCTGGCGCATCCTGCCAAATGTATAAAAATATACATCTGGCAACCCCAGCCGGGATGATCTATACTTACTATAGGTAAATTATGACTGAACACAACAAAGCCCTTCTGGCTATCATCATCTGTGTACTTATCTGGGGATTTTCCTTTCTTTCCATCAAAATCGCGTTGGATGTGCTTCCTCCCATGACCCTCGGAGCCCTGCGCTTTGCCATTGCCCTGGTGTTCCTTGTGTTTATCAAACACCGGATTGCGCCGGGGGAAAAACTCAAGCTTCGGGACATGCCCCTCCTGGTTGGAGCGGGCCTCTCCGGGGTGACCTTCTATTTCCTCTGCGAAAATAACGGCATAGCTTTGGTAACCGTGTCGGAGGCGTCGATCACCATCGGCGTAATCCCGGTAATTACCCTACTGGCGGAACGAATCAGCGGGCAGGTTAAACATATCATTCTGCGGCGTTGGCTGGGAACGGCGTTCTCCATTGCCGGGGTGTGGCTGGTGGCGGGAACCTCCTTTTCCGTTTCCGGGAATATTCTGGGCTACCTCTACATGGGGGGCGCCGCCCTGTGCTGGGTTGTCTACTGCTTCCTCACGAGGCCCCTCTTCACCCGCTGCTCACAAATACACATCGTGTTCTGGCAAAGCGTTGCAGGCTTCCTCGGCTTCATCCCTTTCGCCATAGCCGAATCTCCCCAATGGCTTGCGCCGTCGTTTCCGGTGATGTTCCACGTGATCTTTTTAGGGGTCTTCTGTTCCGC
>BNUR01000183.1 GCA_025997495.1 Spirochaetia bacterium | reverse complement strand
GATTATCTGGGGTTTATCTACGACGATCCCATGGTATCCCAAGCGGTATTACGGCAGCGGCCCTTTATGGTGGCGGACCCTAAATGCAAAGCCTCCCTCTGTGTACAGCACATCGTGGGGCGCATGGAGAAAAGTGACTTTAAGGAAATCGGCGGCTTTTCTGTGTTGATGAAACGGTTCTTCGGCGGGGAGTAAGATTGTTTAGTCCGAAAGTAAGCGGCATTGCGGCAGGTATCGGTTTTATTCTCTCCTTCCTGCTGGGTATTATCACCGGGGCCTCTTTTCCCGTGATGCTTCTCCGTGCCTTTGTTTTTGCCGCCCTTTTCTTTGCCCTGGTAAGCGCGGGCTATTGGGCGATAAATATGTATCTGCCGGAACTTATGGACGCCATCCTGGACAGGGGGGAAGTCCCGTCTCTTTCCGGCGGCCAGGTGGATATTTCCGTCGGGGATGATACCCTTGGAGATGGCAGCTTCGGGGATGCCGGTTTTGGGGATATCAATCTCGGGGATTCCGCAGGGGGCGCCGAAATAAACCCGGTATTCTCCACCGAAGGTTCCCCTCTTGACATTTCTCCGGCCGAATTTATGGAAAATCCCGGTGGATCAGGGGGGGATGCTCTGGATCAGAAAGATGAATATAGTTATAGTGGGATGGGGGATTTGGAAGGAACTCCCTCTAAACCGGATCTTCCCGGAATGGATTTTCCGGCGGGGGAGGGTGATTCGATTAATATGCTGCCGGAACTTGATCTTATGTCCGGGGCATTTGGGGCCAGGGAAGTCGGTTCCGGAAAACCGGCGGAAACGGGTTCCGTGAGGGGGCTTGACCCGGCTTCCGGAGGAGACCTGGCTGGAGGCTTAGCCTCTACGGGAAGCCTGGCTTCCACGGGAAGCCTTTTCGATATTGAAACGAAGGCCGGGAAGAAGGGGCTGGAAGGTGAGTTTGCGGGAAAAAGTGCTGAAGAAATGGCTTCCGCCATTCAGACGATTTTAAAACGGGAAGATAAGGGATAAGCCATGGGGAATGTCCTCGGGAATAGTCGAGTCGGCGGTAGGTCCGGTTACTCCTTGGATGATAAATCCGAAGAGGAGTTTTGGCAGGACTACCGCCAAAACAGGGATCCGAAGATCCGTGAAATGTTCATCAAGCAATACTCCCCACTGGTGAAGTATGTCGCTGGAAAGGTCGCGGTGGGCATGCCTCATAATGTCGAGTTTGACGACCTGGTGGGGTTCGGTGTGTTCGGCCTCCTGGATGCCATCGACAAATTTGACCCCGAAAAAAATGTAAAGTTTAAAACCTACGCGGTGACCCGTATCCGGGGCGCCATATTTGACGAACTTCGTTCCATAGACTGGGTGCCCCGGTCTATCCGCCAGAAAACCCGTGAGGTGGAGGATGCCATCGGTACCCTGGAAGCCACCCTGGGACGGACCGCCACGGATCAGGAGATCGCCAATTCCATGGGGCTGGACGAAAACGAATTCATCAAAACTATGATGAAGATTTCCGGTACCACCATGCTTTCCCTGAACGACATCTGGTTCTCCGGGGACGATACCGACAAGGTTTCTATCGGGGACAGCATCGAAGCCCCCTCAAGCCTCAACCCCGATGTGATTGTGGAAAAAAACGAAATCAAACGGGTGATCGTGGATGCCATTGCGGAGCTGCCGGATAAGGAAAAAAAGATACTGGTTCTGTACTATTATGAGGATCTTACCCTGAAAGAAATCGGTCAGGTTTTGGAAGTAACCGAGTCACGGGTGTCCCAACTGCACACCAAGGCAATCCTCCGGCTGCGGGCTAAACTGACGAATATCCGCAAAGGTATCATGTGATGCCGGGAATCATATGAAGCTCGGAGGGTAGTGATGGTCGATTTTGTCCAACTGCAGCATGTTATGAAGGAACAGTTGGATCAGGATCGGGCTATCCGTATCATCGAAGTGGAGGCGCCTACCCTGGAAGATGCGGTAAGCCAGGCGGCTACCCTGCTTAACAGTTCTATCAGGCGGCTTGAATACGAGGTAACCGAGCGTGGTTCCACCGGCTTTATGGGCGCCGGGAAAAAAGACTGGAAAATAAAAGCGTACCAACGGATTGAGAAGCGGACGATTGCCGAGATAGAAGAGAGCGCGCTGGAAGACGGTGTGAAAGCGGCCCCGGTTGTCGAGGATAAAAACGGGTATGTCTTTGTCCAACTGCGCCATGAAGGGGTGTTTATCAAGGTTTCTGTGCCAACGGGCCGGGGGAAGAAGGTCACCAATGGGCAGGTGCGGGTAGCCCTTACCGAGCGGGGCATCACCGGGTATGACCAGGAGATTGTAAACGCGGTGGTGAAGGCTGCCGATGGGGATTATGTCCGGGTGGGGGATTTCCAGCACAACATGGCGAACGATGCCGCCATGACCGTGGAGATCGCCGAGGAGGAAATGAAGGCCCTGCTCTATGTAAGCCCTCCGGGCCCCGGCGGCTGCGATATAACCCTGGAAAGCTATCAGGCTTTTTTGAAAAACAACAAGGTGTACCATGGCATAGACCTGGATTTCCTGCGGGATTTTGCGGACAATCCCGTGTATAAGCAGCGGGTGGTCGTTGCCAAGGGTACCCCGGCGGTGAATGGGCGGGACGCCTATATCCAGTACAACTTTGAAAACGATCAGTCCAAGGTGCATATGCGGGAAGGGGCCGACGGGCGGGTTGATTTTAAGGATCTCAATATCATCAAGAACGTGGTGGAAGCCCAGCCCCTGGCAAAGAAGATCCCTGCGGAACTGGGAACCGCCGGCAGAACCGTTACGGGCAATCCCCTGCCCGCCAGGGATGGAAGGGACATCCCCATCCCCCTGGGAAAAAACGTCCACCTGGGGGACGACAAGGTTACCATCATTTCCGACATGAACGGCCAGGTGGTGGAGGTCAGCGGAAAGATCAATGTGGAGCCGGTCTATACCGTTGACGGGAACGTGAATCTGAAAACCGGCAACATCATCTTCCTGGGCACGGTTGTTATCAAAGGCAGCGTGGAGGACGGGTTTTCTGTTAAGGCGGCGGGCAATATTGAGGTAACCGGCACCGTGGAAAAGGCCGAACTGGATGCGGAGGGGGATATTATTGTCCACCAAGGCATTACCGGCAGTAAGGGCGACGGGATTATCCGGGCGGGGAAGTCTATCTGGGCGCGGTTTATTGAAAATACGGTGCTTGAGGCGGGGGACATGGTGATAGCCCAGGACGGCATCATCAATTCCCGGGTGGACGCCTTCAAGCGCATTATCTGTCAGGGCAAGCGGGCTACCATCGTGGGGGGCCGACTGCGGGCTTCCGAGGAAATCAACGCCAAGGTTCTGGGGAGCCCCACGGCGGGTACCGAAACAATCTGCGAAGTGGGGGTTGATCCGAAAACCAAGGAGCAGCTTGCCCAGCTTATGGAAAACAAGGTAACCCTGGGGAAGCAGCTTGATGATATCAAGCTTAATATACAGACCCTGGTCAACATCAAGAAGCAGCGCAAATCCCTCCCGGAGGATAAGGAAGACTACCTGAAGGAGTTGGAGGAGAAGCGGACGGAAACCATGAAGGATGTGCAGAAAAACAACGAGGCCATCACCAAAGCCCAGGATTTTCTGGCTAACCTCACGACCCGTGGCCGGGTTTCCGCTTCGGCCAAGGTGTATCCCGGTGTCCGGGTGATTATCAAGGACGCCAAGGAGGATGTCCGCAACGAATACAAGGCGGTTACCTTTGTACTGGAGGACGGCCTTGTTCGGGTGACAAAGTATGAAGAACCGGATGCGCAGGCAATGAAGGGCCCCGATGGCTTTACAACCAATTGATCTCCAGACCCTCTTTACCCAGGTTGAAAAGGTGGGCAAGGAGCAGGCTAATTTAAAACAGGGGCTGCAACTCCAGCAATCGATCCAGGGCGCCCACATGCAGCAAAAAGCCGATGAGCGGATACGGTCGGTAAATGAGTCCCAGGATACCGGAGCGGGGACGGAACGGGTTAAGGATCGCTCCCCCCGGAAGCACCGGGAATACGAGGGGGACGGGGAGGATGCTGATGAAGCGGAACCTTTATCCGCAGACCTTAGGGCCGGCGCTGATTCGCAGGTGATTCATGACCCGGCCCTGGGAAAAAATGTTGATTTAAGCGGGTAATGGGCGAAACCGCGTTTCGTTTCTATTGAACCGTGGGGCAATCGCTGCGCTAAGTATAGAGGTTACATGATTCTTTCCGTTATTTTTTCTGCCGCAAGCCTGCTTATCTGCGGGTTTACCTTTATCTACCTCCAGGGATATCTCCGCCGCCGTACCGGGGCAGAGCGTATCTTGGCGGACTTTGAGGAAGAGGTTAACAAACTTATTGCCGGTATAGACGCCGCCGCGGACCGGGATATTACCCTTCTGGAGGACAAGGCAAAATCCATCAAGGCCCTGCTTGACACCCTGGATCGCCGTATTGCCGCTTACACACGGGAACTGGAACGGCGGGATGCCCAGGAATCGGCCTTTAACGCCCTGGGAGGGGAGGCGCCCGGCAACCCGAATCCCGTGCATAAGGCCGCTGCCCGTAATACTGAGGGAGCCCGTACCGAGGGAGCTTATGCTGCCCTGGGGAGGGGGCTCCGGGCTACGGTCAGGGTCAATTCCGTGGACCCGGCGCCCCCTCCCCAGGGCAGCATAAGCTCCCTCGGTACGGGCTCCCTCAGTATTACGGGCAGCGGCCTTATGCACGGGATTCGGGTTGCCGGGCGCCTCCC
>BNUR01000182.1 GCA_025997495.1 Spirochaetia bacterium | reverse complement strand
AAATATATTTTTGTAACAGAAAAACGGCGTATAACGAGACTGTAGGAAAAGTCATTTTACAGAAAAAACATGCCTCTAAATGAGTGTTTCACAGTAGTTTTATGGCATGAAATGGGGGTAAAATTTTCATCAGCATTCTCCTTGTTTAAGCAAAACTTATATCATAATTATTTTATCATGTCAACCATTTTTCAATATTTTTTCAAACTAATTTCAGAAAAATTGCTTAGCGCCTTTTTGATGAAACTCTGATACTTTGAAACAGGCCGTTGGCGATGCAATAACGGCTGTGCAGGAAGGCTTTATGGGGCATAGTCTTTTCCTTGTATATTGTTTTGAAGTTCCCGATATACCTGAAACTGTTCACTATAAAACGTCGCTGCTTCTGGGGCCGGGGTGTAACGTTCCTGTATGTGTACGATCCGCGCTATGCCTTCCCGGAAATTTGCCGCTTCTCCCAAGGCAATGGCCCCCAAAACTGCATCTCCCCCCAACTCGCCATCCTGTAATTCCGGAACCAGCAGGGGAACCCCGGTCAGATCCGCTTTGAGCTGGTTCCAGCGGGGGCTCTTGCTCTGTCCCCCGGAAAGGCACATCTCCGCTACCGGGAATCCGTTGCGGCCCAGCGTGTTGATGGCAGCCCTCACCGTGAAACCCAGGGATAGCAACACCGCCTGCCCCAGTTCCACCCGGCTGTAAAGCCCAGCCCGGCTTATCAGTACCGGGTTGTTTTCCGGAAAGAAAAACACGTCCGGGGAAAGGGGGCCTGGCGCCTTGATAAGTTCCGCCAGGATGTCGTCGTAGGGGCGGCGCTCTTGTCCGGTAAGGATCCGGTACCATTCAAAAAGCCGCCCCGATGAGGGGATGATGACGCTGACATTCCGATAATCGGGATTTACATGGGGCAGTACACGAAGCTCTCTGGAAAGCTGCGGCGTTCCGGTACTGCTTGCAACGATGTTTTCCGTGCAGAGGTTGATCCCCTCGGAGGTGCCCGCCCGGTCGCAAACGAGACCGGGCTCTACCGCCCCGGTTCCGATAAGGGCCATGATAAAATCCACCCCCCCGGCAATGATAGGTATCCCCGCGGAAAACCGTTCTTCCGGAAAGCCCCCCGCCAGGCCGCTCAAACGATGCACCGCGTCCGGCGACAACTGCCCGATGACGGTTCCCAGGCCTACGAAGGGGGGGAATTTTCCCCTGTCCAGCCCCAGGCTTTCGCATTGGGCATCATCCCAGTAGTAGGGTTCGTAGGATGCGGGGAGCGCCGTTACCGGGTCGGCCCCTAAACGCCAGGAAAGCCATTCCTGGGCAGAAAACAGGCGCCGGGTTTTTGCATAGTCACCGGGACGTTCCCGGATGAAGCGCAGCACCTGGGGCAGAAAAAGGGATTGTGACAAAGGGGCAGGGTTTGGTACCTGGCCCTGATACCAGTGCAGGGGGGGCAGGGTCTCACCATCATGGGTAAGGGGAACCAGGGTGGGGCCGTTGCCGGATATGCAGATAGCATTGGGGGTGCAGTGATGGTCGGCCTGAGAAAAAAGAACCCCCAGCGCCCGTGCCAGAGCCCGCTCCCAGTCCACCGCAGCCACCGGCCCCGAACCATAGGTCTCCCGGGTAAAGCCATGGGAATGACCATCAATATCAACCAAGGCGGCTTTTAGGGAGGAGGTGCCGATGTCGGCGCATAAAATTGTCCGGGAAGATTCACCGGATCCTTCTTCTTGAACGCGGGTACTCATAAGGGTTTGTTTTCTGCGAGACGCTTCTCTATGATGATGCGGTTATCCAGCAGGGAACTCAGGGAAATGCCCTGGTGGAGCCGGGAAATCGTCTGGGCAAAGAGCTTGGTGATATTCACGCTTACGTACCATTCACGCTTGAGCAATTCCTCATGGTAGACAGCGTTGGTCCCGATGATGCGGTAAAAAAGGCCCTCCCTGTAGGCCTCGTCAAAAAAGTTGATGGCGTTCCCGGAAAACATGGGGAGGCTGATGGCGGCAATCACCTGCCGGGCGCCCTGATCCTTGAGGAACTTCATGGCTTTGAGGAGGGTGCCACCGGTGCCAAGCATGTCATCGGCCATAAAAACCGTCTTTCCCGAAACATCTCCCAAAAGCTTGATGGTGGCGATGTTGCTTTCCATGGCATCTTTGCTCACCCGGGAATAGTCCCGTTCCTTGTAGAGCAGGGCCAGGGGCTTTTTGAAAACCGTGGCGTAAAACTTATTTCTATCCACCGCCCCGGTGTCGGGGGAAACTACCACCAGATCATCACCCCGAATCTCCGTCACCTTGGCAAGCTGCCGGATAATCTGATAACTGGCATGGAGGTTTTCCAGCCGCATGAATTTGAAAGCATTCACGATTTCCCGGGAATGAATGTCCAGGGTGATAATCCGGTTCACCCCCAGGGATTCCAGAATGCCCCCTACCCGGCTGGCGGTCAGCCCCTCCCGCCCCTTCCGCTTGTGCTGCCGGGAATAGGGGTAGGTGGGGATCACCACGGTAACCCGGTCCGCCTCGGCCAGCTTTACCGCATCCACGGTGACATAAAGGCTCATCAGGTGGTCATTAATAGAAAGAACTTTGGTCAGGCTGCCGTCGTTAAACGGCAGGGGATGGTGATTTTCCACATCCTGGACGATATAGATGTCCTTCCCCCGGATGGATTCCATAATCTCCGCCTTGATTTCCCCATTGGGAAACAGAGAAAACCGGGTGGGAACCTTAAACTGGGGGTTCTGGTAGTGCAGGAAGCCCCCCCGGGCAAAGGCCGTCAGGGGCGCCGCATCGTTGATAAAGTTGATTTGCCGGATCACATCCTCGGTGTTCATATTGTACTGCCGGACCAAATCGGCCACGAGTCCCTTGTACATATGGCGGTAGTGCTTCTTTAAGTGAAGGATCACCTCATCGGCAAACACTTCCCCGCCGGGACACGCCAGGACGGCAAGATTTGCCGGGTTTGAATAGTTCATTGATGATTGATGATACTATGTCAGTTGCTAGTTTTCAAGTATGGTATTTGATGAATTTCGCTAATTTTATACAGGATAATGAATTAGGTGGGGTATGAAGCCCCCGGTTCACAAATAGTTCACAAAAAAAGGGTGAGGAAATAGCTGGAAAAAAGCCCCTTTTATGGTATACTGCCCTTATGAACCAGTTCGGAAGGACTATGCCATCACGCCCTATTTGCAAAAAAGGGAAATATGCGTATATTTAAGACAAAGAGCTTTTCCCGGCTGGCTGATAAAGAGGAGATCACCAAGGAGGAACTACTGACCGCCGCCGATGAAGTGAACCGGGGTATATACGAGGCCGATTTAGGCGGAGGAGTCTTCAAGAAGCGGATCCCCCGTCCCGGGGCTGGAAAATCCGGGGGCTATCGGGCTATCCTGCTTTTTCGTAAGAATGAACGGCTTTCTTTGCCTATGTTTTTGCCAAGTCCGACCGGGACAACATAAGCCAAAAGGAAAAGCGGGATTATAAAGATTCCGCCGCGGCATACCTAGGGTATACCGATGCGGAATTAAACGCCTATATAAAGATGGGTCGCATAGAGGAGATAGAGCAATGAAAGTATACCGCAGTAAAATTTATGAAGCCTTGCACGAAGATTTTAAGCTTCACCTGGAAATGGGGGGAATCACCCAGGAGCGGTTTGACGAATTTGAACGGGACGCTTTCAAAGAAGTCCCGGACGCACCCACACCTCAGGGCAGAGTAGCGCATACCCCCGCTATGGCTACCGCAAGCCCCGGAACTCAGGCCCACAGTGTCAAATAGAGAAGCTCAAGGTTATGAAAAAGTATAAACCCCCACTTCTCAAGATATTCAAAAGTCACTTTTCAAAACACCTCTACGGCGAATTTTTAGACCAGTACAAACGGGGTGATATAACCGCTGATGAAATGCAAGAATGCGCCGATGGGTTTTTAGTAAAGCCGGTTTTGGTGTGGATCGACCGGGACACCCTAAAGAAATACAAATCTATGGGCAAGCATGGTAAATACGTCATGGCCGATGTGCTGGAGTATACCATAGACAGCCCGGAAACATTCGACAAAGTTACACGGTATCGACACGCTGAAAGCCCTAAATGGACAGACAAAATGATTGCCCGGCTCCGGCCTTCCCACCTGCGCCGCCCCGATACTCCCCAGGGCCGCGCCGTAACTATCTCCACTACGGCTACCGCAAGTCCGTACCCCAGGCCCATAGCGTCAAATAGAGAAGCCCAAGACATAGAATCTGTTGAAATGAGCTAATTTTAGGGCTCTCCTGTTCACAAAAGTTGAACCTTTTTTGATTTTTGAGGTATAATAGATTCATGGAACAGCGTATCAGGGATGAACTTGCGTCAATTACCGCTATCATTGTCAAAACCATCCCCGTTGAACAGATTTATCTCTTTGGCTCGTGTGCCTATGGTACCCCAAATAAGGATTCCGACTTAGACATCTATGTCATAATGAAGGATGACGCCCCATACCGACCGATTGACGCTATGGGAATGGTTTATAGCGCCGTTGCCGGGCATGGCTTTATGCCAAACGACATCTTGGTAATCACCAAATCAAGGTTTCAATACCGTTCCGCCGCCCCAACAATGGAGAGAAAAGTATTGCGAGAAGGGGTAGTTATACTCCATTAGGGAAGAAATACGCTATTAGCCTCTATACAAACAACATATGCTACAGTATAATAAAATAATCTATAGGGAGGTAGATGTTGCATGGATGCAAATGTAGTAAAACTTTTTGAGATT
>BNUR01000181.1 GCA_025997495.1 Spirochaetia bacterium | reverse complement strand
TTCATCTATTGGCAATACTTTTATTATACTCCGTAATTTCTTTAATAATCCCTTCGATTTTTCTATTCCATATTTTTTCCTCAAAAAATAGAATACATTAGCCAGTACAACAGCCGTTGTATATAATTCCAGCTTTTTTGTACTCCCTAAATCAAATATCTCCGCCGCAGGTTCATAAAACAGTTCCCTCTCGGCCAATACATCAAGTATAATATCTGAAACAATAAATATTTTTTTGTTCATATTTCTTTTCTTAATATGTAACGTGCCCGTTCATCTTCCTGAGCAAATTTCTCCAGATCGTCCTCGGATAAAACTCCGGTCAAACTCTCAACCAGGGGAGAATGTTTTTTGGGATAAATAAATTCTGAAGAAAGATTCTTAAAATAACCCTCAACGATCCTTGAAAGACTCCGGTTATGCCGTTCAGCATACCTTTTTGCCGAATCAATAGCCATTTTATCCAGTTTCAGCGTTAATTTTGCCTCCATATTGACCTCCATACGTATCTATTATATCAAAACTGATACGTATTTGTCAAGTGTTTTTAACAAAATTTTAGGAAAACAGGTGTTATACTCCATAGGCGTTAACTTAGCGGAAAACCGAAGAAAATAAACCACGAACCACACGAACCACACGAACTTTTGCTTTTAAATTTCATTCTTTGTTCGTGTGGTTCGTGTGGTTCGTGGGCAAAGGCCGTATGTACAATAATGACGACGGAGCGGACGGGGAGGGGCATGACGGGCCGAATGCATCCGGTCGTCCCTGCGGACGGAGACTCTTCAGGCCCCCTGGGGCCGAGGCTCCGGTAGCAGACTCCCCCGGC
Organism: Spirochaetia bacterium; assembly: GCA_025997495.1. Taxonomy (GTDB): domain Bacteria; phylum Spirochaetota; class Spirochaetia; order Treponematales; family Breznakiellaceae; genus Termitinema. The sequence goes on along the minus strand of BNUR01000181.1, from coordinate 3,992 downwards.
AGCATTCGGAACGGCATGCCCCTCCCCGTCCGGCTGTGCCGGCAGCCCCTTCCTTGACAATCCGGGTATCAAAAAATATACTCTTAAAGGAAAGGGGATAGTGGAAATGACGTTGCCGCCTGGTTTTTTGTCCTTTTTTTCCCGCCGCAGCCTCCTCACGGGCTTGTTGTTTTGCTGCCTCCCCATAGCGCTGTTTGCCGAAGGGTTTGCGGAAGGGGTTTCCCCGCAGGCCAGGAGCAGATATCTTTCGAACAACGGAATCATCGTGGCCCCCGGCGATATTGATGCCGATTCATATCTTACCTCCTACAATTTCGGATACCCGGAGCCGGAAACTCCCGTCGGCATTAATATCTTTAACGGCATAACGCGGCCCGATCCCCGGCGGGCCGTCCCCGGCGGCACAGAGGGCTTCCTCCAGATCGGCATCCAGGCAAAATCCCAGGACTTCGGAGAACTGCCCCCCCTGAATCTGGTACTGGTGGTAGATACTTCCTCTGAAATGAACGATGACAATAAACTTTCCTGGTTCAAAGCATCCATGGGAACATTCATACAAAAAATCCGGAACGTAGACGCGGTATCACTGGTGATCTTCAGTAATACTGCACAGGTGGTTTTTCAACCAACCCTGATGGATACGCAAAAAAAACGCGGGTTATTTCTGGCGGCGGTGAACAATCTCTACCCCCAGGGAAAGGCCAACATCGAAGCGGGTATCACCCTGGGCTATGAACAGATCATCCCCTATTTCCGCTCAAATGCCATAAATCAGGTTCTTCTCTTTTCCTCTGGGGATGCAAACTCGGCACGGCTTTTCACGCCGAATTTCAGCCCCGGGGATATCCGGATTTCCCTCACCTGGAATAACCGGAATGATCTGGACCTTCATGTGGTATGCCCTTCGGGGGAAGAAATAAATTTCAACAACCCCCGGGATTCCTTTGGCGGTTATCTGGATGTGGACAGGAACCTGTACGGAGAAACCACGAGGCCGTCGGAAACCGTTTTCTGGCCCGATAATACGGCCCCCCGGGGTACATACCGGGTGTTAGTACAGAATTATGTAAGCAATGAAGCGGAGCCGGTTCCCACTCCCTTTCAGATAGAAATAAAAAACGGAAACAAATATCTTTACTTTAACGGCTCCGTGCGCGGCGCCGGCCGTGTCAGCCTTACGGAGATCTGTAGCTTTGAATATGCCGGTAATGATGTCTTTGACCGCCTCTACCAATTGGTAGAGTTCCGGAAGCAGCAGGGTATTTCCTTATCTACCCTTGGGCTGGGCAGCAATTTCGATGCGGAACTTCTGCAAACCCTGGCGGAACGCGGGCAGGGACTTTCCCGCAGCCTGGGTAACCAGTCGATGGTGGCAAACGTGATGAATAGCGACAGGGAATTTGTGCAATTAGCGGCTGTCCCCACAAAAACACTGAATATCGATCTTGACTTTAGCCAGGGAATCGAACTACTGGAAGTGGTAGGCTACCGGGGCCGTATTGCCGGTACCAGGGTCACCTGCAGTATTGAAAACCTTCGTCCGGGGGACTACAAAACCCTGTTTGTACGCTACCGGATTCCGCCCCATAACCGTGGATTGCAGCTTGCCTCTTTCCGCATTACCAGCCAGGGAAGTCCCGAAACGTCTGACTCCTTTGAGCGGAGAATTGTCCTTACCGATCCGGTTAATGATTATGCTGTCGGGATGCTCCGTCACTCCGGGGCCGTAGTAGATTTCACCCTGGCCCTTAGAGAAATTGGCGCCTATTATTATAACCCCGAGCACAGGGTAAGCCAGCTGGAAATGGCCCTGCGGCTCTCCCAGGAAACCAAACTCTCCCTGGAGTCCGCAAAACGGGATTTGCAAAAGCCTGTCCTTAATCAGGAACTTTCCGTCATTACCAAATATGTAGAAATACTAACCGGCAGAGTTGCGGAAAACCGGCGTCCCTATGTACCGGCCCCCCAGCCGTTGAATGAAGCCCGCCCCGTGGGTGCGGCCCGTTTGATAACCGAAACGCCTCCGGTGAATAGAGCTCTTCCGCTGATTGAAGTCCCTTCGGTGAGTGGAGTCCCTCCGGTGAGTGAAGTCCCTCCCGTGATTGAGACCCGTTCCCCGGCGGCCAATAACCGGTAGATGATTAGTCCGGTTGCTTTTTCGCTTCTTCCTGGGTGAAGAACCCGTCTTTCCAGTTAAAGCGAACCGTGTTGGGCAGGGGCGCCGCGTTCTTCACCGCGTTCATAATATCCTTGTAGTTCTTTTTTTTCAAAACCGGCCCGGAGAAATCCATGATGAAGCGCCGGAACCCCGCCTCCTGCAAAAAGGGTATTTTATCGATAATGGCAAAGGGCTTTTCCGGATAGACCCGGGAGCCGTCTTGTTCACTGATAAGCCGGAACTGTTCGTCCCGGCTGTCCTGAAAGTTCCCGAAATCGTAGGTTCGCCCCAGATCCGCCCTGATCCGGAATAGCGCGGGGTAGGCAAAAACCGTGACAAAGCCTTGGGACCGCCGGTTTTGTTCAATGGTACGTTCCCAGTTCTGCCGGTTGTTTTCCAGGGGGGAGATAATGGTGTCCGCCCCCAGGCCGGTAATAAACGCGGCGGACCAACGGTTAAAGGCATACAGGTAGGGCCCGGCAATAAGCCGCGCCTGAGAAATATCCCGGAACAGGGAAAAATGCCCGGGGTTATTTACCACAAATTCCCGGTACCCCTTTTCAACGAGCCGGGGAATTTCCTCCGTAAGGACGCTGTCCATGGCCTGGGGAAAATAGGGGTCAAGAACCAGGATGAGTTCCCCGCTCCGAAAGGGCAGGGGGGGTTTATCCTGTCCCAGAAGCCAGGCTGCGGCCTTGCGGTTATACTCCGCCATGGCCCGGATAGGCCTGACCGACTGAACCACAAAGAGGTCCTCCAGCCGGGATACCGCCGCGTAGATCCCCTCGGGAAAGGTTTTACCATCCTTCTTTTTTACCGCCCCCAGGCTTAGTTCCGGGGCTTTGTCGTGGCCGGGCATCCGGCGGCAGGTGTCCAGATTGTTCGGTATAACCGGGGTATAGCGCCGGGACATGGCCCTGGTCTGGATCAGGTAGACCGAGTCCCCCGCGTCAAAACCCTGGGGAATGGATATCCATCGCCCCGCGGCATCGTCCTCCGCGAAACTAAGCTTATGGGACTGCCTGTCCGAATCGTCCCGCCGGTGGAGCCGCACCGAATCCCCGACACCGGGCAGAAACGGCCCCCCGGAAATAAGCCCCCGTATTTCGCCCTCACGGCCTTTTACCCGGAGTATGGTTCCCAGGGGTATGCCCGTGCCGCCGTCCTGCTCCGGGTTCAGCCAAATGGCGCCAGGCACCTTTTCCGGCAAAATGGTGCCAGGCACCTTTTCCGCAAAATAGAAGGTGGTTTTTGTCCGGGCAAAGTCGTTGCGGAGTATTCCCAGCCCCTCGGCAAGAGTCTGTTCCCGATCTCCCTCAAGGCCGTCGATAACCCGGCGGTAGGCGGATACCACCGTGCCCACGTATTCGGCGCTTTTCATCCGGCCTTCTATCTTGAAGGAAGCTACCCCGGCGCCGGCAAGGGCGGGAACTTGTTCCAGAAGCTGGAGGTCCCCGGGGCTGAAATAGTAGCCGGATTCCCGGTCATTGTGCCGGTAGAGACGGCGGCAGGCCTGGGTACACATGCCCCGGTTGGCGGATTTGCCCCCCAGGTAGCTGGAAAACAGGCAAAGCCCGGAGGCGCTGACGCAGAGTGCGCCGTGGACAAAGACTTCCAGGGCCATGTTGGTGTTATCCCGTATATCCCGGATTTCCTCCAGGGCTAGCTCCCGGGCAAGTAGCACCCGGGAAAAGCCGTGTTTGGAAAGGAGGTTCGCCCCACGGGCGGAGGCGATATTCATTTGGGTGGAGGCGTGGAGGCGGAGGGCCGGAAAATTGTCCCGAACCATTTTGACGATGCCGAAATCCTGAACGATGATACCGTCCGGCCCCAG
>BNUR01000180.1 GCA_025997495.1 Spirochaetia bacterium | reverse complement strand
AATAAAACACTTTTTCATTGTTTTACTCCTTCAATATTTTTGGGGATAAGCATATCCCAGATTGCCTCAATCGCTTCGTTCATTTTTGCTGGGGACGATTTTTTTTGCAAATATGCTTTTAACAGTCCCATTGACGCGCCTGAAAACATCGACATAAGCACCGGAAAAGGCAAGGGCTTTAACAGTTTTTCTTTTTGGGCGCGGATAAGTAAATCCGAAATAGGGGACGCCACTTTTTCGATTTCCGCCTTTGTCTCATCGGTAATGAACGGAGAATGTTCATACTGTTCGGTAAATTGTATTTCCTCAGGCTTTTCAATCAAATAGCGGATAAGGTTTTGCAAAGATTTAACGAATTGCGCTTTTACCGGCGCGGCTTCGTCCTGGCCTTTGCCGATTGCTTCCGCCATGCGCTTGCGGATTTCAAGGTAGAGGCCGTTAATCAGCTCGTCCTTATTCTTGAAATAACGGTAAATTGTTCCAACGCCGATATTGGCTTCCTCGGCAATTTGGGACATGGGCGCGGCATGGAAGCCCTGACCGGCGATAAGTTTTAGGGCGGCGTTCAAAAGGGCATCCCTTTTTTCCGACTGGACAGTCATACTTCACCCTCCTACAAAAAAAGCCGTGACGCTGCCTATTAACCCCAATACGGATAACAGGCCCAACACCAGGACGATACACCGGATTATTGGAAGGGTTCCGATAATCCCAAAAACGATTGCGATAATACCCATAAAAGTCCTCCAAAATTAAAATAGCGGAATGAACGTTCATTCCTAATAGAATATACCTTGGGAATTCGGAAATGTCAAGAGAAAAATGCATTTTTTTTTAATATTGAAACTATCTCAAAAAGAATATGGTTTAGTACGGCAGTGTGGCGCGTTATATTCTTCGCCGATCAAGGTATTGGCAAGCTTGAAGAAGACCCCAAGGCAGGCTAAAGTAGGGATCAATGAACTCTCCCCCAAGGACTTTAGTCCTCCTCCTTGCCGCCTGTATTGTAAGCATCCTAATCGGGTGCGGGGTGAAAAAGGCCGCCGGCAAGACCGATATCCGCCCCGTCCTGGTGGTGAGCATCCTCCCCCAACACTACTTTGCCTCCCGCATTGCCGGGGATCGTGTCCGCGTCATGACTCTGGTCGGCCCCGGACAGGATCCCCATAGCTACGAGCCCACCCCCAAACAGATGGCCGACCTGGCCGCCGCGAAGGCCTGGGTTCTGTCGGGCACGGAATTTGAGATCGGCCTGCGGCCAAAGATTGAGGCGATCTTCCCGGACCTCACCATTGTTGACGGCGCCGGCGGTGTACAGTTCAGAACCATAGAAGCCCACGATGATGGGGATGATGATCCCGGTGAGGCCATAGACCGGCACACCTGGCTGGGGCATGAACCTGCAAAGATTATGGCGGGCCATATAATGGAAGCTTTAATCGTAATAGATGCCGATACCGCTAAAGCAGCCGCTTCATCTTTAGAATATCGGCAAAACTACCTGAACCTCATCGACGATATGGATCGGGAGTTCGCCATCCTGCGTAAACAGCTTGCCCCCCTGCGGGGAACCCTGGTCTTTGTGTACCATCCGGCCTTCGGCTATTTTCTGGATGAATTCGGCATACGCCAGGAGGCGGTGGAAACCGGCGGCAAGGAACCCACCCCCCGGATCTTAAGCCAACTGATAGAAAAGGCAAAACAGGAAGGAGCGGGGGCAATTTTTGTTCAGGCCCAGTTTCCGGTTCATACCGCCCAAGCGGTAGCCGACGCGGCAGGGGCAGTCCTTGCTCCCCTGGATCCCCTGGCCCCGGACTGGCTCGCCAACATCCGGTCCATGGGTGAAGTCCTGTATAAAACAATCGAAGCGGGTGACAGCGGGGAGGCAGCCGCCAAGGAGGCGACGCCGTGAGCCATCCTGCGCACCCGGTAGACCGGAAGATACACCTCCGCTTTGACCGGGTATCCTTTTCTTACGGCAATTTCAAAGTTCTGGAAAACGCCGGCTTCCACATACACCAGGGGGAATTTATCGCCCTGGTAGGCCCCAACGGTTCGGGGAAAACCACGGTGCTCAAGCTGATCCTCGGCCTGGAACAGCCCCAGTCGGGCACGATTGAGGGTGAGCGGAACCGGATGGGCTATGTCCCCCAGCAGTCCGTCTACGACCCGGCCTTCCCCATATCGGTGCGGGAGGCGGTAAAGATGGGCCGCCTGTCCGGCCTTTCCCGGAGATTCACCGCCCTGGACAAAGCCGCCGTGGACGAGGCCCTGGAACAGGCGGAAATCACCGGCCTGGCGAACCGGCCCTATGGGGCGCTTTCTGGCGGCCAGCGGCGAAGAGTCCTGGTAGCCAGGGCCCTGGCGGTGCAGCCTGAGATCCTCATCCTGGACGAGCCCACCGCCAACATGGACCGGGAAAGTGAGGAACGGCTCTTTGCCACCCTGGGCAAGCTCAAGGGCAATACCACGATCCTCATCGTGACCCACGACACGGGCTTTGTGTCTGCCCTGACCGACCGGGTACTGTGCATGGGGAGCCGGGAAGCTGCCGCAGATGCGGGCGCAAATGCGGGGGCTGAATACGGCATCGTCCAGCACCGCACCGAAGCGGATGCAGCAGGCGTCGCCCGCGTTATCCATGGGGAAAGCATACCGGGGGATCAATGTTTGGAGGATACTCAATGAGCCGGTTACAAAATATAAAACACAGGAAAAATCGTCCGCGAATTACGCGAATGAACGCGAATGAAACCAGATCTTTTTATATTATTCGCGATTATTCGCGTCTATTCGCGGACAGATTCTTATTTGGGGACCGGCTCAAATGATAAGCTTTTTTGACGCCCTCCTTAACCCGGCCTTTCCCTTTATCCGGAACGCCCTTTTTGCGGGCCTCCTTTCGTCAATACTTTTTGGGATACTGGGGGCGATGGTCACGGTACGCCGCATCGCCAGCCTTGCCGGGGCCATCTCCCATGCGGTGCTGGGGGGAATCGGCATGGCCCTCTACCTTTCGTCCGCAAAAATTATCCCCGGCTTTCCCCCCATCGCCGGGGCGCTAATCTTCGCGGTAATCTCGGCGCTCATCATCGGAGCAGTATCACTGAAGGCCAAACAGCGGGAAGACACGGTAATCAACGCCATCTGGGCCATCGGGATGAGCGTCGGGGTACTGTTCATGGCAAAAACCGCGGGCTACACAGACCCCTCCAGCTATCTCTTTGGCAATATCCTCCTCATCTCAACCCGGGATCTCCTTCTCATGGCGCTCCTGGATCTGCTGGTGCTCTTCCTGGCCTGGCGCTTTTACCCCCAGCTCAAGGCCTGCGCCTTTGACGAAGAGTTCGCCCGTGTCCGCGGGGTGCCCACCCAGGGGATCTTCCTGGGGCTGCTCATCGTTACCGCCGCAGCGATAGTGTTACTACAGACCTTCGTAGGAATAGTGATGGTAATCGCCATGCTCACCCTGCCGGCGGGAACCGCCGGGTACTTCGCCCGAAGCCTGGGGGGGATGATGCTCATAAGCTGCATAACGGCGGCGCTGTTTTCCGCCGGCGGCCTGGTTCTGGGCTGGAGCTTCGACCTGCCTGTAGGGGCAATGGTAGTAATACTGGCGGGGGTCGTTTTTCTTGCCGCCGGTGCGGTACGGGTTATTAAAGGCCGGCGCCACAGAGGGTAATCTTTATTTTTTACCAATCCCGGTATCGGGCATGATAATGCCGTCAAATATTTCATCAACCTGGGCAGGCAAAATATCATGAAGGTTTATCAATCCCGGCGCCCATGCAATATGCTGGATTTTTGACGAAAAATATTTTTCCCCGCCATGAACGAGAATATCCTTCGATGTGCCTGCTGTTTCTGGGCTGATTACTATTGCGAAATTGAAGAACCCCGTATCATTCCAGGGCTGGCCATCGGGTTTCTTGAGGTCAATGATAACTGAAGTTTCCCCCTTGATCAGGGCCTCACCCTTAGCCACATACCCGGCCTTTGCGGTCACCCCGGTTGAAAGCTGTATGTAGATTTTATACGCAGTTACGCCGCTTGTTACTTCCGCAGGGATATTGCTTATTTGAACCTGCTCGGCATTTTCCGCGGCTCCATCGTCCGCGGCCCCAATGGCAGCAAAACCCGCCAGGTTTAAGAAGACCATAACCGCGCCAAGCCCCGCACGAGGCATTTTTCTCCACATTTTTCCTCCTTTTGAAAAAACTTGCGGGGAACTTCCTTTCAAGAGGCCCCTTTAGCCTGCTCTTTTATCACCAGTTCAAGGGCCTTTGCCAACTGATCCGGGCAGGAGGTCTGCTTAGACCCGCAGCGCACCCCCTTCAAGCGCTTACTCAGCTCTGCGGCGTCCATCCCTTCCGCAAGAATGGATATGCCCTTTAGGTTGCCGTCACAACCGCCCAGAAAGGACAGATCATGCACCTTATTGTCCTGGATATCAAACCTGATTTTGGCGGAACAGGTTCCCTGAGTCGTATATTCGTACATCTTTAACTCCTGATTATTCAGACCGGCAGGTCTGTTGATACGATTAATATACTGCTTTTTTTATTTTTTAACACCAGGTTTGTTAAGGCACTTGCATCATAACCTATACGTGTGTATAGTAGACCTGTGGATTTAGGAGAGAAGCTGTCCATCCTGGCGGCATCGGCAAAATATGACGCCTCCTGCGCCTCCAGTGGAAGCGGCGCGCCCAAGGACCGGGGCAGTTCCGGAAAGCGGGGCTTTGGGGCAAACCTCCCCGCCGGGGTCTGCCACAGTTGGGCCGGGGACGGCCGCTGCGTCAGCCTCCTCAAAGTCCTCTACTCCAACGCCTGCCG
>BNUR01000179.1 GCA_025997495.1 Spirochaetia bacterium | reverse complement strand
GGGGCGGGTTGACGAACACAAAAACTCCTTGATCCTTGTAGCGAGTCGTAATTACCCCCCCCCCCCCCCCCCCATGTAATTCTTTACTATATAACAACTTACGTACCTATACATCGGTACTATGCTCTTTTTCTCCCTTTACGATTGAACGCCCCGGCGCAGTACGGCCCTCCGCTGTGCCCGGTATTTCGTGCCGCATAGGCGGTGTGGATGAAGCACTCGGCATAGTCTGAGGCATATATAAGAAAGGAGGCTTTACTATGAAAAAGCTTCGATACTTTGGCTTGCCCGCAACAGCTGCTTTTGCAGCCCTGCTGGCATTGAGTTTGGTGTTTTTGGGGTGTGATAACAACACAACCATAAACTCCACAAACGATCTTACCGGCAAGCCAACCATTAGCGGAACCGCCATGGTCGGGGAAACCCTGACTGCAGGTATCACCGGGCTTAACGGAACCGGAATCCCCGCCTATCAGTGGAAGGCGGGAGAAACTAAGGTTGGAACGGATCAGGACACCTATCAGCCTGCAGCCGGAGATGTGGGGAAAACCATCACCGTAACGGTAAGCTATTCCGGCAATACCGGGAGCAGGGCCAGTGATCCCAAGGGCCCGGTAACGGCGGATACCCAGGCCGAAGGAAACAAGGAGGCACTGCAAGAGGCGGGTGAAATTACCGCCAGTGTACCCAAGTCAGGCGGCGGCAATGCGGCTGTGGGTATCGCCGTGGGTACGAATGGCAAGATAACTCTTACCATTGACGGCAACTCGAAGGATTATCCCTATACCATCACCGGGGACACTATCACCCTCCAGGGCGCCGGGGAAGACGGTGCGGATGCCAACCTGGAATACCGCATTAATGAAAATACCCTCACCATTACCGGGGGCTTGGAAAAAATAGCGGGCGCTAACTTAGCCCCCGGCCCGGTCACCTCCAATGAGAATGGCGCGTTAAAGCCGCCCCTCGTTGTAACCGCACTGGCCCTGGATACCCTGGTAACGGTCCCGGTTAAAGGAGAGACACCCCAGTCAACATTTGCCGGAAATACCCAATATACCGGAACCATTGCCTGGAAAACCGATGCTGACGCGGATCATACCGGCGCTTTTGCTCCTTCAACGGTATACAAGGCCGTTGTTACCCTGACGGCAAAAACCGGCTATACCTTTACCGGCGTCGCGGCGAACAGCTTTACTCACTCCGGCGGAACCGTAACCAATGCGACCGATAGCGGCACAGTAACCATCACCTTCCTGGCAACAGCCGCCGCAGGGGTGGATGACCCGGTAACCGCCCTTAACCTGACCGCTCTGGTAACAGCCCCCGTTAAAGGCGCAACACAAAACACTACGGCAATTAATACGGCCCAATACACCGGAACCATAGTCTGGTTTGAGAACGATGGGATAACGGCGGCTCCCGCAGCGTTTGCGGCAGGCACGGTCTACAAAGCCGTTGTTACCCTGACGGCACAAACCGGCTTTACCTTTACCGGCGTGGCGGCAAATAGTTTTATCTATACCGATGCAACCGTAACTAATGCGGCTAACAGCGGCACGGTAACCATCACCTTCCCGGCAACCACCACCCCGGTGTTGAGCGCGGACAGTGTGAGCGATCTGTCCACGGCAACGGGAACCACCGCCACCCTCAAGTTTACTTCCGGTGAAGCGGGAACCTACTATTATGTAGTGCTGGCGGCAGGAACATCTGCGCCTACAGCGGTGGCAGTAAAAGCGGCAAGTTCCGGCATACACGGAACCGCCTCTGCTCTGGCGGCGGAAAATACCATCTCGGTAACCGGCCTTACCCCAAGCTCTACCAACACGGCTTACATTGTCGTAGAAGATGCGGCGGGTAACCTTTCGGCAGTGTTGTCTATTACCGGTGTGAACCCGGTTGTTCCGGCAACCACCGTCCCGGTGTTGAGCGCAGGCAGTGTGAGCGATCTGTCCACGGCAACGGGAACCACCGCCACCCTCAAGTTTACTTCCGGTGAAGCGGGGACCTACTATTATGTAGTGCTAGCGTCCGGTGTATCTGCGCCTACAGCGGCAACCGTGAAAGTACAAGGTACTGCGGCAGCAAAGGGAACGGCGGCGGCAATTGCGGCGGTAAACACCATCTCTGTAACCGGCCTTACCCCAAGTTCTACCTACACGGCTTACATTGTCGTGGAGGATACGGCGGGTAACCTTTCATCCGTATTGACGATAAGCGGTGTAAACCCGGTTATCGCAACAGTCCCGGTTTCGTTCAGCGGCCTGACTGCCGATGATTCGGCATCCGTAACCACCACCAAGCTGACTCTGACCTTCGATACGGTTATCACAGGCCTGACAGAAGATGACATCACCATAACTGCCAATGAAACCGGCGCTACACCGGGAACCCTCTCCGGCGCAGGTCCGGTCTATGAGCTTACGGTAAGTGGCATAAGCGCAGGCGGTTCGATTACCGTGGCGGTGGCTAAAGCGGGATATACCTTTACCCCCGCTTCAAAAACCGTGACGGTACAATATATTGCGCCGATCCCAGTACCGGTAACTCCAATGATTACTATTACTAGAGGATTGGATTATGATGATGATAACATAACTCCTACTCCAGGACCTAATATAGAAATTGAAGATACAGATCCTGAAGATTTAATTATATGGCCTTTTACAGTTAATAGTGATATGACACATCTCGGTACACCTAATTATGACTATTATGGAAAATATTATTTCTTAGATTATGAGAATTTTAATAATGAATATGAACCAGATCCAGAAGTTACAGCTCCTTTCCCATGGGAAATCAGGATATCAAAGACTCATGGAACATTTGTATCCTTTATGATTTGGGATGTTCTAGAGACTAAGTGGGTTGATGCATCACCTATAGCTATAGCTCCACATTTTACAGTAACTTCAGACAGTGACAATACTATAATTAGTGCTAATATAAATGATGGTTGGTTTAATTTTAATTATAAGACTTATAATTCAATCAATATATGGGGATTTAGGTTTGAACGGGAGTAATAGGCAGAAGATGACATCACCATAACTGCCAATAGTACCGGCACTACCAAGGGAACTCTCTCTGGTTCCGGGCCCAGCTATGACCTTACGGTGAGCGGCATAAGCGCAGGCGGTTCGATTACGGTGGCGGTAACCAAGACCGGTTATACAATCAGCGGAAGTCCAAAAACAGTGGCGGTGTTCTATAATGCTGCCTCCGGGCCTACTGAGGTGACCTTTAGCAGCCTTGTCGCCGATGGTTCCGCCACGACAGCCACTACCACCAAGCTGACGCTGACCTTTGATAAAGACATCACCGGCCTTACGGCAGGCGACATTGCCCTGACCTCCGTGACTACCGGTGCGACTAAAGGCGCGCTGACAACCACCGCGACCGCCGGTGTGTACGAGCTTGCCGTAAGCGGCATTACCGCGGGTGGGTACGCAGCGGTGGCGGTCCCACAGGAGAGGGGGATACCGTTGTAGACGCCCTTAACCTGACCGCCCTGGTAACAGCCCCGGTTACCGGTGCGGCGGCCCAGACAACATTTGCCGGAAACACCCAGTACACCGGAACCATTGCCTGGACAGACAGCTCTGACGCGGCTCACACCGGCGCTTTTGCCGCTTCAACGGTATACAAAGCCGTTGTTACCCTGACGCCAAAAACCGGCTTTAACTTTAATGGCGTTGAGGCGGACAGCTTTACGTACACCAGCGCAGCCGTAACCAATGCGGTTAACAGCGGCACGGTAACCATCACCTTCCCGGCAACAGCTGGTTATACTATAGCCAATTCGTCAAGCCCCGACCTGAAAACAAAGTTCGGCGTAGGCACGGCAAGTGCGGCCTTTACCAGCCTGCACAATCTGATTTCCGCCCCAGAGGGACTCGACGACTTTGACACGATAATCGCCCTTGGCGACTATATTGATCTGGATACATTGACCATCACGGGGTCCGGTACGATAACCGATGCGGCGATAACCGGCGGCACTGACAGGGGCAACCTCCTGCGCCTTATTGTGGTCGGCAAGAATTCATTTAAGAGCGGTACTGCGGCTGCTAATAATCCCAGCGCCCCCAACCATGTGGTGTTCCAGTTCCAGAATATTCCGGTTACGCACGGGATGAACCCCACCAATTCCAACGCAGGCGGCTACAAGGATAGCGAAATGCGGGTCTACCTTACCAACGATTTCCTGCCGGGGCTTAAAGCCGCAGGTGTGCCGGAGAGCGTCCTCTGGGCGCCGTCCCGCAGGGTGTGGAACGGATTCCTGTCGAGCGAGAGCGGATCAAGCTCAACAAATACAGTGGTGGATACGATTGCGGATGAGCTCTGGCTCCCCACCGAATATGAAATGTTGGGGACACGCAACACCTCGTCACAAAGGGAGGTTGATGCGGGCTAGGCAAAGCTTGAATACTACGATACTACGAACCGCATAAAATATAACAGTAGTAGCAGTGCTATCTCTTACTGGACTGCTTCGCCCTGGTCTCAGCATATCGCCACTTTCTGCAATGTGAACTCCTCCGGTGCGGGCGCCGACGACTCTGCGTATGAATCGAATGGTGGCTGCGCCCCCGCTTTCTGTGTCAAATAGCGCGCAAGCGGTATTTGACACGAACATCGCAGACCGCAGACCTATGGTATGCGGTCTGACGGTTCGATAAATCCCGCCCCCCTGTGGGGCGGGTTACCGGGGATACCATACGGCCCCCGGTATACGGCAGAACAGCGCCGGACGGAAAAACCGTGTGTTACACGGAGGCGGCGCATACAAAGGGGGCTGCCCTTAGAGCCTGTCTAATATCTCCTCAATAACAACGAAATAAACGCCAACTTGGAGGCTTGTAGCGTGTTATGGATTTTTCGTTCGCAATTCTTCCACAGCAGGCGGTAATCCTCAAGCCAGCCGAAA
>BNUR01000178.1 GCA_025997495.1 Spirochaetia bacterium | reverse complement strand
GGTGGTTGGGATTATTACTTTCATTATATCCCGCAAAACAAAAACAGTATCGGTATCATAAAAAAGATTTTAAAGGGGCTGTCCGAATGGCAGCCCCTTTGAGGGAGTAGGATAAACGCATAGGAGAATAATGAAGAAAAGAGAAGAATATCAACCACGAAGGACACAAAGGACACAAAGGTGAAGAAAAGAAAAGGAAGAGGGAAAAGAAGAAAGAGGGGACTTGTGATCTTTTTTTCTTTCACTGGCATACTTTTTTTAAGGAGTTTATAATGATTATTGACAGTATTACAAACATGGACCTGTATGTCCACATCGTTCCCGGTTTAAAAACGGTAATAAAGGTAATTGAAAGCGGGACACTGGTTACCGGCGCATTGGGAGAACATCCAACGGATGATCCAAAAGTTCGATACAAACTTATGGAATATACGACAAAGGACGAAGCTCCAAATAATTATGAGATACATCGTAAAGAAATCGATGTCCAGATTCTTTTGAAGGGGAAAGAACGGATGGATCTCCATTGGCGTGATCCGGTAAAGACGGTAATAGAATTTGATGAAGCTGCCGATATCGGTCGTGTCATTGGTGAACCTGCAATTTCGTATCATGCAAACACGAAGACTTTTGCCGTTTTTTTCCCCGGCGAACCTCATGCCTGTAATTTGACTGATGAAGTATCCGGTAAAAATCGTAAGGTTTGTTTTAAGATTTTGTTCTGACACGCATGGCAGGGGGCCGCCAACGAATGACGAACCCCGCCGCAGAGCCTCCCCCGCGTAAGCGAGTTCTTGGGTATGCAGCCCCCTGCGAATAAACGATCCGGAAAGCCGCTGATTATGCGATCCTAATTCAGCGGCTTTCCGATTCGTGTTCAGCTTCCGGCGGATGAAGTATGTAGGGCAAGATGATGCGGACTTTCAGTCCGATAACCAGTCCTGGACCACTGACCTGTCCGAGTTTTTCAAATCTCCGCCGCGTTCGCCAAAAGGTAATCCTCCGCTTCCTTGCTCCACAATCCATTATGGCGTCCGCAGATTTCCCCCAGAACTTTATAGAAGGGATCACTTTTCCCCTTCTCCGCAAAGTCGGCAATGGCGACAAGCTCCAGTTTTTTGCCGGTGTAGATAAGCTTTTTGCCGCCGGGAATTTTGTCCAGATCGATGGTGGCCTGGGGTACGGAATTGAGCCCGCCGATGTGGGTTACCATAAAGACCGGGTTCAGTTCCCCCTTTGCCATCTTAGTCAGGGACTCCCGCATGTCGTCGGTGTTGCCCCCGGAGGTTCCCACGATGTGGTGGGCCTCGTAGTGGACATCATAGAAATTTAGGCTTCCGGAGAAGGCAGAATCCGTGGGGCCGGCGAAAAAGTTGAGGCAGCCGTCGTGACCAAGCAACTGGTCTCCCATTTCAAGAACAGGCTTGACCGGGGCAAAGACAAAAACATCGTCGTAGAGTTTGCCCCCGTTCAGTTCCCGCAGATGGGCAACCGGGTCCTCCATAGTTTTAGTGTTTATATAGATAAGCTCTATACCGTATTTTTTTGCTGCACCCGGGGGCAAAAGCTGGACAGCCCGGGCGAGCCGCGCATCATCAATATCGGTTACCACCAGGCGGGAGGGCCTGCGGGGATTATGAAAGGCATAGTCAATTGCGCCCAGCCCCATGGGGCCGACCCCCGCCAGCAGTATTAGTGAGCCCCCTTCAACGATGCCCATTTCGTGAACATAGGAACCGCCTTTGGTATGGTATTGGGCATGGAACGCGCCGACAATACAGGAAACGGGTTCCGCCAGGGAGCCCATGAAAAAATTATCCGCCTGATAATCCAGAAGGCAGTCCATCTCCATCACCTCTTTGGGAATGATGATGTAGGTGGCATCCCCGCCTATGTACTGATAGGAATAGCCCGGCGCCCAGAGGGTTTCCTGCCCGTGTTCGTCGGGATAGTTAAGGGCCGGCTGTATGGCAAACTTGGAACCGGTTTTGAATTTTCCCTCCAGTTTGGCCCCAACCTTTTCAATGACCCCGCAGAATTCGTGGCCGATGATGGTAGGTGTTTTTGCCAGATCGGAACGGATCCGTTTGTGTTTGTTTCCCTGCACAGCGAGTTTGTGGCTGGACATGCAGATTGAATCCGAAACCACCCGGGCCAGTATTTCATCATCCTTAATTTCAGGAAGTTCGAATTCCTCAAGCCGGAGATCATTGACGCCGTAAATACGGACCGCTTTTGTTTTCATAGTAAAGCCTCCAAAAAAATATATTCTAGTACCTAGTAGGTAGACACCATTAACAATGTTAATAAGAATAATAAGAAGAAGATCAACCACAAAGGACACGAAGGAACACAAAGGTGAAGAAAAGAGAAGAAAGAGGGGGAATTAAAATTTCTTCTCTTTTCTTCTTCTCCTCCTCCTTTCTTCTTCGTGTCCTTTGTGTCCTTTGTGGTTGATCTTCTTATTTTCTTCTCTTTTCTTCTCCTTTCTTCTTTGTGTCCGCAGTTGTTTTTCTTATCTATGTTTAATGCAACATAACCTGCCCGCCGGTAACCGGAATGGCCTGGCCGGTTTCGTATTCCTGTTCAACCACATAATAGATGGCCCGCATTACGTCCGCGCCGGTGCAGCCACGCTTCATGGGGACCTTGGCCTCGTAAAAGGCCCGCACGTCCGCCACGGTTTTGGCCCCCGGAACTTTGCCGGTGTTGAGGTACTGCACAAAAAGCCCCTTCTCCGGGTCAGACCACAGGGGGCCGTCCAGAAAGTTACCGGGACAAATGGCGTTTACCTTGATGCCATATTCCACCAATTCCAGGGCGAAACTTTCCACCAGCCCTATTGCGCCGAACTTCCCCCCGGCGTAGGCGCCGTTTTTATTGGAACCCTCCAGGCCGGATTTGGAATTTATTTGGATAATATCGGTCTTCCACCCCGGCGCGGTGCGGTTTTGCCGCCGGAGCAGCCGGCCGCAGTGTTTTGCCATGAGGAAGAACCCCGTGTAGTTGATGTCGGTGACAAACTTAAAGCTTCCCACATCCTGTTCCAGTACACTTGCCGCCTTGAGCACCCCGGCATTGCTTACGCACAGATCCAGGCCCCCGGCGGTTTCCGCAATTGTTTTAAAGAGAGCCTCCACCGAAGCCTCATCAGAAACATTAACCGGGACTGCCACGGCGGCAATTCGTTTTTCGGCGGAATTGAGGGTTTCCGCCAGTTTTTCTGCGCCCGCCTGGTTCAGGTCGGCAATAAACACCAGTGCCCCCGATGCGGCAAGCCCACGGACAATTTCTTCTCCAAAGCCCTGTGCGCCGCCGGTTACCAACACTATTTTGTTCTTTACCACCAGAGACCGGTTTACTGCGGAAGCCCCCGGCGCGGCAATGCCGGAATCGCTATTTGAAGGTACAGTATTAGTGCCGCTTAATACCAGGGGCGATGCATCAAAAGTTTCATTTCGTTTTCTGGCAGATCCCAGATCCCGGTCTATCCAGTACACCGCTTCCCCGGATGGCGTCTTTATCCTGGCACAGGAAGGCTGCGTCAGACCTGCGGGCTGCTTCCCCTTTTGGGCAACGCCGGTTTCCCAAGCTGCATAGGCATCCATAAGGGCCTTGGCCGCCACTGCCTCATCGAGACCATCCCCTGTCCATGCGGCGCTGAGGTCTGCAAAGACGGCCTGGGCGGGGATTGTCCCATCTGCACCGGCGGATGGCACAACAACCCGCGGACACCCTGTGTCCGAACTTTCATGCGCCGCATTGATCCAAAGCCCCCGGATAAGGGGCGCTAACAGTATATGATCCGTGAAGCTCATGGTTGATACCTTCCTTCCTGTAGTTTTTTCAGTATCCCCGGCGCCGACGCTTCCGGGTTTTTGAGATCCAAATCTTTTCCCGCATATGCGTATGCGGCAATTCGCTGTTGCAGGGATAGTGTTCCCAAGGGATTTCCTGGTGAGAAAAGCCCGAACCGAACATCAAGCGACCCCAGCCGTTCATGGGCAATGAGCGCCCAGGTAGTGTCCAGAAGATGGCGGCATTCATCCCGCATGAGTTCGGGGCAGTTGAATGACTGCCGGGAGCTGTTGATATCCACCCCGGAAATTTCCATAAATCCCCGTTCCGCGCACAAACGCTGCACCCGGCGGAGCTGTTCCAAAGTATTCCGGGGGGGCATATAGGTCACCGCCCGGTAACCAAGACGGGAAAGTTCGTCGAACAGTTCTTCTATATAATCATCCTCAAACTTTTCCGCCTTCTTATCCCCCGTGGGCGATTCCGCAATATCCCCCAGGTATGCGTAGGCCGGTATTGCGCCGATGGAATTCGCGAAGGCCGTTACCGTTTGTGCGGGGATACATTCCTTGTCACCGGGCTGGATAAAGATCCGGCTCAGGAAACCGGACTTGAGTACTCCTAAAAGATCGTAGAGATAGTGCGGGTTTCCCGGATCAGAAAGCGCCTGGGCGGCTTTTGCCGGTGGCGTAACACCAAAGTGAAGGGCAAGTTTTTCATTAATCACCGGCCCCTTTCCGTATGCCGCAATAAGTTTTTCCGCCGCCGCCGCTAAAAGGTGCCGTTCGGTTATCTCGCCGCCATGATCATACATGGATGCGTCGATCACATCCCTTTGAAAATCAATTTCCGGAAGCCCCGCCTCGTGGAGAAGCACATTAGCGGCCCAGGCCATCTGCCCGGTTCGTGCAAGCCGTTCCTTCCGGATGGGCGCAAGAAAATCCCTGACCTTGGGCCGGGCTTGGGCGGGAATACCCTGGATAGTCATGTAGACAATACCTATGGAATCGGGATTGTTAATCTTTCTATCGGCGAAGGGCCCCGGCTTCCCATCCGCCCCGGCCTTAAAACTTACCCGAATCTCAAACCCGGTACAGCCGCCGATACCGAGGATAGCACAGGCGGCGATCATCTCCTCTGCGGCC
>BNUR01000177.1 GCA_025997495.1 Spirochaetia bacterium | reverse complement strand
CGGCAGTTCCGGCAAAGGATCTTCCGCCGGTCAAATACAGGAATATCAGCCGTAGCAGCTCTTCAGGGGTTTTTATTTTTACTGCCCGCTGCAAAGCCTTTAATTCTTTTGCCTTCCCTTCCCAGCCCTCGGGCAATAGCTCCATTAGTTTCGCAAACTGTTGTCTTTCCTTTCCCATACCCCTATGCTAACACTTTTTCTTCATTAGGTTAACGCTTATGGTGCCTGACACCGAATTTGCCCGCCATATACAGAACGCCAACGACGTCTTTTCTCTACAATAATCTGCCTTTTTGTCATGGTCAAGACACCGGGCGCCGTTTTACGGCGCACAGGCACAGAGCGGTAATGGCAAACAGGTAATGGCAAAACTTTTTCATAACAAACTCCTTGTTCATATAGTTTGAGGTGTCGCGTTCATTAAAATGGCGCCAGGCGCCTTTCGCGTTCCTCTAGCAAAAGCCATTCCTTCATTGTTGGTATACCTCTAAACGATTATTTAATTTCATTTTCTTTTATTCCGGTGTTTGGCGCTCCGTTCTGGTACAAATATTCTGGGGCTATATCTATTGTTCCATTATTCCAAACAGGAGCCCCATAATCAACATAAACACGGTCAAATACTGATTTATCTTTTAAAGGAATAAATGCCGGTTCGTTAAGAAGCGGCGCTATATCAACTTCTTTTTCTTCCCCGGTAGAAAATTGCACAAATAATTTATAGTTATCCAATGGACGAACTGTCTTAACTTTCAGAATCGGTGTTGGATCATCTGCATAAACAATACCATTTAATTCGTACATCGTTAGTCTCCTATTGTAAGGGATCTATTTTTCCAAAAGGCTGACCCTGAACAGCTTTATTCCAGGCAGCATACAATTCTTCTTCATGCAAAACTAACCAAGCCTGTACCAGCTTTAATTGTTTTGCCGGAAATTCTCCGCCCAGCAATTCACCATCTATCCCAATTGAAATCTCATGATCCGCATATGTTACATGAATGTGGGGCTTGTTATGCTGTTTAATATCCTTAAACAACATAGTGAAAATCAATCCATTGAACCTACACAACTCCGGCATATCTACTCCCGTTATACTCTAAAAGGTGCCTGGCACCGAATATACAGGACGCCAACGACGTCTTTTCTCTACAATAATCCGCCTTTTTGCCATGGTCAAGACACCGGGCGCCGTTTTTCTGAACTATTTTTGAAGGGAAGAAAAAGGTGCCTGGCACCGGGGGATGATTGCGGAACTGCAAACCGGGGAAGGCAAGACCCTGGCCTGTGCTTCCGGTAGCCTGAATATTATTTTTGACCGGGCGGCGGATCAGGCGGCCCGGATTGAGGAGTTACTACGGAGGATATGAGAAAAGGCGGGGTATGCCGTTGCGTTCAATTTGCTGGATAAGGACGCCGCACCGGAATCCGGCAGGGAACGGCTGCTCTATTATGCGGATAAGGGATATTTTTTACCGTTCTGCAAAACGCTGTGCGAAAACGCCGTGCTGGTGGAGGGCTATTTGGAGAATGATTTTACGATTGTGATGAGGAAATGATATGGGGGAGTTGGCGCCAGGCACCATAAGATCGGTACGTCCCCGGCCTAAATTGGCCGTTCCATGATTACTTCGGCTTTACCGTAAGAAGGTCCATTTAAACAATCAAGTGTGGCGTGTTCAATATCTATGTCGCTGCCAAGTTTGCTTGTCCATGCACCACTTGGTAATTGCCTTGCGGCGTGTTGTGGTCGCCCGCCTAAAGTATAAATTGCTATTTTCTGAAATCCCGGTTCAAGGGAATCGTTGTCACAGCGGTCATACCCGATTGATTGAAACAGTTCAATGAATGCGTCTAGTGTATTATCAGCGTTAGTCACAGGCCAAAAGTACGTTCCTGTTGGGTCTGGTTGACACCAAACATCGTCTCGTCCATAGGTCCAAGCGATACAGTTATACCCAGTCGTTGCAACGCTGGTAGGTTTTGCATTAGCAAGAGAGAGATAGGGAAAAGCAGGTAAGAAATCATTAGAGAAGTTGGTTGTTGCCATCGTAAGCTGTTTCCCACCAAGTTATCCAATCTTGAGCCATTGCTTTGATATTTCCCCTGTTTTCTGGTTTAACCGGATTTTCGCCAGTGATTTTATACAGCGCGATAAAGAGATGTTCCGGTTCATTTTTTAGGGCAGTGATGATATAAGGAACTACAGCATCTCCAAGCTCTATGATACTCTGATACTAATCTTTTCATAACTAACTATACCTAAATATATGACAGTGCCGGCTTTCTAAAAAAAGCTGCGATAACCGAAGTTTGTCGTGATAGCGAACGCAATGCAGATCGCACTAGTTTTTTAAATTGGTCCGGTCCGGTTATAGTTTTTTTACCCAAAGTATGATGTTTTATTTGTCCCCACACCAGCTCATCTGGATTGAGTTCCGGTGAGTATCCCGGTAGTACAAAAAGTTGAAGGTTTCCTTTTGTTGATTCCACAAAACTTTTTACTAATTTACTTTTATGAACAGGACATCCGTCAACAACAAGAAATATTGGAGTTTTTTGTCCATGAATCAATCTTTTCAAAAACTCAATGAACAATGCTGAATTACATTTCTTTTCGGTTGCCATAAAACGGATTTCACCTGTAGAGCATATTGCAGAAAGCATATTAACAGAATAGCGTGCACCCGTTGTTTTTATAATTGGTGTTTCTCCTTTTTTTGCCCATGTTGTACCGGAGTGATAATCAGAACGAACTGATGCCTCATCACCCCAGTAAATCTTTGCGCCACAAGCAATTGCAAGATTTTTTATTGCAGGATACTCTTCATGCAACCACTTTTTTACCGCTTGTGGATTTTGTTGATATGCAACTCTTTTGGATTTTTGCGGTGTTAAACCTAATGCCCGTAAAGTTCTCCACACTGATACCGGCGACATTTTTATCCCGAATTCGCGTAGCAATAAATCACGCACCATGCTTACCGTCCATAGGGCAAACTCAAATTTATATTGACTGGGCGAGTCATCAACAATTATTTTGTACAACCTAAACATTTGAACCCAATCCATAATTGGAGGACGCCCTCCGTGATTTGGATTATCTTTCAGTGCTTCATATCCGCCGGTTCTATATAATGCTAACCATCGGTAAATACATGACCGTTGAAATCCAAGGGACTTAATTACTTCCTCCGGACTTTCACCCTTTTCTACTACACGCTTTACTGCTGTTATTCGCAGTTGTTCCCGTGCGGACTTACTTAATTTTCTACCATCGTTATCGCGCATACATTATTTTATCATGAACAGTATGTTTTGAAAAGATTAGTAATATTCATCTGAAAACATTTCTGAAGTAGATTGAAATTTGGTAGCCTCCTGCCATTTGGCCAACAAGCCGGTAAACGTAGCTTCCGCCGTGTTTGCGATATAATCCCATTTGTTTGAGCCGATTACACTTTCATATTTCCAATTTGTGAGGATTGGCAAAACCGGAAATGCTGTTGTTTGAAAGATACGTGCCTCTTTAAAACCTGTGAATGGCTGGTTAGCCACTACATAGGATTGAAGAGAGGAAGCCGGTATCAACACTGAGACAGCATTTTTCGTAGAAACAGTGATCATAGTTTGGGAATTACCATCATTATTGGTTGTCCCTGCATCATATATGCAGGAGTGCCATCAGGTGCAGGTTGGTCAAGCTTGATAATGCTTACTACAGCCTGTTTCACCCGTATCTTGTTGCCGTCTTCAAGAATGTACTCGGACCATGGTTCGGTGGATTGGACTATTTCCATGGTTTCGCCGATGGTAGGTACACCTTTGCCATCCGGACCAGGAGCCAGCACTTTTATTTTGTCACCCATGATGCATTTTCCTCCTGTTCAAGTCTACTACCATCAATATATCACATTCTCTGAAAAGGTTCAAGACCAAAAATTACACAGTAGGATAAACGCATAAAATGGTGCCAGGCACCATAAGCGTATACCTAAGAGGGAAAAAATATTAGAATAGGGGCATGGGAGAGGAAAAACTACAATTCAATAAACTGATGGGGCTGATGCCCGACGGGTGGGAAGGGAAAGCAAAGGAATTAAAGGCTTTGCAGCGTGCAGTAAAAATAAAAACCCCTGAAGAGCTGTTGCGGCTGATATTCCTGTATAAGACCTGCGGGAAAGTCCTTTGCCGTAACAGCAGCGATAACCCAAATAGCCGGGGAATGGAAGCTGAACAAAATGGCGGTATGGAAGCGGATAAAGAACAGCGCAGCGTGGCTGGAATGGCTGTGTAAAAACATCTGCCGAAAGGCGGGGCTGGTGGCGGAAAAACCGGCCTGGCTAGCGGGGAAAACGGTGAGCTTGGTAGACGCGAGCGAGGTAGTGCTGCACGGGAACGATAAGAAGTATTATCTGCTGCATTACAGCCTTGATTTATTTACGCTGTCAATGCGGGAGATGCACATAACCGACATGACCATCGGAGAAAAGCTCCGCAATTTTAAGCAGATTGGGCCGGGGGACATTATGATGGGGGAACGGGAGCATACCCGGGATGGAATATGCGCGGGGGTGCGGGGCGGACTATGTACTGCGGTTGCGGGCAGGGGCGTTTACCCTGTATAATGCGGAAGGGGAAAAGCAAGAACTGCTCCCGTGGCTATCGCCTTTGGCGGAATATGAAATGGCGAGTCGTGTATTCTATTATAAAACGGAAGCGGGCTATGTTCCTGTCCGCATATGTGCGATGAGGAAAGACACTGAAAGCGAGCGTGCCGGGCTGAAGCGGCTCAAAAAAGAGAGCCAGAGGAAACACGGGGGAAAGGCGGTAAGCGAAACGCAAAGCGAATACAACAAATATATCATCGTGGCGACCTCGCTTGGGGAAGGGGAAGCGGCAACTGAGGCGATACTGGAACTGTACCGGATGAGATGGCAGATAGAACTGGCGTTC
>BNUR01000176.1 GCA_025997495.1 Spirochaetia bacterium | reverse complement strand
TGGTGGGGCTGATCACGAAGCGCAGGGGCTCAAAACAGCCCCGGCGGGACAGCCATTTCCCCGGACTCAGGTGGAAGGCAATGTTCTGGGAGTCAATAAAGGCGGTAATTTCCTTCGCCAAATGGGTATTCCGGGAAAAATCCAGCAGCCGGATAAACCCCAGCACATCATCCAGGGTAAAAGGATCCCGGTTGTTTTCGAGAAATTCATAGAGGGCATCTTCCTGGGTTTCAGTCATGTATACCTATACTATGGCCCAAAAGGGAGGGATCTGACAACCCTGGCAGGATAAACGCATAGAAATTCCTAATTCGTTACAGTATAATGAATTAAGAAGTTTAACGAAAAATTTAGTTGATTCGTTAATTCCTTATCTTATAGCGTTCCTTTTTTGCGGGATCAAGCGGAGGACGTGATTCATTCCCGCGAGTGTTTAGATCAATGATAGGAATACGATCACAGCTTCTGCAAATATTAACAGACGGAGCTACTGGCAAAACCAAACCGCCGCGCTCCGAACCACCTAATAAGCTGCCGCCGAAAACGGCAAGTTCCGCTTAGGCAGTACACTTTTAACGCCCAATTACCTTAATGCCGTAGAAAATGGCAAGAATTTCCCCTCCCCTGAGCTTATCCAGCGTATTTCAGATACCCAGACCCTTATCAATCTGCTTTCCCTCATTGCCCTCCAGGCGGGGAGTGAAGTGAGTCTGAATGAACTTTCCAATAAGCTCGGCGTTGATATGAAAACGGTGGCGCGCTACCTTGATCTGCTGGAACAGTGTTTTGTCCTCTACAACCTCCGGGGCTTCAGCAGAAATCTTCGCAACGAGGTTATCAAAAAAAGCAAATACTATTTTTACGATACCGGGGTCCGCAATGCGGTAATTCAAAACTACAATCCCCTCGCCATACGAAACGATACCGGCGCACTGTGGGAGAACTTCATGGTTATCGAGCGGTTAAAGCTCCGGTCCTATAGCGGCCTCTATGCCCGGGATTATTTCTGGCGTACCTGGGAACAGCAGGAGATAGATTTGTTGGAGGATTACGATGGCCGCCTTCACGCCTATGAGTTTAAATGGTCCCCAAAGAAAGCGGTGAAGATTCCGGCGGTGTTTAAGGGAGCCTACCCGGATTCAGACTATGCGGTGATAACACCGGAGAATTTTTTGGAGTGGGTGTAGGCGGTATAGTTTAGTGAAAAACCCACATAATTGTATGAATAAACTAAAAACCTACATTTCTGTATCTTATCCCCGGTTCTCCATTATCAATTTTCCCTTCGTAATTCATTATCTCATAATCAATTAGCATAAAACCAGCATACTATAGATCGCTTGGCACATTTTTTGCTACAATGTATAAACAAATGTTCATTATCTACGGAGGATTTTATGAGTTGTCAAGACGAGTGTTGTCAAAACAAGTTTTGTGGGGAAATTGATTTTACTATGACTCCGGTGGCCGAAATCTATGGCTCCAACAGTTTTTCTAATGCCCTTATGAAGGAACGGCTGCCTAAAAATATTTATAAAGAGATTTTGGCGGTCCAGAACGGGGAAAAGGAACTGACCCTGGAGGATGCCGAGGTTGTCGCCGCCGTTATGCGGGACTGGGCGATTTCCAAGGGCGCCAGCCACTATACCCACTGGTTCCACCCCCTCACCGGGCTTACGGCGGAAAAGCACGATTCCTTCATCTCCCCCACCGGTGACGGCAGGGTGATCATGGAGTTTTCCGGCAAGGAACTGATCAAGGGCGAGCCCGACGCGTCGAGTTTCCCCTCGGGGGGCCTCCGCGCCACCTTTGAAGCCCGGGGGTATACCGCCTGGGACGTGACCAGCCCCGCCTTCTTAAAGCAGGATCGAACCGGCACCACACTCTGCATCCCCACCGCCTTTATCAGCTACTACGGCCAAGCCCTGGACAAGAAGGTGCCCCTCCTCAAATCCATCGACACCCTGAACAAACAGGCCGTCCGGGTGCTCCGCGCCTTGGGAAACGAAACGGTCAAACGGGTGTACACCACCGTGGGCCCCGAACAGGAATACTTTCTGGTGGACAAGAAGTTTTACGATCAACGCCCGGATCTGATGCTCACCGGCAGAACCGTCTTCGGGGTGCTTCCCGCTAAGGGGCAGGAGCTGGAGGATCACTACTTCGGCGCCCTCAAGGAACGGGTCGCCGACTTTATGCGGGAACTCAACTACGAACTGTGGAAGGTAGGTATTCCCGCCAAGACACAGCATAACGAAGTTGCGCCGAACCAGTTTGAAATAGCGCCGGTATACGCCAACACCACCGCCGCGGTGGACGGTAACCAGATGGTGATGGAAACCATCCGCAGCGTAGCCCGCCGCCATGGCATGGAGGGGCTGCTCCACGAAAAACCCTTCGCCGGAGTAAACGGTTCGGGCAAGCACAATAACTGGTCCCTGTCCACCGATGACGGGGTCAACCTCTTTGAACCCGGGGAGAATCCCGAATCCAACGCACGGTTCCTCCTCTTCGCCGCCGCCGTGGTGGAAGCGGTTGACCGCTACGCACTATTGCTGCGTTCTTCCGTGGCCACCGCCGGCAACGACCACCGTCTGGGCGCCAACGAGGCTCCCCCGGCCATCGTGTCCATCTTCTTCGGCGGCCCCTTAACGGAAATCCTGGATAACATTGCCGAAGGTAAGGCCAGCAGTAAATCCGCAACCGGCGCAAAGATTCAACTGGGAGTTACCAGCCTTCCCAACCTGCCAAAGGATGTTTCCGACCGGAACCGGACCAGCCCCTTCGCCTTTACGGGGAACAAGTTTGAGTTTCGCATGGTGGGTTCCTCCCAGTCCATCGCCACCCCCAACACCTACCTCAACGTTGCTGTCGCACAGGTACTGTCGGAATTTGCCGACAAGCTTGAATCGCTTCATGGAAGCGCGGCTTCCAACAAAAATGAGGCTATCCAGAACATCATCAAGGAATCCTATTCCAAACATCGCCGTGTGGTCTTTAACGGCAACGGCTACTCCGAAGAATGGGTTCACGAAGCGGAACGCCGGGGGCTCCCTAATGTAAAGAACGCAGTGGACGCACTATCGGTACTTACCCGCAGTGAAACTATCGCCCTCTTCGAGAACCACAAGGTCTTTACCAAGGAAGAATCGGAAAGCCGTTGCCATATCTACCTGGAAAAATATTCCAAGCAGATCAACATCGAAGCGGGGGTCATGATCGAAATGGCCCGCCGGTCCATTTTCCCCGCGGTCACCGCCTATGCGGCATCCCTGGCAAGGGACGCGGCATCCCTTGCCGCCATCGGGGCCTCAAGCAGTTCCCAGGAAAAGCGGGCTAAGAAGATCGCCGAACTGGCGGGGGAACTCTACGAGGACGCCGCCAAACTGGAGACCGTCCTTACCGATGCGCAGAGCGCCGCCCTGGGGGCCGGGGAAGTCTTTGCCCAGGCGAAGGTCTACTTCGAGAAGGTCAAGCCGGCCATGGAAATCCTCCGTTCCAAAGGGGATGCCCTGGAGCGGCTGGTCGCCAAGGATGCCTGGCCCTTCCCGGGATTTGAGGATCTGTTATTTAAGCTGTAAGCGAAACCGGCATTATAAAAAATGAGGTGTTTAAGCCCTCCCGTCTTTACGGGGGGCTTTTTTTATTACAGTATCAAAACAATCGTTCCAATGGTGATCAAAGCCCCGCCGATAACGGCCTTAACCGTAAGGGCTTCCTTTAACACGATAACCGCCAGGGTCATTCCCAGCACCGCGCTGAACTTATCAATGGGGATCACCTTAACGGCCTCCCCTATCTGGAGCGCCCGGAAATAGCAGAGCCAGGACAGGCCGGTGGCGATGCCGGACAGAACCAGAAAGAGCAGGTTCTTATGGCTCAACCCCGAAATATCATGCTGCTTCCCGGTAAAAAAAACGATGCCCCAGGACAGGATCAATATCACCACCGTGCGTATCGCCGTAGCCAGATTTGAGTTGATATTCTCCATACCGATTTTAGCCAAAATCGACGTCAGCGCCGCAAAAAGGGCGGATAATAGCGCGTATAAAACCCACATGAGAGACCTCCGTTAACCATATTGACAATACCTCATAAAAAACCGCATTGTAAACCTTGGTATGGAGGAACGGGTTGAAAGGGAGCGATGTAGTTGTCGGGGGGGTTTCTAAGCTTTTCGACGACTTCCGGGCGTTAAACGGGGTTAGCCTGGAGATAAAGCCAGGGGAGTTTTTTTCCCTCCTGGGGCCGTCGGGCTGCGGCAAGACTACGCTCCTGCGTATCATTGCGGGCTTTGAAAGCCCCGATACGGGGGTCGTAACCTTTGACGGGACCGATGTGCTGCCCCTGCCCCCGAACCAGCGGCAGGCCAATACGGTTTTTCAGAACTACGCCCTCTTTCCTCATCTTACGGTCTATGAAAACGTGGCCTTTCCCCTGCGGATACGGAAAACCGGTAATGCCGAAGTTGAAACCAAGGTGCGGGAATACCTCAAACTGGTCCAGTTGGAGGGCCACGCGCATAAAAAACCCAACCAGCTTTCCGGGGGCCAGAAGCAGCGGGTGGCAATCGCCCGGGCGCTTATCAACGAGCCCCGGGTACTCCTCCTGGACGAGCCCCTTTCCGCGCTGGACGCCAAGCTGCGCCAGCACATGCTCATCGAACTGGATCAGATCCACGACAAAATCGGCATTACCTTCATATATGTTACCCATGATCAGCAGGAGGCCCTGTCGGTTTCCGACCGTATCGCGGTGATGAACCAGGGGGATGTGCTCCAGGTAGGCACCCCCTACGAAATCTACGAAAGCCCCGCCACGGACTTTGTGGCTAAATTCATCGGGGAGACCAACCTCTTTGACGGGGAGATTCTCTCCGTCACGCCCATGCAGAAGGCGGAGGGTGAGTATATGGTGGAACTAAATATCCCCGAACTTGGCAATATCAAGGTGACCACCGTGGATGGGTTCAAACCCGGCCAGCAGGTGAGCTTTACCATCCGCCCGGAGAAGATACTTATTTCAACGGACAAGCCCGCCACCACCC
>BNUR01000175.1 GCA_025997495.1 Spirochaetia bacterium | reverse complement strand
CTCCCTTGCGAAAGCAAGATCTTCCTTGGCCGCACCGTCCTCCTTGGACGCACCGTCCTCCTTGGACGCACCGTCCTCCTTGGACGCACCGTCCTCCTTGGATGCGCCGTCCTCCTTGGACGCAGATTCAGTCATCCTCCTCCACGGTATCGTTGCGGATCATTATACGATGATAAAGTATGCTCAGGGCTTTATTGAACGGGGCTGGAATGTGGTGATGGTTGATTTGCCCGGCTGCGGAGACAGCCCTGAGGGAACATGTCCCATCCCCAGCTTCGGCTATCATGAGAAGTACGATCTTGACGCGGTGGTGGACTGGACCCGTTCCCGGTTTCCCGGCGCCAGCCATTTAATACTTGCGGGGGAATCCATGGGGGCCGCCACGGCGCTGCAGTACCTGCCCATCGGGGCTCAAAAAATTGATGGGATCATCGCCGACTGCCCCTTCACTTCCGCCGCAGATATGGCTATTACCATCTACCGGCTATCCCATGTTCCGGTTTGTATCGCGTATCCCGCCCTGGCGCTTGGCAATATCTTTATACGGATCTTCCGGGGTTACAGCATCTATACGGTTTCTCCCCTCCGGGATGTCCTGTCCGGCCCAACACCGGTACTGTTTATCCATGGCGGTGATGACCATTTCGTCCCCACCCGGATGTCGGTTCGCATGACGGAGGCGCGGCAGCAGGCGGGGTTTACGGCTACGGCCCTGGAGATCTTTGATGGGGCGGCGCATGCCGAAAGTGTTCGGGTGGATCCAGATCGGTGGTTTCGCGGGGTATTTGCCTTTATCGATACCTACTGCAGACAAACCAATTAGGAGGACTTAGCTATGGATTTTGAATCATTGTTGAAACCCGGCGTCAGGGGAAAGGCGGAGGACACCGTTACTGATGCAAACACCGCCCGCTCCTTTGGCTCAGGCGGCCTTGAGGTCTATGCCACCCCCTGTATGGTTGCCCTTATGGAAAAGGCCTGCGTGGCGGCGGTAGACAAACTGCTGCCTCCGGGATTTTCCACCGTGGGTACGGAACTCAATGTCAAACACCTCGCCGCCAGTGCCCGGACCATGCCGGTGTGGGCTGAGGGAACACTTCTGTCCATAGACGGCCGGGCCCTCAGCTTCCGTGTGGAAGCCTTCGATAAGGCGGGAAAGATTGGCGAAGGAAGTCACGGACGGTTTATTGTGGAAAACGAAAAATTTCTTAAAAAGGCGGAAGCTGCGAACAGGAGGTTCGAACTATGAGTGATTGTATTTTCTGTAAAATAATCGCTGGGGATATCCCCGGAAAAAAGGTCTACGAGGATGACGAGATCCTTGCTTTCCATGATGTGAATCCCCAGGCGCCGGTCCACTTCCTGGTGATCCCCAAGAAGCACATCAGGAACATCATGGAACTGGAGGCGGCGGATACGGCCCTTCTGGGGCGGCTGTTGTTTAAGGCCCAGGAACTGGCGGTGGAACAGGGCTGCGGCGAGAAAGGCGCCCGGTTTGTGATTAACTGCAAGGATAACGGGGGGCAGACCGTGGATCACCTGCATGTGCATGTGCTGGGCGGGCGGTTTATGGAATGGCCTCCGGGTTGAGTTGGTTATTATTCCCCGCAAGTAATTTTTTGTAACTTGCATCAATAATAAATCCGCCAAGCGGAGCGGTGATTAAGATTGCTATTACCGCTACCGTTAAAATAATATTCCCGGCGGAAACGCCCTGCGTTAAGGGGATACTTCCAATTGCCGCCTGAACCGTTGCCTTTGGAAGATATGCTGCCGAACAAAACAGGCGTTCCCGCATAGTTAATGGTGTTTTTATAACACAGACAAAAACACCGCACATACGAATAAGCAGGGCAAGAAAAATAAGTGCGATAACCGATAAGCCAGCCTTTGCAGCATAACTAATATCCACCGTTGCTCCTACTAATACGAACAATAACAATTCAGATGGAACCCACATTTTTGATATTTTTCCTGAAAGGCGTTTTGCCAGAACAGCATATTTTTTTAATACAGTACAACCCAGGGCCATTACCGCCAATAAACCGGATAGGGGGATATATTCTTTTACCCAATTTTCCAAAGAAACAAACAGAAAAGCTATGCTTAATACAATAAAAACCTTTATCGTATCCCGCATAGGTATTTTTTTAAATAATCTGACCAGTATAATCCCCGCAATAATGCCAATTATAATCCCGGTTAGTATTGTCAGGGGAATTTGTACCAGATTAGAAACATTAAAAACATTACTTTTATACATTCCAAGAAAGGAAGTAAATAAGACAATCACATAGATATCATCCACCGCAGCGCCTGCCATGATAAGCTGGGGAACGCTTTTCCCTTTTCCATACCCCTCTTCCATAAGTTTTAACATTTTGGGAACAATGACCGCCGGAGAAACGGCGCCAAGTACGGTTCCCATAATTGCGGCTTCCAGGCGTGAAATAGGAAAAAACACCGGAGCGAAAATTGTTGTTGCGATTATTTCAAAGGTTGCGGGGATAAAACACATAAGAATGGCGGGGCGGCCCACTTTTTTTAAATCATTAATATCTAATGCTAAACCTGCCCGCAATAATATGATAATCAAAGCAATTTGACGTAAATCGGCGGAAATGTTCAGTATTTTAGGATCCATAAGATTGAGGGCATAGGGACCTAACAGTATACCGGTTAAAAGCATGCCCACCAGTCCGGGGAGTCTGATTTTTTGCATTATTCCACTGAGAAGGAAACCGCAAATAATAAGAATTGCAATACTAAATAACATCCCCTTATTCCTTCTTCGACAGTACCATTAATCAGGAGGCAGGGGCAACGGGGGTTTTCGGCGGGTTATTTCTTCCCGGTAAAGGCATCGGCCATAGCTTCGTGCATTTTTTGGGCTTCTACGGTCATGCCATCGTGAAGCAGGATAGCATGGGTTGCGTTTCCTATGGCAACCATGTATTTTTCCAGGTGATGGAGATCATTGGTCTTTATCCTGTGGTTTTGGTAAATAGTAAAAATTACCCCAATTCCGGTGCATAAGGCCACCATGGTTTGAACAGAAAACAACTGGGTGAATATTGAATCCATGGAAATCCTCCTCATTGGATGACTAAAGCATAAGGCATCCCCGGCGAAAGTCAAGGGGGACGGCAGGGTATTTTCATTGTATGGGCCATAAAAACCGTCCCCGGATGGAAGCGGTTATGGCTGGGGCAACGGAGTCCGGTAACTATCTGCCCGTAAGCCGGTATCCCACGCTGGTCCGGAGGGTTGGCCCCCCGGTCAAACCCGCAAGCACGATATCCGAAGCGTTAAACCGGTGTGTTGTCATTTCCTGGGCGCCTGTTTCATAGGGGGTCTGTAGCCGGAAGCTGAATGTAAGTTCGTTGCGTATGAACAGGGGGCCCTTGAGTTGATAATCAACACCCGCGCCAAGGTCTACCGTAAGGCTATTCCAGGCGGAAAGGGGGTAGGAATGGCCGTCCTTATCTATATCCGCCGACAGTTCTCCACTAGTTCGGTCGTGGGCGGTGTCCCCTTGGGGTGTCCGCCATTCCAACAGGGCTATCTGATATTCAGCGCCTATCAAGGGAAACCACGTAATTTTTTCGGTCACCCGAAAGGGGTATTTTCCCAGAAGAGAAAACCCAAGGGTTGTTTCCGTACCGGTACCTTCATCATCGGAGATGCTTACCCAGGAACCGCCATTAAGCTTTTGGTCCATTGTTTCACTATAGGAGTTATTTCCCCCCCGGAGCGATACGGCAGCTACGCCATAGGTAGCGTCAAAAAAGAGGAAGCCCCCGAAATTAACGCGATCCATGGTCTGAGTTGATTTGATATTTCCCGGTATGAGGGGATCTAAAGACCCCTCGGCATCCAGAGTGTACCGGGTAAAGGTATACCCCACAAGGCCGCCGCCCCCGGCGCTTTTAGAAAGAGGCGCCGCAGGGAGACCCATGACAAGAAGAATCATAAAAACAATAAAAGCCAGGTTTTTTTTCATACGTAAGATATTGAGCAAAATTCGATTTTTTGTCAAGATGAACGTATCAACTTATGTCTACTCATAGGAGGAAAAAATGCGTAGAAAAATGGTTTTTATGGGGTTTGGAACGGCCCTGGTACTTTTTGGTTTGGTGGTTTTTGCCGGCTGTAAAAATGATACTGTCCCGGAGGAAAATTCCCCCCAGACGCTTCCCGATCCGGTAATTATCGGGAATGTCACGATAATCAATATCCCCAAAACAGTAGGGGGGGGGGCTTCTTATAAAGTCTTCGTACAGATTGCGTTTAGTTCAAATGCGGAAGACGGCGCTATAGCTCTAGGTAGTAAAGTGATTGGAGCGGAAGAGGCTGCTATCTTCTATGAAAACAGTAATCCCTCTACACCTTGGACTGCAGACGGGACGCCGCACTATGTCGCGGTAGTAGTTAGTCCTGCAACGGTGACCAAATGGCAGGATATTGCGATTTATGCCCCCGCAGTTCCAAAAGACTTTTCTACCCCACTAACTTTTGATTTAGCGACGGGGAAGGGTTTGTTAAAGCTAAATGATGTCATGCCTACTAAGGTTCCGCAAATATTTAACGGAGGGAAAGGCCTTGGCGATCAGGAACTTCCTGCCGACCAGAAGGGTGTTATCTGTGTACCTGAGTCTGGTATTACCTATCCTTCGGAATTAGGAAAATAAGCCTCAAAAATTACAAAGGCTTTGAGCCCCCGCCACCATCCTTCCATACCGGATGGCGGCGGGGATTTTTTTACTACCGTTTCGCCAGCGCCATCAGCAACGCAATATCCCCCTGCCGTACCCCCGGTATGCGGGCCGCCTGCCCCACGTGAGGGCACCTGCAACTTTTCCCGGGCCTCCGCGGAAAGGCCGGTGAGTGCTAAGTAAATGACGAACCCAAGAACCCGCTGCGCGGGGGAGGCAAAGCGGTCAGGATATCGTCGTTCTGTAAGAGCCTGTCTAATATCTTTGCAAGTCCCCTATCAACCGTTATAATGTAGATATGAGAAACACCTACCCCAGTGATATAAGCCGGGACCAGTTTTCGTTGATTATGGGTGACTTGCTCAGCGCCA
>BNUR01000174.1 GCA_025997495.1 Spirochaetia bacterium | reverse complement strand
TTCCAGTTCTCCCCGGGACGCGGCGGCGGTGATGGCAAAATCGTTGGCGGCCACCCTAATCCCTACCTGGATGATCATCTCCGGGATAACCGGGTTCACCTTTCCGGGCATGATGGTACTCCCCTTCTGCATGGGCGCAAGCTTGATTTCCCCGATCCCGCCGTGGGGCCCGGAACTCATGAGACGGAGGTCGTTAGCAATTTTTGTAAGGTTGACCCCCAGGCTTTTCAGGAGCCCCGACACTTCCACAAACACATCGTTGTTCTGGGTAAGGTCCATGGGGTATTCCGCAGCGGCCAGCCCCATGCCGGTAAGGACGCGCAGTTCTTCTAACACCTCAAACCGCCAGCGGCTTGTCTGCTTGTTAGAAAAGCCCACAGCGGCGCCCCCCAGGTTTACCTGCCGCAGCCGCTCCTCAACCTTGTAGAGCCGCCACCGGTCACGGCCTATGGCCTGGGCATACGCGCCGAACTCCGCCCCCAGGCTTACGGGCACCGCGTCCTGCAATTCCGTGCGGCCCAGCTTTTTGACATCGTCAAATTCGTTTTCCCTTTTTTGAAGCGCCTCCTGCAGTTTCGCGCAGCCCTCGCTCAATTCCCGCAGCAATTCTATGGCGGCGATACGCAGGCCGGTTGGATACACATCGTTGGTGGACTGCAAACGGTTCACATCATCCAGTGGGTGGACAATATCGTAGGCCCCCGCCGGTTTCCCCAGAATTTTCAGGGCCAGGTTGGCGATCACCTCGTTAACGTTCATGTTGGTGGAGGTCCCCGCCCCGCCCTGGAGGGCGTCAACGATAAAGGCATCCTCAAAGGCTGCTGCCCCTTCCCCGGCGAGGATTTTGTCGCAGGCCGCAACGATAGCCCCGCAGACTTCCGCTTTACCCGGCTTGTCACCGCCGGGACCCGGATCTCTATCCCCGGTATCCAGCCCACTTCCCGAATCCTTATCACGCTTTGGATCGG
The DNA here is from genome assembly GCA_025997495.1 of Spirochaetia bacterium. Taxonomy (GTDB): domain Bacteria; phylum Spirochaetota; class Spirochaetia; order Treponematales; family Breznakiellaceae; genus Termitinema. The sequence goes on along the minus strand of BNUR01000174.1, from coordinate 4,170 downwards.
TCACAATTTTTCTATACCCCACTGCCGCAGCTTTCTTAATCTTCACTATTGCGTAAATTAACCGCCGGTTAGTTTTCCTATTGTCCAGGAAAAAGTTTTCCTGTGCCCGGAGACTTTGGAGGCCGTAGAGAGCATCATCGGGCAGTTCCCGTTCCCCCAGTTCGTCCCGTTCCTTCCTCATCAGTCCTCCAACTCGGCGAGGATGTGGGGGAATATGGCGACACTCCGTTTCAGGATACCCTGTATGTGGGCAATGGAGATGCCGTAATTGGTGAAGGGTATCCCCTGATCCGCCGCGCAGGCTTCCCGGTACCGCATCTCCCGTTCATTGAGCATACAGGCCCCGCAGTGGAGGACCAGGTCATAGGGGGAAAGGTCTTCGGGGAATTCGCCGCCGGAGGTAAAGGCAAACTCTGGTTCCTTGCCCGTGTACTGTTTTATCCACCGGGGCAGTTTTACGGTGCCGATGTCGTCACACTGCCGGTGATGGGTGCAGCCTTCCGCAATAAGTATACGGCTTTTTTCGGTGATCGAATCCAGCGTCCGCACCCCCCGCACCGCCGGGGCGAGAAAGCCCTTGTACCGGGCAAAGAGGATGGAAAATGAGGTGAGGGGAATATCCGCCGGGGTGTCCGCGGAAACCTTAGCGAAGACCTGGCTGTCGGTGATCACCAAGGCGGGTTTCTTACCGATGTTCTCCAGGGTTTCCCGCAGCTCAAATTCCTTCACCACTATTGCCGCGGCATCGGCCTCCAGAATATCCCGGATGGTTTGCTGTTGGGGCAGAATCAGTCGGCCCTTTGGCGCGGCCTTGTCGATGGGGATCACCAGCACCACAAAATCCCCGGGGCTGATGATGTCCCCCACAATTTGCAGCTTAGGCTCATCGGTCTTTGCCAGGGCGGCGATCCGCTCCTTCAATGCTTCTATATTATGCTTCTTCGTGGCGCTGACATATATGCAGTTCTCACCGGCGCCGGGCGCCTTTTCTTTTTCAAGCAAATCACTTTTATTGTAAGCGATGATGAAGGGAACATCCTTGTCCCGAAACAGCCTGATGAGGTCTTCGTCCGCAACGGACTTGCCGGTAATGGCGTCCACCACCAGAACCGCCACATCGGTTTTGTTGAGAACCTGCCGTGCCCGGCGAACCCGGAGTTCGCCCAGGGCGCCCTCATCGTCAATCCCCGGGGTATCGATGATCAGCACCGGGCCCAGGGGCAAGAGTTCCATGGCCTTGGAAACCGGGTCGGTGGTGGTGCCCTTGACGTCAGAAACGATAACCAGATCCTGGTTGGTCACGGCGTTGACCAAGCTGGATTTGCCCGCGTTACGCAGGCCGAAAAAGCCGATGTGAACCCTGTTCGCCGAAGGGGTTTCGTTTAGTCCCATGTGAATAGTATACGCCATAAACGCCGGGGAAGCAAATACAAAATAATACTACACAATAGTTTAGATATAAAAACAAAAATTCTCTTGCGTAAAATAAAAAGCTCTGGTACCATTATTTTATGAGTACTGAACAAAAATTAGCCAACGCCGGGCCCTTAGGGCTGATGGGCTTTGGAATGACCACGGTTTTATTAAACCTGCACAATGCCGGATTTTTCCCTGAAACCACCGCTATCGTTTTTGCCATGGGGATCTGCTTCGGCGGCCTTGCGCAAATTATCGCGGGGATTCTGGAATTCACCCGGGGCAACACCTTTGGCACGGTGGCCTTCACTTCCTACGGCTGCTTCTGGCAGAGCCTGGTCGCCATTTGGATCCTGCCGGCATTAAAGCTGGCGGACAAACCAGACGGCGCCTTTATGGGCTGGTACCTCCTGCTCTGGGGCATTTTCACCCTGTTCATGTTCATCGGCGCCCTTAAAGGCAGCAAGGTTTTGCAGTTCGTGTTCCTGTCCCTGACGGTTCTTTTCGTACTGCTGGCCCTCCACAATTTCCTGGAGAGCCGCCTTATCGGCGTCATTGCCGGGTATGTGGGCATCGTCTGCGGCCTTTCGGCCATGTACCTCGCCATGGCGGAAGTACTGCACGAACAGCACCACAAATCCATACTGCCGTTCTAAAAAGAGCAACCGCAAACGACACGAACAAATAGCTAAAAAGTTCGTGTCGCTTGTGGTAAAAAAACCTTCATATTTGTTTAGTTATTTGAGTCCCTTGTCCTGTCTCCCTAAATAGGCTATACTTATTTTATGAATAGCAATTTAAAAGAATTTATCAGGATAGGCATATTTTATGATGGTTATTATTTTTACAAAGTAAGCAATTATTATAAATATGAGCACGAACGGAAATCACGGATAAGCATAACCGGCTTGCATGAATTTATCAGAAGTAAAATTGCGGAGCTTACCGGGATAAATGACAAACACTTCTGTCAAATTATTGACGCCCATTACTTTAAGGGCCGCTCCTACGGCAGGGATTTGGGGGAGAAGGTCCAGAGTGAGCGGGTATTTGACGATATATTGATGAAGGAAAATATCGTAAGCCATTACCTGCCCCTGCGCTACAGCAACGAAAGTAATAGTATGCACGAAAAGGGCATTGACGTGTGGCTTGCCCTGGAAGCCTATGAACTGACGATATACAAAAAATTTGACATCCTGGTGCTGGTAGCCGGAGACGGCGATTATGTACCACTGGTACGAAAGCTCACCACCCTGGGCACCCAGGTCATGCTCATCAGTTGGGATTTTTCCTATAACAATGAAGACGGGGTCAGTACCGAAACCAGAACTTCCCGGCAATTGTTAGAAGAAGTGTGTTACCCCATACCCATGCACGAATGTATCAACAAAAATGGCGGTGAAGTCATTAACAATTTATTTGTATCGGAAAAATATTATTCACCGCCCCAGCAGACTCAGACAGTGATAAAAAGTGAGGAACAAAAAGCCCTGCCGGAGAAACAACCGGAGGATGAAGGGCAATACTCAACCATTTGCAGCCTGCGGGACGGGTTTGGTTTTATACGGGACGAACGGAACAACAATATATTTTTCCATTACAGCACCCTCACCAACATTGACTTTGACGCGCTTATACCCGGCATGAAGGTAAAATATTACACCGAAGAAGATTTGGAACGGAGCAAAAAGGAAGATGCCCCCCGGTACCGCGCCAATAAAGTAACGGTCATAGACCCGTAAATTTTTATGGATATCTTTCTTCAGATTTGGGGAGGCGCCGGTTACCTCTTGGCAAAAATTCTTCTTTCCCATGCCGAAGGAGTCCGGAATGACCGGAAATGGCGTTTAGCCGGCTGGTTCCTGTATATTCTTGGTCTGCCCGCCTGGGTTATCCTGCTGGCGGGCCGGCAAAACTGGATCGCCGCCGCCAATGAAGCCGGCGGCGGTCCCGCACTAATACTCGGCTTGGTATTGGCCTGGACGGGGCGTTACAAAGCCCATCCCGCAATCGAATGGGCGGTGCGGATTTTTACCTACCTGATGATTATAATCGGCACGGGTTACAGCCTGTATACCTTCGGCGGTATCACCGCCTTTTCCCAGGTGCTGGAAATCGGCGTTACCGTAGGATTTCTGCTGGGGAGTTTCCTGCTGGCCGGGAAAAGACCAAGCGGCTGGCTCCTGTACGCCCTGATGATTATCAGCATGGGAACCCTGATGCTCATCCAGGGCAAAGTGATACTGATAGTACAGCAGGGAGTTTCCCTGGTATTTGTGGCCCTGGGGTTCATCCGGGCACTGCGGCGAAGCGAAAAAGCCGCTACACCTTAAACTTCCGCAGGATCTGCTCTACAGCCCCGGCTGAAGCATCATTTTTGGCGGCGATTTCGGAAACCTGTTCCGCCAGTTCCTGCATATACTGGGTCTGGACTATTGATTTTTCAGAATGTTCCAGGATAAGGCCGGTATTCTCCACCAGAACATTGATGCCTTCAAAAACAGGAATACTGTTTTCCTTCATCCCCTGGGCCGCATCGGAAATTGCCTGGGCGCTGTCCTTCACATCAAAGGTGGCGGACAGAATCTCCTGGATACCCCCGTTCTGTTCACCCATGGCGGTATTCACCTGACTTATCATGCCGATTATAATCATCAGGTAGGTAAAAATCCGCACCGCCCATTCGATTGCGGGATGGGCTTTGTAACGCCCCGTCCAGGCCAATACCAAGCCGAGTATTAGTGCGGGACC
>BNUR01000173.1 GCA_025997495.1 Spirochaetia bacterium | reverse complement strand
TTCGGCCCATGCCGGTTGTCGGGTATCTTCTCCGCCGCTTTGTCTAGATTCCTCATTAGCCGCTCAAATGTTTCCCCACCCATACCCCCGATTTTATCATAAATCAGGCAAATTTAGAATTGCTGTACAGAACCGCAGAAAAGTTTATAAAAAATTGCTGTTTTGTTGATAAACAGTTTACATTTGTTTAGTAAAATCTTACTACATTAATTTGCAGGGGGTTGTTTTTATGAACAGTATAAAAGGTGAGGATATAATGGAAAAGAGAGTATCATCACAAATAATAGGTATTATTCTGACAGTAGTATTTATTGTCTTTTGTTATTTAATAAAGGTACGTCCGGACTTTTTCAGCGGATTTGATACTTATTTTATTGAAATGATAAAACATAATTTATACCCTCATTTTAATTTGTTTTTTATTACGGTGACCCGATTGGGTGATTTTATTTTTGTTTTACCCCTAAGTATCATTTGTTTTGCGCTGCTTTTTATGTATAAGAAAAAACGGGAGGCAATTTGGCTGCTATCGGGTGTTGGAATCGTGGCAGGGGGTTTTGTCCATTTTTTAAAAACCATTATAGGACGTCAACGGCCCGATAGTTTACATTTGGTTGTTGTCCATGGTTTGAGTTTTCCCAGCGGACATGCAACAGTTTCAATGCTTTTATATGGGATGTTGATTGTTTTAATAAACAGGCACATTAAAAGAGTATTCATAAGGCGGGCTCTGCAAGTTGTGTTATCTATGCTTATTATTTGTATTGGACTCAGCCGTATTTATTGTGGGGTACATTTTCCCACAGATGTTATGGGCGGATTCTTACTTGGTTTAATTTGGTTAAGTTTTACTTATCCATTATTCATTAAAAACTGAAAAGTTGATAAAAAATTGATGTTTTGTTGATAAGTAGTTTACACCTGGCGGATATATTTTCAATATCAATAAAGAATAAAACATTTCTTATTGGTTTTACGCCGCATGGCTGTAAAAAACGTTTTTTTAGAGGATTTTTATGGAAAAGTTTTTTAAGTGCCCTAAGGTGATCGTGGGAATAATCGCCCTCATCACCGTGTTCTGTGCGCTGCAGCTGCCGAAACTGGAAATGGACAACAACAACTTTCGCTTTATACCGGAAAAACACGAGTCCCGGGTCATTTCTGACCATTTTGAGGAAACATTCGGTAATAACGTATCTATCCTCATCGCGCTTGAACGCCCGTCTGGTTCGGTCTTTGACCCGGAATTCACGATGCTAATGAAGGAGTACATCAAGAAAGTCAAATTCTTTGAATTTGTTGATGACGTGTCCTCACTTATGACAACGGATTACATTACCGCCGACGGCGACACGATCCTTGTTACCAATTTGGTGGGCGATGATTTTAGCGGGACCCAGGAGGAGATCACCCTATTACAGCAGCGGATCGCCTCATGGGATTTATATGAGGGCTCCATCGTCTCGGATGACCTGACTTCAACGCAGATTATTATTTCTCTTGACGTACCGGAGGCCGACGCCGGAAAACCCGCAGTTATCGCGACACTCTTCAGCATCCGTGATATGGCGCAGGAAATGTTTAGCGGTTTTGCCGACGTATACGTTTCCGGAATTCCGGTATTAAGCGCTACCATCTCCGAAACCATGCTGCATGATATTGTGTACCTCATTCCCCTGGTACTTGTGGTGCTGCTGGGAGTGTTATACTTTTCCTTCCACCGGGCGTCGGGAGTTATTCTTCCTACTCTTACGGTGCTTATCGCCACCATTTGGTCGGTCGGCGTAATGCCGCTTATAGGCGTTAAACTTTCGCTTATTTCGATGATAGTTCCGATTCTTATTATCGCGGTGGGAAGCGCCTATGGAATCCATGTGGTAACCCATTATTTTGAAGAAATGCGAACCAGACAAACTGCAAGCGGTATGGTAAGCAGGGAAGAACACACGGAGATTGTCTTTAATTTGGTCAGACGGCTCATAAATCCGGTTTTTTTTGCAGCGTTGACCACCCTCGCCGGTTTTATTTCCTTCTGTTTTACACCGATTGTTCCGATGCAGGAATTCGGGATTGCAACAAGTATCGGAGTACTGGTCGCGTTTGTTCTCGCTATAACCTTCATTCCCGCGTGTTTACTCATCAGGGGACCAAAAGCGGTAAAAGAAAAAATATTAGCTAAAGAAAAAATGTCGAAGCAGGTAAACGGGCTGGAAGCGGATATTGCCAAGGCTTTTTTGGGTATCGTAATAAAGCGGCGTTTCATACTGGTATGTACCGTCATTATTACCGCTGTCGCTCTTTACGGCAGTTCAAAGCTTGTCATAGATAATGTGCTGGTAGAATATTTTAACAAAAATTCTCCTATCGCAAAGTCCGACCGGTTTATTCGGGAAAACTTCGGCGGAACAAAATTAGTCAGTATGGTGCTGGAGGCAGACAGCACAGAAGCCCTGCTTGATCCTAAAGTCCTCACCGCAATGGACGAACTTCATACAACGCTTATGGAGAAGGAACCCCTCGTCGGAAAAGTGATAGGATTCACCGACATGATTAAACGGACCAACCAGGTATTCAATGCTGATGAAAGCCCGGAAGGATTACGTCCGGCAAGCAACGGTCAAAACGCCAATGATACTGAAAAATTTGGGTTCGGAGATTTTGGCATCAGCTATTATGACGATGACTTTGAGGCGGCTTCTCCCGAAGTATCGTCAAAAAATGCAGACATTCTCGCCGCTCAAATATCAACTGCGGAATTGATTGCCCTCCTGGATTCGGCGGCAGGAACAAAGAAAGGTATGAACGCGAATACTCTGGTGAAAGAACTAAAAAAGCGGACGAATTACGAGGGTATGGCTTATTACGAAATCCCTGGTGATCCGGCAAAATACCGTAAAACGACCGATGCCGAACTCGAAGGGCTTATTGCCAATTATCTGGCGCTGCTTTCCGGCGATATTAATAAATTTTCCAATGATCCCCTTGAACCTACGGCGATAAAGTCAAAAGTGCAAATGCGTACTCTTGGCAACAATGATTCTGCCGGGGTAGTCAATGCCATCAAGCAATATGCCGGGAACAAATTCCCCGACACGGTGCGCTTTACCATAGGCGGCGGTACAATGCTGGAAATAGCTATGGGCAGTCTGATAATTAACTCCCAAATAATCACGATTATCTTTTCCATCTTGATGATATTTATTATCATCGCCATTTCCAACAAGTCATGCGCCGCAGGGCTAGTCGGAATCATAGCAATCATCATCAGCGTTTTGTGTAATTTCGCTATCATGGGATTTTTAGGAATCAAGCTCAATATCGGAACAGCGATTATCGCCAGTCTTATTGTGGGAATCGGCATTGATTATACGATTCATTTCATAGACAGTTTTAAGCGGGAATATAATGCCTGTAAAGCCGGTGAGGATAAACACGTCTTTTTGTACCACACCTTTAGAAGTTCCGGCAAGGCAATTATGGTAAACGCCATTTCCGTGGGCGGCGGATTTGCGGTGCTTGCCTTTTCCAATTTTAAAATCATCGCCGATATGGGACTGCTCGTCGCCCTTGCGATGGGGGTTACTGCGCTTTTAAGCCTGACCGTGATCCCTGCGCTTTTGTTAACCTTCAAGCCAAAATTTATTTATAGGAGTAGATGATAGGGAATTTAAGAGCCTATCATTTCCGATTGACGTGTGCGCAAATGCGCACTTTTTATAGGAGTATTGTATGAAAGGAAAGAAAAGAATCGTCTTTTTGATTTCGGGCCTCATTCTTGGGGCATCGCTTGCAAACGCCCAGGATGCCTCATCCATCGTCCACGCAGCGCGTAACCGTATAGACGCAGCTACGGAGTCGTCCCGTTCGCGTATGGTCATAACCGCCAAAAACGGCACAACCACGGAGCGCGCCATCGACCAGTATTCAAAGGAGGACGCCCAGGGGAATGACCGAATGGTCATTGTCTTCCAGAGCCCCGCATCGGTAAAGGGAACGCGTTTTCTCACCATCGACAAAGCCTTAGGGGACAGCGACCGATGGATTGTAACCGTTCACGGAAAATTACACAAAACTAACGACAATGATTGACATATGAAAGGAAACACGGTAAAATGATGAAATGATTTGGGGAAATCAAAAATACTTAGACATCATAAAAGAACTGGAGACATATATACGTAAGCTTCAGGCACACATCAAAGAACAGGATGAGCGTATAAAAGAACTGGAGTCTGAAGTGGCGCATCTAAAAAAAGATTCAAGCAATTCATCAAAGCCGCCATCATCAGATATAATAAATCCTAAGGTTAATAAAACCAAAGAAGCAAAAAATGGTACACGGAGAAAAATCGGTGGACAGAAAGGGCATAAGAAACATGAGCGCCTGCCTTTTTCAGCCGGGGAAATTGATAACAGGTTTACACAAACATTAGAAAAATGCCCATGCTGCGGCGGGGAATTAGAATTAACCAATAAGCCGCCCCAAAAGGTCCAGCAAATAGAAATAGCCCCGAAACCGTTTTATGTAAATGAGTATGCTTGTAATGTCTATTGGTGTGAAAATTGTCAATCATATCACACGGCGCCTGTTCCGCCCGAGGCACGCAGCGGTTTATTTTCAAATGCACTGATAGCACTGGTCGCATATATGAAAGGCCGATGTCACGTATCATATAGTGCCTTGCGGGATTTTTTTGCAGACGTACTAAAAATAAAAGTGAGCAGAGGATTTCTGGTAAAACAAGTAATGAAGGCCTCCGCAGCAATGGAAGAGCCGCACGAAATATTGTTAGACCAATTAAATCAAGAGCCCCATCTGCATATTGACGAGACCGGATGGAAGGAGAACGGTCTAAAACGGTGGATATGGGTGTTTAAAGCGCGGCTATTCGCTGTTTTTTGTATTACCGGCACCCGTGGTGAAAATGTATTGGAGGTCACATTGGGGAAAATGTTTGAAGGAATAATATCCTGCGATTTTTACGGAGCATACAGAAAGTTCAAAAGACTGCATAGTGCATTGTTACAATTCTGCTGGGTACATTTTATAAGGGAGATACTATTCCTGTTGAAATTACCTGACAAAACGGTGGTAGAGTATGGAGAACGAATTATCAGGAAAATTGGACTCATGTTTCAAACTATCCATAAAAAAGAAAGCATGGAT
>BNUR01000172.1 GCA_025997495.1 Spirochaetia bacterium | reverse complement strand
GGGTGGGGGGGGGGGCAATTCGTTACAGTACAAGGAATTAGGTGATTTCATGCTCCTGAACTCGGCCCCCTTAAAAAAATGTGCCGGAAGCCAGGTTAGAACCAACCTCCGGAGAGATCTTAAGATAACACACTTTTTCGATATGCGCAAGGGGTGAATTGGGAAGCTCAGCAATTCTCATTTTACATCAGGAATAAGAAGATCAGCCACGAAAAAGACAGGAAACACACGAAAAAAGAACGGCACATTACTATTTGGCCAAAAGTCGGGTTTTGCAGATGAGAATTGCTGCAGGTCATGGGCGATTACTTGTAGAGATAAGCAAAAAAAGATACACTTACCGGCATGAAGAAAGACATCATTCTGGCGGGAGTCGGCGGACAGGGAGTGCTCTCCATCGCCGCCATTATCGCCCATGCCGCAGTCAGCGCGGGGCTTTCGGTGCGTCAGTCCGAGGTACACGGCATGGCCCAACGGGGGGGCGCGGTGCTGGCCCATCTGCGGCTCTCCGACACGGGGGACGCAGTAGGTCCCTCCATCGCCTCGGATCTGGTTCCCCAGGGCGGGGCGGATCTGATTATTGCCATGGAACCCGTGGAAAGCCTCCGCTATACGGCATGGCTTGCGCCGGAGGGGGCATTGGTCACTGCGGCGGAACCCTTCGTCAACATCCCCGATTACCCGGATATCGCGGGTATCCTCAAGGTCATTGCGGCCTTTCCGGTGAACCGTATCGTTCAAGCTGAAGGGCTTGCCAAAGAAGCGGGGCTGGCCAGGGCGGTAAACATGGTCATGGTGGGGGCGGCCTCCCCCTTCCTCCCCATCCCGGAAAAGACCCTGGAGGCCACGATTACCGCTATGTTTGCCAATAAAGACGCATCCGTGGGGGAAGCGAATAAACGGGCCTTTAACCTGGGCCGGGCGGCGGCAGCATAATGACCTACCAATACTGGCATCCCGATATTGAAACCATGCCCCGCCCTGAACTGGAGGCCCTCCAGCTTAAAAAGCTGCGGGACATGATCACCTACAGCCTGCGCACCCCCTTTTACGCCCCCAAGCTGCACGCTGCGGGCATAAAAGGTCCTGAGGACCTCAAAACCCTGGATGACCTTAAACGTATCCCCTTTACTACCAAGCACGACCTCCGGGACGGCTTTCCTTACGGCTTCCTCAGCATACCCAAGGAGGAGGTGATCCGCCTCCATGCCTCAAGCGGCACCACCGGGACCCCCACCACCATCTACTTTAACCGGGAGGATCTGCGCCGCTGGACAAGCTACGTAGCCCGGTGCATCTACGGGACCGGGTGCAACAACACCGATGTGTTCCAGAACATGATCACCTACGGCCTCTTTACCGGGGGCCTGGGTTTCCACGCCGGGGGTGAGGAGGTAGGGATGCTGGTGATCCCCTCGGGGAGCGGGAATACTACCCGGCAATTCCGGCTTATGCAGGACTTCGGTACCACCGTGGTACACGCCACCCCCAGCTTCCTCCTCCATGTGGAAAGCATCATGCGGGCCGAAGGGGTCAGCCGGGACAGCCTACGGCTCAAGCGGGCCTTTGCCGGGGCGGAACCCTATTCGGAGGATACCCGGCGGCGCATCGAGGGGCTCCTGGGCATCGATGTGTTCAATTCCTACGGCCTTTCGGAGATGAACGGGCCCGGGGTGGCTTTTGAGTGCCAGTGCAAAAATGGCCTCCACCTTTGGGAGGACGGCTACATTGCGGAAATCATCAACCCCGATACCCTGGAACCGGTACGGGAAGGTGAAACCGGGGAACTGGTCCTGACCATCCTCTGCCGGGAGGCCACCCCGATACTGCGCTACCGCACCCGGGACCTTACGGGTTTTTATACCGAACCCTGTGCCTGCGGCCGTTCCCATCGCCGTATCCGCCGCATCACCGGCCGCAGCGACGACATGCTGATCATCAACGGGGTGAACGTCTTCCCCAGCCAGATCGAAGAGGTGATCATGGCCATGAAGGAAGTGGGGAATAATTACCTTATCGAGATTGAAAAAGACGGGGTGCTGGACAGGCTCACGGTAAAGACCGAAGTGGGACCGGAAACCTTTATGGACGATTCCCGGCTCTTGAATGCTTTAAAAGAACGGATACGAAAAACCCTTCAGGCGTCAATCACCATCAACCCGCGGGTGGAACTCCACGAATCGGGGAGCCTACCGGTGTCGGAGGGGAAGGCTAAGCGAGTTTATGATAAGCGGCCGAAGGACGTTTAGCAGGATGATAGCCCCTCCCCTGTCCTTGTAAAAGAGGCCAGGGGATTTAGGCTGATGTCATTCTATGGGAGCTATTGCAGTCCGGCATAGGTTGATTCGAGATCACTGAGGAATCTGCTTCGGGTAATGTAGCTTTTGAATACCTTGCTATCCAAAAGACTGCGGATAATTTGCTTTGAATCCCCGGCGGCGGAATATTTGGGTTCAACCCCCTGGGGCCTTTGCAAGCCCGGTTCCCAAGTGGTATTGGCGTATAAAGCGACGATGTATCCATTATCGGCATGAATAAGAAAACAGACGGGACCGTATTTCCTGAGGTCATTCACCGGAGTCAGGAACCCGCTAATGTCGGTTTCGGAACCGCGCTGATCCCATACCTCAAGGTGGTATATGAGGGGCGGCGTGATACTGGTACCATCCCACCGCACCACAATACTTGAATCCTGGACTTGTGCGAATACAATCCCGGATAACACGACCATCATCAAAACCAGTAACGAAAACTTCTTCATGCTATTCTCCTTTCCTTTTGCTTATAGTCCAATGGACTTTAATTTAGGTTAATATACTACTTTTTTTGATTTCTGTAAAGTACCCTAATTACCCCCTATAAATTTTCCCACGGCCCTGATATACTTCTTCCATCGTTTCTTTCTCAATATTTACCCAAGTAAGGAAGATGTTATGATTTTTAACCCTGAATACGAATGTATGCAAACTGCGGCCCGGGAGGCGCTCCAGCTTGCCAATCTCAAGAACCTGGTGGAAAAGCTCTACGCCACGGTGCCCTTCTACCGGAAGAAAATGGATGCCCTGGGGGTTTCGAGCCGGGACATCCACACCCTGGCTGACATCGAAAAGCTGCCCTTCACCACCAAGGACGACCTTCGGGAAAACTACCCCCGGGGCCTCCTGGCCTGCCCAAAAGACCGGATCGTGGAGGTCCACATGAGTTCCGGAACGACAGGCAAGCCTGTCGTAGACGAATATACCCAGAAGGACATCGACATCTGGCGGGAAGCCATGGCCCGGACCCTGGCCGGCGGGGGCTGTACCAAGGACGACATCGTCCAGAACTGCTACGGCTACGGCCTCTTTACCGGGGGTCCCGGCGCGCACTACGGGGCCATGACCATCGGCGCGGAGGTCCTCCCCATGTCCAGCGGGAACACCGACCGGCAGCTCATGGTGATGCAGGACTTCGGCTCCACCATGCTCACCTGCACCCCCTCCTATGCCCTCTACATGACCGAGGAAGCGGCGGATGCGGGGATAGACCTAAAAAAGCTGCCCCTCAGCAAGGGCTGTTTCGGCGCAGAGCCCTGGAGCGAAAACATGCGGAAGGAAATCGAGAGCCGGTACGGGATGAAGGCCTACGATATCTACGGCCTCACGGAAATCATCGGCCCCGGGGTGGCCTTTGAGTGCGAGGCCCAGGACGGGCTCCACATCAACGAGGACCTTTTCTATCCCGAAATTATCGACCCGGAAACCGGGAAGCATGTGCCCCGGGGTGAAAAGGGGGAACTGGCCTTTACCACCCTCACCAAGGAAGGAACCCCGCTCATCCGCTACCGCACCCGGGACATCACCTACTTCATGGACGAGCCCTGTTCCTGCGGCAGAACCACCGTGAGGATGCACCGCCTCTTTGGCCGTACCGACGACATGCTGATCATCCGGGGGGTCAACGTCTTCCCCAGCCAGATCGAGCACGCCCTCTTCGGCATCGAAGGCACCGAGCCTCAGTATATGATTGTGGTCAACCGGGGAGAGTCCCACCTGGACGAGGTGGAACTCCAAGTGGAGGTGAAGCAGGAATTCTTCAGCGATGAGACCAGGGGGCTGGAAGCGCTGCGGGGCAAAATACAGGATGTGATGAAGTCCAAGCTCCAAATTGGGGTAAAGGTCAAGCTGGTGGAACCGAAAACCATAGAACGATCCATAGGCAAGGCCAAGCGGGTTATCGATAACCGTAATATATAGAAGGAAAGAGGAGCGCATATCATGCAAATTAAACAAATATCGGTTTTCCTGGAAAACAGCGCCGGACGTCTGGGGGAAGTAACCAAGGTTCTGGCCGCCGCCGCCATCAACATCCGGGCCATCAGCATCGCGGACACGGCGGACTTCGGCATACTGCGGCTTATCGTGGACAAGAGCGACGCCGCCATTCTGGCCTTGAACGAGGCGGGCTTTACCACCCGGCTCACCGACGTGGTAGCCGTCGAGATTGGGGATACCCCCGGCAGCCTGGCCAAGGTGATGGAACTGTTCCAGTCCAGCAAGGTAAACATCGAATACCTCTACGCCTCCCTGGAAGGTATGGCAGGAAAGGCGGTGGTTATCTTCAAAATGGAGAATTTCGAGCAGGGCTTGAAAATTGTCAGGGATAACGGCCTTTCCGTGGTTGAAAAGTTCTAGTTTTGTCCCTAGAATAATTACGAATGAAAAATAGAAACCGCAAAGGCGAAGAAGGCGAATAAGGAAAGGAAGAAAGGGTATCTTTTTCTCCCTTCTTCTTTTTCGCCTTCTTCGCCTTTGCGGTTAAAAATCTTAAAATATTTTTCGGAGGGGATAAATGAAAATCCTAATGACCGCCAGTGAAGCGGTTCCCTATGCAAAAACCGGGGGCCTTGCCGATATGGTGTCCGCCCTGTCCCTTGCCCTGGCAAAACTTGACCACGAAGTGCGTATCGTCATACCCCGGTATTACGGGGTTGACCGTAGTAAGCTAACCCAGATGGAGGGCGCTATGGGTGTTCACGTTGGCGGCGGCGGTGAGGAATGGTGCGCCGTCTACACCACCGACCTGCCCGGCTCGCCAAAGAAAAACCCCGTCAAGGTATACTTCATCGACCACGAGAAGTTCTTTGGCCGGGACGGCATCTACGGAACGCCCGCTGAACCGGATTTCCTGGACAACCCCCTGCGGTTCGCCTTTTTTTCCCGG